>NZ_JAKJHX010000043.1 GCF_021648855.1 Tychonema litorale BBK16 | reverse complement strand
CAGGTAAAAGCGAGAGATACCAAGGGTTTCAGGCTTAAGTTGACACCAATGGGCAGTGACGTGTCCATACAAGAACTATGTATCTCACCGACCTCTGAAAAGTGCTGTATTTGCCGAAATACTCCTGTAGCCCGATCGCGATCGCAGCCTTCAATCAGGTATCAACAGGCGAGCATAAGTAACCATATACAACTCATTACCTTGGGAACAGCGACATGAAAAAACTAATTTTACTGACTGGAATGCTACTAATGATGATGGTAAAAACAGTATTTGCCAGCCCAGTAGCCCCAAAAATTGAAACAATTGATCGGATGGCAACCTCGGAAATTCAAGAAACCCTGAATAAACCTACCACCACTGCCACCGCCCCACAAATTGAACCAATCAAGCCGATGGCAACTTCGGAAATTCGGGAAACCATTAACAAATCTACCACTTATATTTTTGAAGGTATCAAAGGGCGAGAACTTACACTTTCTTTGTGGGCTGGACACCTAACCGCCGAACTGTATAGTCCCAGTGGCGAAAATTTGGGAGTGATCGAAAAAAGAGATAATCAATGGGTAGGTAAGTTGCCGGAGTCTGGCATTTATCGGGTGCGGGCTACCCCCAAAGAACAGACAAGTAGTTTTGTATTGGAACGGGACTTTAACGCCAAGTGGACTTATCGGCCCGATCGGGCAATTCCCATAGCATTCGGCGACAAAGAAGGTAAAATTAAACTGAAAATGTCCGGCTACCAAATCCAGCCCCTGACAGTTCAGGGCAAGCGGGGACAAACCATGACAGTCACTGCTAGCAACAAAAATATAGATGTCGCGATCGAATCTCCGTCAGGAACACTCCTAGATCAAGGGGAAGGTCAAACTTTCGCTCAACTGCCAGAATCGGGAGTTTACCGAGTTCTAGTAGTTGCCAACAGACCAATCAAGCCATCAATCAAAGTTTCTCTACATTGACAAAGCATTATATCATTTTGTAGATACTTTGACAATTAAAATCAACCTTGGATCAACGCTTCAAAACGTTGCTGTTTCCTCAACCCTCTCCAATCGGAGTCAGTTAAAGCGAGCTCTCGGTACAAATTAGGCATAAACTCCACAGCCCGTTGCAAATTGTCAAGTGCCAAATCTGCAAAGCCCAGCAACGCATAACAGCAAGCTTGATTGTAAACAGCGCTAACAAAAGTAGGTTGGAGTTGCAAAACCTTCGAGTAGCAAGCAATTGCCTCCGAGTGGTTGCCATTACTCCCCAATTCCACCCCTCGATTGTACCAAATCAAATAATCCTGAGATTGACACTCAAATATCTGAGGGAATTTTGAAGTCTTCTGACTCAAACCAACTAATTTATACAAAGTAATCTTTCCCTCGCCAACTGCTTCAAAAGAGTTGGTTTGACAAGCCAGCGATCGATTAAAACTAGCAATCGCCTGTTTGTAAAGCTTCATAGAGTTCGCAGCTAGACCCCGATTGTACCAAGCTTTTGCGTCATCGGGGTTGAACTCGATCGCCCTGTCAAAACTGTTGAGCGCCAGATAGTACAGCCTGAGTTCCAAAAGAGCATTACCCCGGTTGTACCACGTCCAATGAGCATCCGGCTGTAGATGTAAAGAGCGATCGAAACTCAAAACCGCCTTGTAGTAAAGCCCCATATCAATTAGCAAAAGTCCCCGGTTGTGCCAAATACTGGCGGCATAGGGATTGAACTCGATCGCCCTGTCAAAACTATTGAGAGCATCCAAGCAGCGGCCCAACCTTCCTAAAGCGATCGCGCGATTGTGCCAGCCAAAGCTCGCATTCGGCTGTAAGCCCAAAGCCTCGTCAAAACTCCTGAGTGCCTCCTCGTGCCGTTCTAAATTCCCCAAAGCCATGCCCTGCCCGAACCAAGCCTTATAATGACCTGGTTGCAAGTTCAGAGCTGTGTCAAAGTTGGCAAGTGCAGCATCATTGTCTTTAGCTTCGAGCTGACGTGAACCCAGATGATAATACCAAGCAGCTTCCAAGTTTTGAATTAAGTTCATAAATTAATTTCGGGAGTCTGAAAAATCCCATCTTTTAAGTGGGGAGGAAACACGATGTGGCGAATTAATTCGCTGTCAACTATACGCCAAGAACTGTGATAATTTAACCAACAACAACCGCCGTTTTAGCCTGAGCGCTCAACAACAAATTGCCTCGCGAATCAATACTAAAATCTTTCCCCAGCAAAAAACCTTTGCCCATCAAACGCTTGCAAACAACCAGCGAAGTAATTCGGCGAATTTCTTCCATTAAATCAGCAGGAATCAAATAACTTACACTCCAAACCACAGATTCGCAGTCCGACCAAATTAAACGTTCAATACTGACAATCATCACAGCCGCTATACTTTCAACAGGCAGCCGCCCTCTGAGATCCCCAATCAAATCTTTACCAATTAGACTATTGCGAGTCATCATCGCCCTAGCCATCTTCCCAATTTCTTGTTCGAGTTCCAAATGATTCATGCTTGGCTGTTAGGTTTTTAAAGCACTACTAAAAAAGAATAAAAGCAGTATTTACTACCAGGCTCTGCCCTAGCGTAGCTGACGTAGGCTCTACCGCAACTCCTTTTAACAAAGTATACCTAAAGAAAGATGAAAAATGTATCTAAAGATAGATACTAAAATTTATTTTCTCGGTGTAAATAGCCAACCTAATTCCCGTAAGAGTTTTTACGAAGACCAAATTGAGTATTTGTACTCGATCGAATCCGTAGTAAGGTCGATCGATTTTAGATTTGAGAATTGAAAAGAGCGACCTCATGGATGAATCCGGGGGCTTGTGCCCTGGCTGCTTTCGGTCAAGGATTGGTAAATTCGTTACATAATAAGTAAGTAGTTATTTCGGATAAAAACCCACAATGCGTTCAAACCAGCCAGACATCGATATTGCTCCATTAATCGATTACGGCCTGATCGATCCGACAGCGACGCCAGAGCAAGTAGAACACTTTTGTCAACAAGCAGATAGATTTGGCTTTGTCACAGTCTGTGTGTACCCCTCCTACGTCCGACAGGCTGTTGAGTTACTGCACGACAAACGCCCCAAAGTCTGCACAGTCATCGGTTTTCCCACTGGTGCTTCGACTTCAACGGTGAAACTTTACGAAGCTCTAGAAGCCGCAGATAACGGAGCTGTAGAGTTAGATGTGTCCGTTAACTTAGGATTATTGAAAGCTGGAAGAATCGATGAATTCCACCGAGAATTAGCTCAAATTTGCGAAGAAACTAATCTCACCATCAAAGCAATTATCGAAAGTTCGCTGCTTTCCGATGCAGAGAAACAATTAGCGGCTGAGATTTGTATGGAAGCTGGTGTAGCTTATATCAAAACTAACACTGGCTTTTTTGGCGCGGCGCAGGTTGATGATGTGCGATTGTTGAAGGAAGTGACGAAGGGACGGATTGGGATTAAAGCGGCTGGGGGAATTCGTACCCATGAACAAGCTCTAGATTTGGTAGTAGCTGGTGCAACTCGTTTGGGGACTTCTCGCGGCCCTGAATTACTCCGTCAGCGCGATAATTTGGACAAGAGTTAATAGTCAAATGATTAGAACTTACAAAGCCACTGGCATTAATCTCAAGAGTGCACCACTGGGGGAATCCGATCGCGTGTTGACAGTTTTAACACGGGAATTTGGGTTAATTCGAGCCGTAGCGCCGGGTGTACGCAAGCCACGATCGACTATCGGCGGTAGAAGCGAATTATTTGTCGTGAACGAATTGCTAATTGCCAAAGGTCGATCGCTCGACAAAATTACCCAAGCCGAAACTGTACAATCACATCCGGGGCTGAGTCGCAACCTGGGAAAACTTGCATCGGCCCAATATTTAGCCGAATTGGCGATCGCCAGCGCCCTTTCCGACGAGCCCCAAGAAGAACTGTTTTGCTTGCTGAGCGAACACCTGAGCCGTTTAGAGCGTTTGCCCGATCGCACAGACACGGACTCCCTGACCTTACTTTTGGCCCACCTAGATCAGGGAATTTTTCACCTGCTAGCCTTAGCCGGCGTTGCACCCCAAGTCCACGTTTGCTGCGCCACCAGACACCCCTTGACCCCAAATTTCACCGATCCTAAATGGCAAATAGGATTTAGCATACCTTCGGGGGGAACCTTCAGCTTGTCCGAGTTAGTTAAGTTAGAGATAGAACGATCGCAAACAACCGGATCTGGTTATAATTTCGCCTCCCGTTCCCCCAAAACATCTGCAAGCAGACACTTGACAGATTTCCAGATTAATGCTACGGAACTAAATGCCCTGCAACAGTTAGGTAGTCCAGAACTAGCAGACGAGGTAATTGGCGATCGAGCAGCTTGGATATCTGTCGAAAACATTTTGCGACAATATGCACAGTATCATTTGGGTTGTGTGATTCGATCGGGAAGCTCGATCGATGCTTACTTAGAAAGTTTTGAGTTTTGAATAGAGGAAACGTTAGATAATAACAAAAGTCAAGAATTATTAAAGTTGGCTGTCAAAGCCTTAATTGAAATTTCAACTTCCACCGAATCTTCACCATCCCAGGCGACCCTCTTCCCCAATCCTATGATGCGACTTTCCGATTCTGATTTGAAAATATCTGTTTTAGCCGTGACTCACCACAAGATGGAAGAACGAGAAAATTTTCCCGACTGTGACTCTCATCCCGTTTCCGCTCCACAATGGAGCAATGGCCAAAACCCAGAAATGGATAAATATCCCACCACTCCCGAACCAAACTGGGTAAATGGCAACGGCGAACCACCAGCAGAAACACCCCCCCAGCTAACCACCTCCGAACCAGCCGCCACCAAAGGCAAAGCAGTTGTGGAAAATCTCGACGCAGAAACAGGATTTCTGCCAATCCTCAAAAACCGCAATTTTCTAGCATTGTGGAGTGGCCAAGTTTTCTCCCAACTAGCAGATAAAGTTTATCTCGTACTGACCATCGCCCTCGTAGCCAACCGCTTCCAAGCCGCCGACCAAACCATCAGCAGATGGGTGTCAGCAATCATGATCGCCTTTACAATTCCCGCTGTGCTATTCGGGGCCGCCGCCGGCGTTTATGTCGATAGGTGGCCAAAAAAAGCAGTGCTAGTCGCCACAAACCTGCTGCGCGGAGGTTTAGTGTTAAGCCTTCCCGTGCTGCTATGGCTCTCTGACGGCTTAGAAATAGGTCAATTGCCCCTCGGATTCTGCTTGCTGCTGTTGGTGACATTCCTAGTTTCGACCCTAACTCAATTTTTTGCCCCAGCAGAACAGTCAGCCATTCCCCTGATGGTAGAACGCCGCCACCTGCTATTGGCCAACTCCCTCTACACCACAACCATGATGGGGTCAGTAATTATTGGTTTTGCAGTAGGAGAACCCTTACTAGCTTTAGCCGACACCCTATTCACTAACCTCGGTGGCGGACTCGGTATTGGCAAAGAATTAGTAGTAGGAGGAAGTTACGCACTCGCCGGAGTATTGTTGCTGTCGATGAACACAGGCGAAAAAAACGAGGTAGAACACGAACCGCCACATCCCTTAGCAGATTTGAAAGACGGACTGCGTTACATCAACGATCAACCTAAAGTCCGCAATGCTTTAATTCAACTAATTATTCTGTTTTCGATTTTTGCAGCCTTAGCAGTTTTAGCGGTGCGGCTAGCAGAAATACTTCCAGGTATGAGAGCTTCCCAGTTTGGTTTTTTGCTTGCTGCTGTGGGTGTTGGGATGGCTGCTGGGGCCACAACTGTCGGCTATCTGGGCAACAAATTTTCTCACTCCCAATTCAGTTTAATCGGATCGATCGGCATGGCCGTTGCTCTGATTGGTCTTTCTGTATTTACACACAATTTGTGGATATCCGTACTCTTCATTACCCTGTTGGGTGTATTTGCCGCGATAGTTGGAGTGCCCATGCAGACAACAATTCAAGCAGAAACTCCAGAAGAAATGCGGGGAAAAGTTTTTGGACTCCAAAATAATGCCACTAATATCGCCTTGAGTTTACCCTTGGCTTTGGCGGGAGTCGCCGAAACATTTCTGGGTTTACCGACAGTATTTTTGGCTTTGGCTGGGTTAGCGATCGTTGGGGGTGTCTTAACCTGGTATATTTCCGGTAATAGCACAGTCGATCGACTCTGATCACAAACTCAAATTTACTTGAATGCACATCGCTTGGCTGGGAAAAAAATCACCTTTTTGCGGTAACGTCACTTATTCTAGGGAAGTCACCAACGCACTTTTAGACCGGGGATACCAGGTCAGTTTCTTGCATTTTGCCCAAGAGGCAGAACTTGACAGGAACAAGGCCGCGTGGAGTATGGCCAATGGAAAATGGGGAACAGGAATTGCTCCAACCTCATTTGCTCAGTCACTCGCACCCGCAAGTTGCAACGATGTCTCTTTACCCTGTCTCTATAAGTCACAAATTTATACAATCCCCACTTTCAAATCCAGCAAAGTGCTGATGAAATCCCTGCGGAGACTGCAACCGGATGTAGTCCACGCTTCCCTGACGCTTTCGCCTCTAGACTTTCTGCTACCGGAAATTTGCCAAGAATTGAATATACCTCTGGTAGCAACTTTCCACCCGCCCTTCGATCGCAAATTGCGGAATTTGACATCAGGAACCCAACACCTGATGTATCAACTGTACGCCCCATTTTTGGCTCACTACAACTCAACAATCGTTTTTTCTCAGATTCAGCGGGATATATTGGTGAAGTTGGGAGTGCCGTTCGAGCGAGTCGCCGTGATTCCCAACGGAGTAGACGCGGTTAAGTATTCTCCAGGAGCTTCTAGCTTGAAGTCGGAATTAAAAGCCGATCGCATTTTTGTTTACCAAGGCCGCATTGCCCCAGAGAAAAACGTCGAGTCCCTGCTCAAAGCCTGGAAACAATGTGATTTCGGCCCTGGCAATGTATTGGCGATCGTAGGTAACGGGCCCCTAGCCGCCTCGCTGCAACTATCCTACGGCGAAGATGACGGCATTGTGTGGCTCGGATTCGTCGCCGACGAAGAACGCCGCATCGAAATTTTGCGCGGCGCAGACGTATTTATTTTGCCTTCTTTGGTAGAGGGATTATCACTGTCGCTGCTGGAAGCGATGGCCACCGGTTTGGCCTGTTTAGCTACTGATGCCGGTGCTGATGGGGAAGCCTTGGAGGGAGGCGCGGGCATAGTTTTGAACACTCAACGGGTACGGAGTCAGTTGCAAACCTTGCTACCGCTGTTTTGCGATCACCCCGAAATGTCACAGATGCTTGGTCAAAAAGCTCGACAAAGGGCGATCGAGCGGTACACTCTTAGTCAAAATATTACTGAGTTAGAAAAGCTTTATACAGAGATTTTGCAAGGCCAGCGCGTACCAGTTCGCGGTTTAGCCTAATTCAGAAGGAAGAAGAAAGAAGGAAGAAGGAAGAATACTCGTCCCCCGGCTCTGGCCTGGGGACGCAGATCCGGAGGCTCTGCCTCCTCCAAGTCCCAAGAGCAGCGAGGCAAAGCCTCTAGATATGGGTTCCCAGGCCAGAGCCTGGGAACCAGTTCAATGCCCGATGCCCGATGCCCGATGCCCGATGCCCAATTCCCAATTCCCAAAACAATGACATATCAAAACCCTACGCCCACAGTTGATATTATCATCGAATTAGTCGATCGCCCCCACCGCCCGATCGTCCTCATAGAACGTCGCAATCCTCCCTACGGCTGGGCAATTCCCGGAGGATTCATGGATTGCGGAGAATCCGCAGAAACAGCAGCAAAACGCGAAGCTCTCGAAGAAACCAGCTTAAAAGTAGAATTAATCGAGCAATTCTACCTTTATTCCGACCCAAATCGCGACCCCCGCCAACACACAATCAGCATTGTATTCTTAGCTTCCGCCACCGGAATTCCCCAAGCCGCTGACGATGCTAAAAATTTAGAAATATTTGAATCTTGGCAAATGCCCACAGAACTTTGCTTCGATCACGATCGCATCTTACGCGATTATTGGCGATACCGTCATTATGGACTGCGCCCAAGTTTGTAATACTTTTAACTACTTCAACCACAACTTAATAGTATTATCTTTAGATCCACTGGCAATAATTTTACCATCTGGGCTAAAAGTCACCACATAAACCTCATCAGAATGTCCAGTCAAAGTATTCAGCAATTCTCCGCTAGCTAAATCCCAAATTTTAATAGTTTTATCCTTACTCCCGCTAGCAATAAATTCCCCATTCGGACTCACCGCCACCGATACAATATCATCAGAATGTCCCCTAAGAGAGCGAATCAACTCCCCAGTTTCGAGATTCCAAACTTTAATGGTTTCATCGTAAGCACCGCTAACTAGGGTCTTTCCATCCGGGCTAATAGCCACCGACCTTACTACGTCAGCATGACCATCAAGAGTCTTGATCAACATCCCGGTTGCCACGTCAACAATTGTAATTTTCTTATCCTTAGAAGCGCTAACCAAAGTTTTGCCATCAGGACTAAAAGCCACAGAATAAACAAAATCTGTATGGTCAGGCAAATTGTAAATTAAATTACCATTAGTAGCATTCCAAATCTTCGTTGTCTTGTCTCCACTACCACTAGCAATTAGTTGTCCATCGCGACTCATAGCGACAGACCAAACAGAAGCAGCATGATCTAGGTTACGAATCAATTGCCCCGTTTGTAAATCCCACAGCGCCACTCTCCAAAAACCCGTGCCAGTAACCAATCGCGTGCCATCTGAGTCAAAAGCAAGCGACCAAATGGTGGATGAATCTCCAGGAAAAGTGCGGATTGACTTACCTGTAGCTAAGTCCCAAAGTTGGATAGTTTTGTCCTTAGAACCGCTGGCTAATATCAAGCCATCAGGACTAAAAGCAACAGCTCCAACGGCATCTAAATGCTGAGCAAATTTTTTGACTTTAGCATTTTTCCAGCGCAGCCCTGATTGGCATTCTTCCTGTAATTTCTGAGCGGAAGCATAGCTGGTGGAAGTGTTGGCAATTTTGGGGATTTCGCCGATGCAGCCGTCATAATTGCTTGCTTGATAAAGAGTGTTAATTTGATTGAATTGTTGCAATTCTGCTTCAACTTGCTGCTGTCGTTCTTGCCATTTGAGATATCCATAAATTCCGCCGATTGCAGCTAAGATAGCAGCAATGGCAGCTCCGGCGAGAAAAGGATTGAATTTGCGAGGTTCTTTCGGGGGAATTGTTGCTATATTCTTGATCGGCAAGTTAGTGTGTCCGTTCAAATTAAGCTGTGGGTTTGTCGCTGGACTGGTCTGCAAGGTGAGTGGAGGAATGCTTTCGAGTGTTGGCGAATTAGACTTGCGGTGTCCTTCTAAAACTGTGGTGATTGCCTTGTATAATTTTGAGAATAAAGATTTAGGAACGACTAATTCTTCTATTTTTGTCGCATCTTCATCCGTAAGTCCTAAGACTTGTTGCAACCGTTTTAATTCTTCGCGAGTTGCCACAGAAAACGGATATTCTTGCTGCATTGATTCTTGCAGTGCTTGTTCGTAACGCTCTCCTTTTTGCCTGTATTTTCGGTAAGGGTTTAATACTTCGTCTTCGATTGCTTCTGCTTCTTCTGGTAGCAATTCCAAACTGACGGACAGTTCTTCTAATATTCTCCGGCCGACAACGGTAATGTCACCGCGACTGCTAGTGCGCCGATCGACTTCTTCGCGGTATATTGTGAGTTTGGGAATTCGTGCTCGCGTGCGATCGCCTATTTTTCTCAAATCAGCTAGAGCTTCCGCCGCCGACTGATATCGTTCGCGAAAATCATAGCGCACCATATTGTCTAAAACATCGGCTACTCCTTGGGAGCACGCTGTTAAATGCCGCCAAATAATTTCGCCTTTATTGGAATTTTTCAAATCTCGCAGTTTTGGCAAATCATAAGCTGGCAAACCTGTGATTGCTTGGATGCCAATCATTCCCAAAGCGTAGATATCGCTATTTAGTTGTGGGTTATATTGAAATTGTTCGATCGGCATATATTCCAGCGTCCCGATTCGCACAGTCACCGGCGCTTGTCTTTGGGCTATATGGATTTCCTTCACTGACCCAAAGTCGATCAAAACTAATTTATTATCTGAATAACGACGGATTAAATTTCCCGGTTTTATATCTCGATGAATTACTCCTTGTCCGTGTACAAATACTAAAATTTCTAATAGTTCCTTCAACAAAGGAATTATTCTTTCTTCCGGTACAGGTTTTCCGGGAACAATCTCTGTTGATAGAGAATGACCAGCAACAAAAGATTCTACTAAAAAAAATTCTTCATTTTCTTCAAAATAAGCGAATAACTGAGGGATTTGGTCATGTAAACCGAGCCTTTCTAGAACTTCTGCTTCTTTTTGGAAAAGACGGCGCGTAGCATTAATTAATTTCGGCTCACTGGTACCAGGGCGCAGGTGTTTGACAAAGCACTGAGGTTCACCGGGACGACGAGTATCTTTGGCTAGATAGGTTAGTCCAAATTCTCCTGTTTCTATGACTTCAATGATTTGATAGCGTCCATCTAAAAGTTGGCTCACCATGATAATAACTTAGTTGTTCCTGGGCATTGGGCATTGGGCATCGGGCATTGGACATTGGGCATTGGGCATTGGGCATTAGGCATTAGAACGGATAACTAATAACCAATAACAACTAACAATTAACTAATAACTTCTTCCCTCTTCCTTCTTCCTGAAGCGTTCCTTGAGCGGAGTCGAAGGGCCTTCTTCCTTCTGACATAATTTATTTTTTCAACATCTGTAGAGCTTGATATCCCAAAAAGAAGAAGCCCAAAGAACCCAACATTGCTATGCTGTTTGCCAATATATCGACTGTAATAAATTCGCCCATTGCACTATCCTCTGACAACTGATTTTTATGCTCGGCTTTTCTGTTGCTGACTGGGTGAGGGGTTGTACCCCTTTAGGCAGGTGCAACGAAAGATGCTCACAAATTATAGCTCCTTCGACGCTCAAAATAACTTTCTGCCGATCGCCTAGCTTTTTGCTGTAATGTTTTTTAATATTTAGGCAGACAAACTATGCCACCGAAATTTTGAGGTCACTTCCCTTTGATATTGCTAACCCTGCTAATTTTTTCCCTAATCGTCAGTACAGCCTACACTAAGAATTTGCGCCGATCGGTCAAAAATGCACCTCGAACGGGCAAAAGTCCGACTCAGCAGTCATCCAAAGCTCAGTTCCCCAAAGTCTCGGTCATCGTACCAGCATACAACGAGGCAGAGAATATTCGGGATTGCGCGATCGCCATTTTGGAGAGTACAGCGCTGTCTGTGGACAACCTAGAAGTTTTGATTGTAGACGATCGCTCGACAGATGACACACTGGCGATCGCGCAAACTCTCCAACAACAGCTCAATGACCCGCGCCTCAAAATATTAGCAGGTCAGGCGCGACCAGCCAACCAATATTGGGCGGGCAAAAACTGGGCCTGCGCCGAAGCTGTGCGCGTAGCAACCGGAGACTTCTTATTATTTATCGATGCCGATGTGCGACTGAAACCAAAGGCGATCGAAACCGCCATCGAAACAGTCCAAACTGAAGAAATCGACCTACTCACTTGTATGCCAGCCCTCGTTTGTGAGTGTTTTGCCGAGTGGTTAGTACAGCCGTTAATGTTCAATCACCTAGCAGTTTGCTTCGACTTCACCGCCGTCAACGATCCGACGACAGACAGTGCTTTTGCTGCTGGGCCATTTATGCTATTTAGGCGATCGGCCTACGATAAAATCGGCGGTCACGCATCAGTAGCTAGCGAAATAGTCGAAGATGTGGAATTATCTAGACGCATCAAACGTGCGGGTTTAAAGCTAGGACTTTATGCGGGGTCAAATTTAGCATTTGTGCGAATGTATCGGTCTTGGAGTGCATTGTGGGAAGGCTGGACAAAGAATTTGTATTTAGGTGCTAACCGCAGTTGGGGCATGATGATTTATATGGCGGCAATTATGTTATTTCTTTATCCTGTGCCGTGGTTGGCATTAGGTATTCTACTAGCTAACGGCGAAGTTGCAAACATATTTACCAATTACCAATTACCAATTACCGATTACCAATTACCAGTTACTCTGTTAACTATCTGTTTAGCAGTAAGAGTCATTTGGCAACAGTATACTTTGCGAGATTTGGGTGCCCAGATTTCGGACTGTCCGACGAAATACTGGTGGTTAGGAGGTTTGGGAGGAGCATTAATCGCGGCAATTGCGATCGCATCTGCAATTAAAACCGAAACCGGTTGGGGATGGACTTGGCGAGGTAGAGCATTGCAAATTAAGAGTTAATAGCAAGCAAGAAATCAGGACACGGCAGTGCCGTTTCCCTACAATTAATCTGGGTAGGGAAACGGCACTGCCGTATCCTCATTTCTACCACATTATTTTTTGTAGGGAAACGGCATTGCCGTGTCCTCATTTCTACCACATCCAATCTGATTAAGCTTCCGCATAAACAAAAGCAGGCACACGCTTATAAGCAGGCGTACCCGATCGCATTTCAACGCGCGGATTAAAAATCACATTAACTTCAGGATAAAACATCAAAGCAGCACCCACACGCACCGCCCCATAAATCACCTCCACATTTGTCATTTTTCCCACATTTCCCTGCACAGTCACCCGCTGATGTTCTTGCAAACCAGCACTTTTAGCATCCACACGATTCATCAAAATACAATTACGGTGCGGCATTCCCCGATACTTATCATCAATTTTATAAACCACAGTATTGTGTTGAGAATAGCTGCGTCCCGTCATCAATGCCACAACTATACCCTGTGTTGATGCGGGCATTCCAAACTCTTGTGCTTCCGGTAATTTCAGCACTGGTAAAGGCGCGACAAACATCTTGGCTTTCCCGGAATCGGTAGGGAATTTCGGTTCCGTAAAAATGCGACCACTGATGGTGAATTCCTCCTTAGTTTCATCAATATTCCCAATCTTTTCATACCCTGGAATGGTTAGAGCAATCAATTGGCGAACATATTTTGGGTCTTGAAGGTTACGCCAATTTACCGGATAAGTACCGTGAATTCGGCTCGCTAATTCTGTCAAAAACTGCACTTCTGGAATCAAGTCAGAATCTGTGAGATGAGTTTCCCCCTCATCATTTAAACGCACAAAATTGTTCCCAGATTCTACCGTTGTTTTGTAGGGATTTTCAAAGCGATTGAGTACCGGAATCACAATTGTATTGTGCTTAGCCAATCCGCTAAAATGCCCTAAATTCGGTTTAGTTGCCAGATAAATGATTGTTTCAATTTTACCTAAAGCACGTTTTGCCTGAGTTGAATCTGGATTCGCCCCATACAAATTACCGCCCAGACAAATCAGCGTATCGACTTTGCCTGCATCTGCTGCTTCAATGAGCGATCGCGTTTCATAGCCCTTAACAGGACTCAGGGAACGTCCCAATAACTTTTCTAAAGCTTGTTGGATTTCTTTTTTCAGATCCACAGTCACGCCCATAGAGCCAAATCCTTGGACATTTGAGTGTCCTCTGACAGGCATTAATCCAGCACCTTCTTTGCCAACATTTCCTGTCATCAAAGCAGTATTGGCAATGCTAAAAACATTATCTACACCGTTATCATGTTGGGTAATTCCCATCGCCCAACCAAAGACAACTCGCTTAGAACTACCGATAATTTTTGCAGCAGCTTCAATTTCGGCGTGTGAAACTCCGCAAGTTTCCGTGATAGTTTCCCACTCAGTATCACGGGCGTGCTGCACTACTGCTTCCCAGCCTTCTGTATGAGCTTGCAAATAGTTTTCATCCAACAATCCTTGTTCAATTACAGACTTTTGAATTCCGACAAATAAAGCTGTATCGCTGCCGGGAATCGGTTGCAAGTATAGAGACGAAATATCGGAACCAGGGATGAGCGATTTCACCGGAAAAGCCGGGGAACCAAACTTGACTAACCCGATTTCCATCATGGGATTAATCACAATTACTTTACCGCCTTTTTCACGAATTTTAATCAATTCGTTCATCAAGCGGGGATGATTGTAGGCAGAATTCGCACCGGCTAGTACCACGCAATCTGCTTGCTTCAAGTTTTCGAGACTGACTACCGAAGTGCGGGTAGCAAACATCTTATTTAGCCCGGTTGTTGAGGGAGCGTGGCAGAGATCCGAACAATCTGCTAAATTGTTAGAACCCATCGCCCGCATCATCAATTGCAACAGAAAAGCCGCCTCATTGGAGGAGCGACCCGAACTGTAAGATGCCACTCGTTCCGGGGTTTTGGTGAAAGCATCAGCCGCAATTTCATAGACTTCTTGCCAAGAAATGCGATCGTAATGAGACTTTCCAGCCCGCAAAATCATCGGGAAACTCAGCCTTCCCAGCCTGTCACATTCCATCGAAGTTAACTGCTGAAGTTGTCCAATACTGTGATGTTCAAAGTAGTGAGTTGAGATACCAGGTTTAATTTCAGCGGAGATTGCTTCAACACTTTTCATACACCGCTGAAGTTTTTCGCCCTCTTCATTAGTAAAGCCACCTTTCTGCCCCCCAGTGCCCCAAGAACATGACAAACACGCACTTTTGTGAAGCAAAGTTTTCCAAAGTTTCGGCCCTTCCGGGGACAATGTATGTTCTGCCCAAAATTCAATTACTGGCAAACCGCCACCTATCTCTGGCGTTTCCTGATTTTTCTCGTTAAAGGGCGGGATTGGTTGGACATTTTGTGAGTTGGTGTCCATGCAGTTTACCTCGCTTTTGAATTGATTACTGGAATTTTACCCTAAATTTACTGCCATAAAGATTAGCCAATAGATAGATTTATTAAATAATGTAGGTTGGGTAGAGCGTCTGCGAAACCCAACTCTTCTAAAATGTAGATAGTGTTATGCCAATTCTAAAAACTATTGCTACAGTCCACGTTGTTGGGTTTCGTTCCTCAACCCAACCTACTAAAATAAGGTGTTGGGTTGGGTTTATTAAGTTGATAAAAATCGGCGATTGAAATCGCTGCTATACAAACGAAGTCCGCCTCTGCGGACTAAGAGGCGGCTAAAATTTCACCGCTTCCCCTTATTTAACGTTTGCTTTCCAAACCCCAGACAAAGCATTCTGTCGCCATCACTCACATTTGGGTCATGCTGCAAATAATTCCCCAACCAATCACAAGTCCTAGCAACTATCTTATTCAGTTCCAAATTCTCCACAGGCCAAAGAACCACATTTCTATCCATCGCAAAAGCCAGAGTTTTACTATCAGAACTAAAAGTAACACTAAACATCCGATAGCTAGATTCCAAAGTCTTAGATAGCGTCACCTTCCCACCAGCAAAATTCCACAACTTAACAATATTGCCCGCACCAGAAGCCATTAACTTGCCGTCAGGACTGAAACTAACACTCTCAACACTATCATTATGTTTGTGTTCTTCGGCTAAAGCTGCATTTTTCCCATCAAAACTCCACAATTTAACAGTTTTGTCAGCAGAACCAGTAGCAATTGTCTTGCCATCAGGACTGAAAGTAACATCTTTAACACTCTTCTCATGGTCGAGAGTTGTCACCAGCTTTGCCGACGAACCATTAATTTGCCAAAGGTAAACTTTCTTTGTTTCGGCAATTTTTGAAGCATTTTTATTCGGTTCTAACCTGTCGTTCACTATAGCAGCAATCGTTTTACCATCAGGACTGAAACTAACCCGAACTACTTGATTGATGTGGTCTAGCTTTGTTAGCAAAGTCGCCCGACCATTCTGCCAACGCCAAAGGTACAATTTGTTATCATCGCTTCCTGCTGCAATTATTTTACCATCTGGACTAAAGCTCACGCTGTTAACAATATCCCCATGTTTGAGAGTATCTAACAGTTTCCCATCTAAACTCCATACTTTCACAGTTTTGTCATCACTAGCTGAAGCAATTGTACGATTGTCAGGCGAAATGCTGATCCAGTTCACAGAATCCTTGTGTCCTACTAAGCTTCTTAATAAACTGCCATTAGCCTGCCAAAGTTTCACAGTTTTGTCTCTGCTAGCAGAAGCAATTATTTTGCTATCTGAACTCAAGCTAACTTTATTTACCCAGTCGCCGTGACCAGCTAAAATTTTGTTCAAAGGAGTATTGTCCGGCTGCCAAATTTTAATCATTTTGTCTTTACTTGCCGAAGCAATAGTGCCGTCGGAACTAAAATTTACTGCTCTCACCTCATCTTGGTGTCCTCGAAAAGTGTTCAGCAAAATGCCGGTGCGACTCCAAACTTTCACAGTGTTATCAGCGCTCCCACTGACAATCTTGTCACCGTCACGGCTAAAAGTCGCACTGACAACTTCTTCGTTGTGTCCTTTGAGAGTTCTAATTTCCTTGCCTTCTCTGTTCCAAATTTTGATTGTGGTGTCGGCACTTGCGGATACAAATTCTTGGCTATTTGGACTGAAATTGACACTATAAACAATATCAGAATGTTTATTTAAAGTTTTGGGTATGGTTTGAAATTTCTCGCTTTTATTTTGTCGGTTCCAAAGTTTGATAGTTTTGTCAACACTTGCTGAGGCAATTGTTTCGCCATCGGGACTGAATCTGACTCCGAGTACCCAGTCGGTGTGTCCAGTTAAAGTTTGTAGCAATTTTTTGTTGGCGATGTTCCAGATTTTGATAGTCTTGTCGTAACTACCGGAAGCGAGGGTTTTGCCGTCGGGACTGAAGCTGACACTGGTAACAATATCGTCGTGGCCTCCTAAAGTTATGAACGCACTTTTATTATTATCTAGTCGCCAAATTCTAATTTTGCGATCGGCACAAGCAGTAGCAATAGTTTTACCATCGGGACTAAAACCAACACTCGTGACGCTATCACTGTGATTGAAAGTATTTAATAACTTACCATCTTTGCTCCACAATTTAACAGTTTTATCAGCACTTGCCGAAGCAACTGTATTGCCATCAGGACTCACACTCACATCCAGAACAAAGTTGCTGTGCTGCTCGAAACGATTGTATTCTTGCACCCCAGAAACAGCTCGTCTCAATCTTTCTGCAATCTGATTTTTAGTATCAATAGGCAAAGCTGTACTCTTGAGAGAATCAGTACCAATTTTGATGCTGGTTGCTAATATTCCCACTTGGTCTTTTTCATTAGAAAGCACGAGAGCTTGCGAACCCGAATCTAGGGCATCAGTCCGAGCTTTTTCAGCTTGCTGTCGCGCTTCATCTCCTAATTTTGTTTGATAGAGTGCTAAGCCCGAAAGACCAGTCAACCCAACCACTCCCAAAACTGCTAATCGTAGTTGCCATCTGCGATTTTCATAGAGTTTAGCTTCAGCCTCATGCTGTTTTTCTCTAGCTTGTCGCTGTTTGTCTCTCGATTCCGACAGCAAAGCACTTAGCTCTTTTTCCTTCCGAAGTTGTTCTATGACATCTCTATTAATTTTGTGCTGCTTGCGGAGTTCCTCAAATTCTGCCTTATTGTCTAATTCCTGCTGCTGGCGAATGAAACTAACTAGATAGTCATGAACTAGCTGGTAAAGCTCTGCTGGCAGTTCTGTCCACCGAAAAATTAAACCGGATTTAACCAACAATTCTAAGACTAAATCTAATTTGTCTGCTTCTTCAAATGTTGCCAAATCCAATGCTAATTCAGCGCGGTTTTTCAGAGGACGGATATCATCTTCATCTGTCAGCAAATACAAAACTCGGCGCGCCGCTCCTTCATTTTCGGGGCCGCAGTCTTGAATGACTTCTTCGAGAAATCTGGCTACTAATTTTTGCTTGGGATTGTTGCCTAGTTCCTGATATTGTGTTAAAGTTGTAATATCATCTTGTTGCAGTTGGGCACCCACAACTTGCAGTTCAATCGGGCGAACTTCTCGCAATTCTCCAGCTAAATCTTTGACTAATTCTTCGATTAGTTCAGGTTCCAAATGAAACTGAGAGCGTTCAGTCAAAGCGTGAATAATTGATCGAGCATCTGCTATGGAAAAATTTCCTAAATAAAACAGAATATCCTTGCTGAGAATGTCACCCAAAATGTCATTTTTGATAAATTCTTGAGTATTTTTGGGACGGCAAAATTCCAGCAAATAGTGCAAATAGTCCTCTCGCAAAGACAGGATAACTTTTAAGTATTTGATGTTCAAGCATTCCCGCAGAAACTCAAAAAATATTTCTCTTTCTGATTGCTCTTTCCACACAAAGAAAAATTCTTCAAATTGATCAAATATCAGAACACTCACTAGGTGTTCTGAATTTATTTGTAATTCTTTGATGATTTTGCCATATTCGATTGTCTGTTTTTTGACTATCAATTCTACAGGCTGTTCTGGTACAATCTTTTCATCATTATCAACCAATTTCTCATTTAACGCAGGCATAAAATCATCATTTATCTCGCTGGCTACAAATTCCGATTCGACTTCAGCAAAGCCTAAAGAGTCGGCCGCCATTGCCCGATCGAATATTTCCGCTTTGCTACCAGATAACTGTCTGGTCAATTCCCGCGGCCAATTGTTATAAACTTGCAGCACTATTGGCAAAACAGTCCGGGATTCTATCTTTTTCTGTTTGAGCGCAGGTACTAATCCCCCGGTGACAATTGAACTTTTACCAACTCCAGACTGACCATAAATTACTGTCAGTTTGTTTTGGGCACTGTTCATCCTACCTATCAAGCGATTGAGGTCTTGTTCTCTGCCGGAAGCAGTAATTTCATCAGCAATTGTAGCGTTGATGGCAATAGTTTCGGTAGCTGGATTAATTGCTTGTCTGTGGGGCTGCAATTTGCCGGCACCAATAAAAGCTCGGAAGCGATAGGTATGTTCTATCGATCGATAATCCTGCTTAACTTGAAATGCTTGGAGATATTCTCCTCGCTGAAAATAAACCGATCGCAATAATTCCAATACTCGCAAATACAACTGCGGGTTGTAACAAGGTGGGGTTTCGGAGCGGGCAGTTTCTAGATGTGCGATCGCCTCCTCAACCTCACCAAGTTCCTTCTGAGCCTCTGCTAAAATTAGTAGATATAAGCCATGATGCTGCGACTTTACAGCAGTTCCATGTCCGCTCACTTCTGAATTCGAGTTCAGAACATCGAGGGCAACTAAAGCCCATTCTTTTGCCCCTTGCCAGTTTTGTTGTTCCAAGGCTACCTTAGCCAAAAAGCCATAATCTTGAGCCAAATGAACAGTTGAATTTTCCATATTTTGATGTAACCTCCGAGCTTTAATCGCTAATTTCCAGAGTGCATCCCAATCTTCTAAATACTGTAATATTTCGCCTAATTGATTGATGAATTTACCAACATTAGCCTGCTGTCCGGCTGTTTCTAAAACATCTACACACTGTTGAAAATAATTTTTAGCTTCTGTCCAATAAGGACGATTTCCTGTACGATGCTGTTCCCCTTGGAATCGGTAGCAAAGCCCAATGTGAAATAACAGAATTGCCTCTAAGACGGGTGCTGGGTGAACCGTAAATAACAATTCACTAAATTCTGTTTGATGACCGAGAAATGCTACTTGATACTTCCAGAAATTGAGACTCTTTTGATATAATGCAATAGCGTCAGGAATCTGGTGACAAGCATAAGCATGGCGACCATTAATAAATTCTAAACTAGCTTCAATAGCTGGTTCCAAATGGATATCGCAAGTTTGTAAGTCTTTCCTGGCAGATTCTAACTCAGTCAAAGAACCAGTACCCAGAATCGCCGAATTAGTTAAATGCCAATTCCCGCTTTCTAAAATATCAGAAAAAATGCGATCGGCACTTTTTCCCAAGAAGTCCACCAACTCATCAGGGCTAAGTACAAATTCAATAGTTGTTGTCCAACTCTCGATATCTGTGACTAAGCGAATCAGTTTTTTTAAGATTTTGTCTGTTACCCATAGCACCACGGGAAAGTGAAAGTTATTGCGAAATTCTTCCCTCACATAGTTAGTAGAAGTCAGCACTTTATCGATCGCATTTACCGACTCTAATCCAAACACCATCAAAGCCTGGGGCTGGCTACCAGCAAGTTCTGCTTCTATCGTTGTGTAAAGAGTTTTAACAGATTTCGGGAGGGAGAACTCTCGAATATCAACGGCACAATCTTGGTGTAATTGCCCTACAATTTGCTCTCTGAGAACACTGTAATTGCACCGTACCAAAGTCAGAGAAAACTGCCCCTGAGACATTTTTAGAGTGCGGGATAGAGTTTGCAAGGAACTTTGGTTTTGCTGGGCTGGCGTGTCTGGGTGGTAGTGTGAATTAATCATATTGAATCTTTAAAAAAGATTGTTAGTCTTGGCGGTTACTATAATCCGAAAAAATACATACCCTGCTATTAGCATACTTAGAGAAAAATTAATCCAAAATTACGAATAGTTGTACAATCGAATAAATCCCAATTAATTTATTCGCAGATCCCTGAAATGCGACAACTCCGGCTCGATCTACCCCTTGCTGCACTTATATAAAGTGTTGGCGGAGAGGAAGTAGTTTCCGTTTTAACTTCTGATTCCATAGTTTTGGTTATCGGCATATCAAAAGTAGTTAAAAAATGAGATTCATCCCAATCTTCACTTTCTTCAATGCTGATGGATTGTGAGGGCAAATTGTCAAAATCAATTTCATCCTCACCGGGCAAAACTTGTTTGATGGGAGATACGTTGGTGGTAGTCGCAATAGCAAAGGATTGGGTGGTTTGCGTCATTAGTGCGATCGGGATTGCTACTATGGCAACGATCATTTGTCGCGGTGTCATTATTTTCATCATATTCTCCTTATAGAAATTGAGTTTAGTTGCTGTCCTAATAGTGCTTTGTGTTTAGAAAACTTATGGGCTTACCTATGACACTTTACCGAAAGTTTACTTAGCCGATCGCATTTAGTAAACTGTTCTCTTTCCTATTACTAAGTAAAAACCCTTAAACAGTAAGGTTTTTTAGCCAACTCTGGGCCTAGGCAAAAACCCGTTTTTTTACGATAATTGGCTATTTTAGCTGAATTGTGGCAAGGCTGAACAGGGTTTACTAGGTGTCTCGCGTATAAGTGCGATCGGCAATTTCCGAGTTTTTGCGACTATGCCTCTTCGATTCCAAGCAGTTACAGTTGTCACATTGGCATAGTCAGGCCAGCAAACAGATCTGTTAGCACAACTACAATGCCGATGTCAACCCTTATATTTTAACATTTATAAGAAATCAGAACACGGCAGTGCCGTTTCCCTACAATATTATTCTGGGTAGGGACACGGCATTGCCGTCTCCTCCTTTGCTACTTTTCAGGTATTTAGGTACGAGCTCCTGTAGGGACACGGCAGTGCCCATTAGTGTCAACTTAAGCCTGAAACTATTGGTATCTCTCGGTTTTACCTTAGTCTAGATCCCCCTAAATCCCCCTTAAGAAGGGGGACTTTGAAAAGACTCCTGTCCCCCCCTTCTTAAGGGGGGCTAGGGGGGATCTAGATTTAATAGTCAAACAACAGTCTCTGACTGGGTTTTACCTTAAGTTGACACCTATGGGCAGTGCCGTATCCCTACCGCGATTAATTGTAGGGACACGGCACTGCCGTGTCCTGATTGATAGAATCGGCACCATCCAAATCTCAAAGCCTGATTCCAAGAATCGGGTAGGTAAGCGTATTAATAATTGCTATTTTTCACAGCCCGTTCTCGAACCCAACGCTCTAATTTACCTTTGCGGGGATAGGTTTGTTGGATGAATCAAAATACTCTGCAAGGATATCAGTGTATGCCCCAGTGTGGGCTAACAACCGATTATCTTCCCCTTCTTCTTCAGTCCATTCAGCACGAAAAATCATGTATTTTCTACCCATTAGTCAATCATCCTCGGTTGCTTCCATGTAATTGGGAAATTCTGTTTTGCCTTTGAAAACGCACTCCCACTTGAGAATGGGATTGTTCTTGTTGCGTTCAACTCGTAACAACTTCCAACCATATTTTGTTTCCATTGCTGCACATCGCCAGCGATCGGTAACAGAAAAGCAAGCAATAGCACTTGTTTAGTCTCGAAAAAAACCGCCCCTACCGCAAACAATCTGCTGGTAGGGGCGGCTTTTTCTAGAGAGATTTATCGTTAGTGAAAGGTAGAAACAAATTCACCCTCACTAACTGATAAGTCAACTCAGATCAACTTAGAACAAGAACAATTCAGAATTGCCCGAAACTCCCAAGTCAACATTGACAGTTGCAAACAAATTGCTACCACCAGGAGTAGAACCATTGCTATCGTAATACAGTTTAGTAGATAAACCGTCGTAGATAGCCATGATCGATGGCCCGGTTAAACTCAACTCAACTGTCGTTACAGAAACAGAAACTGTACTGCTGTACTTGTAGAAACTCGATCCCAATTGCCCAGCTCCGGTTGCAAAGGCTGTAAAACCAGTTTTGTCCAGGTTAATTACATCATCAGCAATGCTGTAATTGGTAATTAAATCTCCGCCACCAGTAGAAGTTCCGGTGAACACAAACACGTCCAAACCAGCACCGCCATTGAGAACATTGGTTCCCAAACCGCCGATTAAAGTGTCATTCCCGACACCGCCGTTGAGAGTGTCGCTACCAGGGCCGCCGAAGAGGCTATCGTTACCAGCGCCACCGTCGAAAATGTCAGCACCAGAACCGCCGTTCATAATGTCGGCAAAGTCTGTACCGGTGACATTATTTGCAGTGGAATTTCCTGTGAATAAGACAGGAGTGGTGAAGTTGTAACCGCCAACACCGGAACCGAAGTTGTTAATGCCACTTGCTGGGAAAGTACCGGGATTTGTAATTAAATTGACAGTGCTACTAGCCGCAGGTGGAGGAGTGACAGAACCAAGAGCACCTGTAAATACAAAGTCTGAGGTTCCCAAACTAACAGCAGCAGTACCAAAGTTAGCAACAGTGGTGGAACCACCTGGTAAAGTACCGTTCGAGTCAAATACCAAAACTGTCTCGTTGGCAGGATTCGTAAATACGAAGAAACCAGGAGTAGTAGAACTGCCAGTGGCCTTAGCTTGGGCAGCTTCGATAGTGGCATAGGTACCGCCGGTGAAAATCACCAACTCTTTGCCAGTAATGTCAGGAGTTGAACTGCTAACACCATCAAAGTTCGTAGTAGTCAAATTGCCGAAAGCACCGCTAACGAACTGCAATTTGTCAACCCCAGAAGCAAAGTCGGTGATTTTATCATCACCTTCACCAGGATTCTTGTAAATAAACAGATCTGCACCGGAACCGCCAGTGAGAATATCAGCACCGCCACCGCCTTCGATCCTGTCAGCAAATGGTGTACCAATTACGGTGTTTGCACTGCCATTACCTGTGAATAGGACAGGAGTGCTGAAGTTGTAACCGCCAACACCGGAACCGAAGTTGTTAACGCCACTTGTCGGGAAAGTACCGGGACTTGCAATTAAATCCACGATGCTACTAGCGCTAGGAGTGGTGCCTGCGGGAGAAGTACCAGCAGGAGAAGAACCAAGAGCACCTGTAAATACAAAGTCCGAGGTTCCCAAACTAACAGCAGCAGTACCAAAGTTAGCAACGGTAGTAGAACCACCCGTTGTTGTACCGTTAGAGTCAAACACTAACACTGTTTCATTTGCAGCATTCTTGAATGCGAAGAAACCAGGAGTGGTAGAACTTCCAGTTGCCTTAAGCTGAGCATCTTGTACACTGGCATAAGTACCGCTGGTGAAAATCACCAACTCTTTGCCAGTAATATCAGGAGCACTACCGCTAACACCATCAAAGTTCGTAGTAGTCAAATTGCCGAAAGCACCGCTAACGAACTGCAATTTGTCAACCCCAGAAGCAAAGTCGGTGATTTTATCATCACCTTCACCAGGATTCTTGTAAATAAACAGATCTGCACCGGAACCGCCAGTGAGAATATCAGCACCGCCACCGCCTTCGATCCTGTCAGCAAATGGTGTACCAATTACGGTGTTTGCACTGCCATTACCTGTGAATAGGACAGGAGTGCTGAAGTTGTAACCGCCTGCGCCGGAACCGAAGTTGTTAATCGCGATCGGGTAAGTATTGTTAGGAGCATTTAAGTCAACAATACTGTTATTGGCAGGAGGTTGTGGAGGAGTTACAGAACCAAAGGCACCTGTGAACACAAAGTCCGCCGTTCCCAAATTGCTAGCAGCAGTACCCAAGTTAGCAATAGTAGAAGAACCACCGGGTAAAGTACCGTTGGAGTCAAACACCAACACACTCTCGTTCGCAGCATTTGTAAATACGAAGAAACCAGGAGTAGTAGAACTGCCAGTGGCCTTAGCTTGAGCAGCTTCGATAGTGGCGTAAGTACCGCCGGTGAAAATCACCAACTCTTTACCAGTAATGTCAGGAGCACTACCGCTAACACCATCAAAGTTCGTAGTAGTCAAATTGCCGAAAGCGCTGGTGACAAATTGGAATTTATCAGTTCCCGACTTAAAGTCAGAAATTTTGTCGCCGCCTTCTTTCGTTGTGGTGTAAGCAAAGATATCAGCACCACTACCGCCATTCAGCACATCAACACCGCCACCGCCAGTAATGGTATCGTCGCCGTCACCGCCGTTGATGCGATCGCCGAAATTGCTACCGATGATGTTGTCATTGCCTGCCAAACCATCGAATTTAATTCCTACGGGAGAAGTGCCGAAATTCACATTGTCAGGGCCAGAAGTACCGACAGGAAGAGTTAGCGGCGGGCCAGTGAACACAAAGTTACTGACTTTCAGGCTAAATTTCACTGAGAAACTAGCAACAACTTCAAAGCGAATCCCAACTGCAAACACCAGCACAGTACGGCCAGTAGCTTCATCTGTAAACTGACAGAAAGTAGGTCTTTCGCTATCACCGCCCAAAGCTTGAAACCGGGCTTGCAAAGTTGCAATGCTTCTGACGCTAACATCGGCGCTAAAGTCAAGTAAATTACCGCTGCCGATGCTTCCAGTAGTAGAACTTGCATTAATTTCAATTCGGGTCAAGCTAGCAACGCTGAGAGCAAAAGCAGCGTTAGAAAAGTCTAAAATATCCTCATCGACTTTAAAGTCAGTAATTAAGTCGGCGTCTTCAACTTTGAGGCTACCTTCGCGGGATTTATTGTAAATAAACTTGTTCTTCCCAGCACCACCACTCAGAGTGTTTTTGCCTTCGCCGCCTTCGATTTCGTCATCTCCCTCGTTGCCGGTTAATGTGTCATTTCCAGCACCACCAATTACCTTGTCGTTGCCAATGCCGCCTTCGATTTCGTCATCATCATCGCCACCGTCGATGTTGTCATCGCCATCACCGCCTTTACCTTTGTCCTTGCCTTTGCCTCCTTTGATTGTGTCGCTGCCTTTACCGCCTTCGATATCGTCATCATCATCGCCACCGTCGATGTCGTCATCGCCATCATCGGCTTTAATGTTGTCTTTGCCCGCGCCGCCGATGATTTTGTCTTTGTTTTTACCACCAGTAATGTTATCGTCGCCGGAGCCACCTTTTAGGTCGTTAGGCAGGGATGAATTACCGACAATAAGTTCAGGCTGTGTACTGACAGTTTTGTCAATAGTGTTAGTAACAGGAGTTGGAGTTGTTACTGGGGTTGGAGGTAGAACTATCGGAAGGACTCTAATCGGGGTTGGAGTTGTTACCTGATTGAAGTTGGCAGGAACATCAATTCCCAAAAAGTTGCCAGCTCTTAAAATGCTCGCATTGATATTCAACAATACCGCCAGCACAAAGTTACTGCTGCCGCGAATTTCGGTATTGACGCCAACTTGGACAAAGGAGAAACTGCTGAAGTTCAAGCTACCGGATATCAGAAACTTGTCATTGACTGTGAAGTCAGTGATGACTGAGTTTGGGCCGGAATTGCGATCGCTGATCACAAAAACATCATCTCCAGCACCGCCGACACAGGTATGGTTGCCAGTACCACCGACGATCGTATCGTTGCCTTCACTGCCCATCAGTGTATCGTCACCGTCGCCGCCGCCGACAACGCTGTCGTCACCGTCGCCGCCGTCTACCATGTCTTTGCCATCGCCAGCAATGACGGTATCTTTGCCTGCACCGCCCATCACGGTGTCGTCGCCACCGCTACCAGCAATGCTGTCGTCGCCGTCGTCACCCATACAAACGTCGTTGCCGGCACCACCAATCAGGGTATCGTCGTCAGCGCCACCAACAACGCTGTCGTCGCCGTCACCGCCTATGCAAGTGTCTTTGCCGGCACCGCCGATGACGGTATCCTTGCCTTCGCCACCAATAGCGCTGTCGTCGCCTTCGCCACCAACAATGCTGTCGTCGCCTTCGTCACCCATGCAGGTGTCGTTGCCTTTGCCGCCGATGACGGTATCTTTGCCAGCGCCACCGCTAACGGTGTCGTCGCCTTCGTCACCCATGCAGGTGTCGTTGCCTTCGTCACCGCTGACGTTATCCTTGCCTTTACCGCCACTGACCTCATCCTCATCTTTGCCGCCGTAGACGGTATCATTGCCTTTGCCCCCGTAGACTTTATCTTTGCCCTGATCGCCTCTGACTTCATCGTCGTCTTCATCGCCGTCGCAAATGTCGTCGCCTTTGCCGCCGTAGATTTTATCTTTGCCTTTGCTGCCTTTGATCTTGTCTTTGCCTTTTTTGCCGAATATCCGCTTGTTAGCAGTTGTAGTGGCAATTGAGTCATCGTTGTCAGTGCCTACGATTGAGTCGCCACTGTCAACGATGCCACCTTCTTCGGGTCTACCGTTAAATTGACTCGCAAACTTGCTGTCATCGGCTAAGATAAGTTCTTTCATGTTTGATGTTTTCCACAAGGTGTTAATTTTCAGTAACTCAACCTAATTAAACGTCAAATTCTCTTTTATTTGATCTCTAACTTCTTAAAAAAGTCGGCGATCTGAGTCTTCTGTTTGTTTAGGTGGGCTTACTTGTTGGACTTATTGACTACGAAAGGATGAGATAGAAGAAACAACTTCTTACTTCATACTGACGGTATATTTAGTTAGATCTCTGCGTAATTTCCGCAGATCAACACCCTGATTTTAAGTATTCTGCGTAATTCTCGCAATGGAACTCGCTGAATTTATACTTTTAACCTACAACCCATAGCCCATAACTACCCCAGACACTCAGCCGCCCAAATTTATCTTGCTTTTATTGAGATTTAGCAGGGGCTCATTACAATTTTGCAACAAGCCCTCGATCGCAATCTCTTAGCCATAATGCCAGATCTTAAATAATTCCGGCTGGGGCTGAACTCTATTGAAAGAGACTTGAGGGTCTTACTTTTAGTTCCCGAAAATTATTGCTCATTCGATCTGTTTTAATTTAGGCACAGATTTATTTTATTTTTAATCTAGTAAAATTACTCATTGTCGCTCTGTCCGATTAAATTGCAATTTTTTTATTCAAAATATAAAGACGGAGGGGTCATTCTATTTTAGATTTTATATTTTAGATTTTAGAAAAAATCCTTAAGAAGACGAGAAAGTAAAATTAATAGTATTTTTTGATTTCTTATAAGATGAAGATAATAAAATATCTATAACCTGATTTTCTGAATAAATCTGGGATATGAAACAAGCTGATTGTAGGTTTAATTAGAGTGAACTATTTATGCGATAGCAAACTCCTGAATTTATATGTGGAGTCCATTATTCAATTTTGTAATCGAAAACAGGACTTACGCACGACGGGTCTAAAATCCAAATTCGCTTGACCAATTAATTAATTGACACATCATTGAGATGCCAGATGGGGGGCAGATGGTAGAGGATAAGCAGTGAGGGGCAAGAGAGCTGTCGCTATCTCAAAAAAAAAATTACGTCAAGTTTGCGAGTATATTGCCCTGAAACAGGTGGTGGAGAGTAGAAGTAATTCTAATAAGAACTAACAATCCGGCTGGTAAAGTGCTCCTAAGTTAACTTCACCATGCAATGAGAAACTTGAGTTCTCAGCGAATGTAAAGGGGTCTATGGTAGAGGTGCGAAATGTCAAAAACAGCAAAATTTAAGCTAAGTAAGGTTTCAAAGAGCCGCCAGGTAAGAAAAACTAATAAACTGTTATTTAAGTACAAATTTTATATCTTCAAAGTGTTTGAACAATTATCTGGTAACCAAGCGATCGCCCAATGGGGGGACACGCATTCAGAAACTTTGATTGAAAGAGTAAAAATAAGTTTGCCCATGGCTATTGCTAGTCCCAAAAACCTAGGCAAATTCAAAATTGAGGGGGGAGGGTATTAAATCTGTGAGCCAAGAATTTAGACTGTCTGTCACCCCTGTTGGGGATGACGAATATCTAGTGCGGACAGAAAAGGTTGCACCCGGTGTGCCTTTAGCAGAACAACAAGTTCGCTGGCCGATCGACCAATGGTTGGATCAGTCCGCCAAACTGATGAATGATCCTTTGATGGGTGTGTTTGAGGGGAAAGCCAGTCGTGTGTTGTCGCGATCGGGCAAAAATCAAGCCCCAAATTTAGTAGCCCTGGGCCAACAACTACACAGCGGGCTATTTCAAGGGCGCTTGCGGGATAGCTGGACTTGTGCTCAAGGCATTGCCCAGCACCGCCGAGAAGTGTTGCAACTGCGTCTGGGACTCAAAGACAGACGGTTGCCACGGTTGCCGTGGGAAGTTCTGCACGCGGACGATCGCCCTTTGGCAACGGGTACTGATGTGGTTTTCTCGCGCTATCACACGGGTACAAGCCTGTTAAAGCCCACTCGTATTATTCCCAGTGGGCCATTGAGGATTTTAATGGCGATCGCCTCTCCGAGCGATCGAGACAGCTTACAACTGAAGCGAGAAGTCCTCCACCTGCAACAAGAACTCCAAAACCGCACCGCCAACCCACTCAAAAACAACCTGCACGCGCCGGAAATTGAACTGACTATTCTCGAACAGCCCGATCGAGAACAGTTGACCCAAGCCCTAGAACAAGGTCACTACCAAGTGCTGCACTACGCAGGACACAGCAATTTGGGTTCCAGAGGTGGCGAACTATACCTAGTCAGCAGTCGCACTGGCTTAACCGAAACTTTAAGTGGGGACGACTTAGCCGGCTTGCTCGTCAACAATGGCATTCAAATGGCCGTATTCAACTCTTGCCGAGGGGCCTACGGCGATCCATCAGACATCGCAGAAGACAGCCCGGAACGCAACTTAACCGAAGCTTTAGTTAAGCGGGGAATTCCGGCAGTGCTAGCAATGGCAGAAAGTATCCCCGACGATGTGGCTTTGACTCTGACGCGACTGTTTTACCGCAACCTCAAGCAAGGTTATCCAGTGGATCTGAGCCTGAGTCGTGCTAGAGCCGGACTGATTACTGCCTACGGTTCTCATCAGTTATACTGGGCTTTGCCGATTCTCTACCAACACCCAGAATTTGACGGTTATCTGACTGCTACTCCTACTCAAAATGCGACAGGAGACTTTCTGCTGACCAAAAAATCTATCGCATTGGGAACACAGCCGCTGGTGGCAGGTGCAGAATTGAAGACTCGAAATTCGGCAACTCTTGAGGAGGAACCAGACAGTGCTGATATTGAAGTCAAAAAGTATTTTCCAGGGCATTTAGGGGCTCAAAGGTATGAAAATCAGCAAAATTCTTCAGTATCGACTGTAAATTCGCCGTCCCAAGTTCCGAATGCAACACCCCCCATTTCTACTGTTGGATCTTCAGTTATCACTACTCCCATAACTCGCAGCGCGGTAGTTATTCATAAACCAGTCAAAAAATCGGGATTGAAAAAATCTCTGACTGTGGCGCTTTGCTTATTGCCTATGGCTTTAGGCGCTGGTTTTTTTGGGTGGAGGAATTTGCAAAACAGCAATCCAAAACCTGAAGAGTTATTGCCGGCTGTACGGACTCCTATTTCGCAAGGCTATGTACCAATACAGTCGGTAAATCTGGAAGAAGCTCAGACTGCTAAAGTAATGGCGATCGCTCTGAACAACCTTCAGGCCGGCGAGATTTGGGCCGGTCTTAAAGCAATAGAAGCACTGCTCGATCGGGTAGCGCTACCACAGGCAGAAGGTGCTCTGCAAACTGTCCCAAAGTATGCGATCAACAACCCGGAGGTTAATTTTCTCAAAGGTCGTTTGGCTTGGCAATTTCAACAAGTCGGCAACAAAAAATATAGTGTTGAGGACGCGAGAGGTTCCTGGGAAATGGCTCTCAAGGGGCGTCCAGATTCGCTTAAGTATCGCAATGCTTTAGGTTTTGCTTATTACGCTGAAGGCAATTTCGATCGCGCTTATCAAGTATGGGCAGAGGTGCTCAGTTTGATCGCACCGCAGCCAAACCAACCAACTTCTTCGCCCTCTGTCCGAGTGGGCAAGCATATTTTAACTGCGACGGCGGGTTTGGCAATGGTGATGGCAAAATCTATTCCCAACATGACACCGCAACAACGAGCAGATCGTTTGACCAAAGCGATCGAATTTCGTGGGCAAGCGATCGCTAGCGATCCCCTGAGTTTTGGGCCTGATGCCCTCGCAAAAAACTGGCTGTGGTCAGAGGTGGCAATTCGCGATTGGCAATCAGTGCAAAAGTTGCAAAAAGTGCGGTAATCGATCAAAAGTATGGAGGATTATTCAGCTTTTCTGGTTCTGCTATCCACTGTTGAAATGTACGATTTTTTTGACCCGATCGGCAGGCCCGACCGCAAAAATGCGCTGGTGGGCCAGCGTCGATCTGGCAGGCCAGATCGGGCTAATCGATTTCGGGTTTTGAGGTGATTGCAGGGGGGGAAGAACGAGCTTTTTGAGTAGGTGGCAGTGGCATTGACAACAAGTACCACCTCGCCTGGTTTAGGTAAAATTTCATCCCATGCCGATCGCTGCTTGGACCAGATTTGCTGCTATCGTACTCTAAGTATTTTCAGCGATCGGGCCTTGCTTTTGACTTTCATCACAGACCGGATCGAGGAATTGGTGAATGGAAGAGAATAAATTTTATTTTAAAAAAAGAAAGTATTTAATTTGCAGAAACCATCCCGGAGTCGATCGCCTTTAAGTCTCTAGCATCACGATAGAGCAGCAAATATATGATCGCAGATCCAGTATCCTTATTTTAAGCCCGACCTTGAGACCACAAAAATTAATCCAGAATTTTATATATTTAGAATTCTTAGTATTGACAGTCAAACAAAGTTCATCTAATGTGTTGTAATTGATATAACTAAATTCCCAAAAGCGAGGTACGGTCAATGGCAGAAACAGCTACAGCACCCTTAACAGGAAAAGGTCTGCTTCAAAAAATCAAAGGCAGCGATTTGCCACGAAGAGAACTGGCAAAGCTCTGCGGCTACTTCACAGTGAGCAAGAGTGGAGAAACTCGGATTAACTTGGCTGAGTTTTACGATGCAGTGTTAGCTGCAAAGGGAATTGAGCTAGAGAAGTCGAAAGCTGACGGACGTGGACGAGAAGCCAGTTATCGAGCTAGCGTTCACAAGAATGGTTCGATCGTGATCGGCGCGAATTATACCCAAGAAATGGGATTAAAGCCTGGAGACGAGTTTGAAATTAAACTCGGATACAAGCACATTCGCTTGATTCAGATCGACATGGACAGACCTGATGTAGTAGCAGATGATGAAGAGGAGACAGAAGAATAGCAGCGAACGCGATGCAGTCAGCCGATGGCAAGGCGACTGGATTTAGCATTCACTGTATTACTGTATAAATGTTTGCGCGCAACCCTTCGATTTAACTGATGAGCTGTCTAGACTATTTCTATTTTCTCTTGTCTCGCAAAGACTACAGTGCCTCTGAACTTCGCAAAAAGGGGCAAGAGAAAGGTTTTGGCAATGTCGAAATGTTGGAGGCGATCGCGCAAATTCAAGACCGGGGCTATCAGTCGGATACTCGCTTGGTGGCAAACTCGATCGCTTCTGCCGCCGGCAAATACGGGAAGTCTGCCGTCAAGCGCAAGTGCTTGCAAAAAGGGATTTCCAGCGATTTATTTGAGGAAGTTTGGGAGTCAGAATCTGCCGAAAATGTAGACTCCGAAGCAGAAAAACTTGCCGAATTAAAAGCTAAAGTCATGCGGAAATACAAGATCGATGCTTGGGATAAAGTAGATCCAAAAACCAAGGGTAAAGTCTTGAATTACCTCCAATACAGAGGGTTTAATGGCTTTGAAATTTGGCGACAGTGGCAGATGGAAGAAGAAGAAGACTAATTTCTAGGGCAAAGCTTGATCGATGTGGCCCCCAGATAGGCAAAGGTAACTTTAGGGCCACTCTAGGGGCCGAATTGTCTGTTGTAAGTTTTTCTAACTATAGGAATAGGACAAAAAATCCCTAAAAGTCAGTTGTCCATAGCTCTAAGATAGGCAGATGGACAACTGACTTTTAGATACTGTGTCCTAGTAGTCCCAAAGGGCAACCTTCAAAATTCGTACATCTGTTTGTGTCTGGCTAAAAACTGGAGATACTTCTGGTTATTTTTGGCCAGCATCCACTTCTCTTTAAAAATAGCAGCGGATTCGGCTTTCACCGGATCGGCTTCTAGGGGCAAAATATTTTTTCTGGCTGCGGTTTGCTCTGCAACAGAGGGCAGATTCTGAGGATTCTGCTGGTATTTTTTACCACTTTTGTGGTTCGCATAGCGTCGCGATCGAGTATAGCCCATCTGCAAAAATTTCCGAGCCATATCCGCTCCTACAAAATCTTCGCGATCGAGATACTCTAAAAACAGAGAGTAAATTTTGCTGCTGGACTCCTTGGCAATTTCAGGATTTTTAAATCTCCAAAAAGGCAGAATTTCTCCTTTATAGGGTTCCACCAACAGCACTCCCTGTTCTCCTTTCCCCACCCGATAAAGTTCTGGATGTTCTCGAAAGTCGATCGTCTTAAAATCCTCATGGTAGTCAAACTGCTTCATAAAAATAATACGGTAAGTGGGAAACTCAGTGTCTTCAGACCTGAGAGGGAAACGAGCGAGGCAATTTATTGCCTTTAGTCTTTTTGAAGGATTAAGGCATTTACAAACTGCGTTTACTAATTTCTTTGCGGGAAGGGCTAAATACCCGAACTTCAAGAGAAAGCATCACGGTGGTAATGCCGAATTTACTAAGTCTGCTTTCAAGTGGAAAGATGGCAAAGTATATCTAGCAAAATGTTCTCAACCCTTAGATATGCGATGGAGCCGTCAACTCCCTGAAGGTACAGAGCCATCAACCATTACGGTGAAGCTCTCGCCATCAGGACGGTGGACAGTATCTTTGCTGGTAGATGTAGTCAATGAGCGTTTTCTCTTCTATCTGCAACTACAGAAGTCCGTGGTTTCCCTTTGTCAGGTTTGGTATAAATCCAAGCCCAAGCAATTAAGACAGCTTGAAAAGGCAGCCTGAACCAATATAAAAGTGGGTTGTGGGGAATGCCTTCTATGGGAATGCTGTTGACTGCCTGATTGATGTTAGCTGGGAACACGGCAATAAACAGAGCAATTAATCCCCAAGCAGCCGCACGGCTAACAGGAGGAACTAATAGCCCAATTCCACCCAAAATCTCGAAAAAACCGCTGATATAAACCAATGCTTCCGCGTCAGGAAGCTGGGGAGGCATAATTCTGATAAAAGGTACGGGGACTGCAAAGTGCAATACGCCTACAATACTAATAGCTACTGCGAGGATGACTCGCCAAATTTCTTTTTGAGTTTTCATGAGGAGATAATTAGTCAACAATTGTAAATTTGCAGTAAGAACCATTGCAAAAATCCGCTGTTTGTGAATAGATTGGCAAGTTCCGTCACAAGCTAAGGGCGGCGGATTGTTAACAAAAAAGACTGTGCAGATGTTTCTAGGAAAATTTTAATCTCTGGTTCGGTGGCATCGCCTCTGTCCTCCGGCAGTTTTGGTACAAACTGTAAGAATTTTTACCAGAGAAAATAATTGGATTTTCTCTGGTAAAAACTACTGTCGAAATGGGTATTTTCTTAACTTCCAACGATGTTAGAATATGTAATGTAATCAAAAAAATGTTACTTAGTTCCCAATTAGGCAGATAATTTTGGTCGATGCTGACCGACAAAATGTGCCAAGCATCGATATATGTAGCTGTTGAATCCAGATAAATGCGATCGGCATCAGAAAATCCCGAACCATCCTGCTTCAATAGAAGATTTTCTTCCCAGCAGGAACTTTCTTGCCACCAATTTATTCAAAAAGATTGAGCCTCTCAGAGCTATATTATTTTTATCTACACGCAAGCAATCACCGACGACCATGAACACCTCACTCAACACCTCTAAATTTAAATTTAACCAAATCCTGCGGCAATCCCTGCTAGCAAGCATCCTCTCCGCAGCAGCATTGGCTAGTGGATGGGTTCCCGGTTTGTATGCAAATTCCCCGATCCCGGTTTTTGGGGCCGCCGCGCAAGCTCAAGAGATTAGCAACCTGGAAATTACTAACTACGCTCGTGCTGTCTTGGCAATCGAGCCCAGACGTGAGGCAGCTAGTAGAGAAATCAAAAGCATGGCGAGCGGACAAGCTCCGAGGGTATTGTTATGCAAAGCTGAGGGAATCAATAGCCTGTCTAGAAACATTCGTGGGGTGGCAGTAAATTACTGCGACCAAGCTAAAAAGATTATAGAAAGTAATAAATTGACAATTGGTCGTTTTAACCAAATCACTGTGCTTCAGCAAGCTAATCCGGCTATTAAAGCGCAAATTCAAGCGGAGTTAATGCGGTTACAGCAAAGTGGTAATCAATAGTTGTTGGTTATTGGTTATTGGTTATTGGTTGGTTACAGTTCCTGATTCCCATTACCAATTCCCAATTCCCTCAATAACGAAGAAAGATGATAAGTTTCACAAAACATTTGCCTGCCAATCCTGATGTTGTTGTCAGTTTTACATTACCGATGACTGCGGACGATCGCACTCGCAGTCGTCATCGGTTTGAAACTGATGCCGGGGAAGTGGTAAATTTATGCTTGCCTAGAGGGACTGTATTGCGCGATCGCGATTTATTGCAGTCAGAAGACGGTAGCTGTTTGGTATTGGTGACAGCAAAACCTGAATCGGTACTGACGGTACGGGCTTCAACTGGGCTACTACTGATGCGGGCGGCGTATCATTTGGGGAACCGCCACGTAGCTTTAGAGGTTACTGATAATTATTTAAGGTTTTCTCCCGATTCTGTTTTGCAGGGAATGCTGGAAAAGATGGGTTTGGAGGTAATATCAGAAATTGTACCTTTTCAGCCAGAAACAGGGGCTTATGGGCACAGTCATTAATCATTGGGAATTGGGAATTGGGCATTGGGAACGGGGCATTGGGCACTGAAACCAACAAATAACAAATAACCCTTCGACCCAACGCAGGGCGACGCTCCGCTCAGGGCGACGCAAATAACAAATAACAAATAACAACAGTCAACAGTCAACAGTCAACAGTGAACAGTCAACTCTTATGTTTATTGCAGCTAGCTTTTGCACCTGTGGGAGCTTATAGTTATTCTGAAGGGATCGAAAGTTTAGTAGAAACGGGTGCGATCGCCAATGAAGTCACTTTGAGAAATTGGTTGCAAGATTCCCTGCAATTCGGGGCGATTCGAGTAGAAGCTGCTGTGGCGGTACGAGCTTTTAGGGCGACGAAGATGGGGGATTTAAAGGCTTTGTGTTATTGGAATGGGTGGGCGACGGCGACTAAGGAAACTGAAGAATTGCGATCGCAAAGTTGGCAAATGGGACGAACTTTGATGCGATTGCTGCTGGATTTGCGATCCCCCATACCGACTCCATCAATGACGATTGTACAGGAATTCGTGGAATCTGGCGGCAATCAGTGCAATTTTGCGATCGGCTTTGGCATTGCGGCCGCTTGCTGGCAGATTGAAGAGGAAGCCGCTATGTTAGGATACTTGTACAGTTGGGCGACAAACTTGGCGAGTGCGGGCGTGAAACTGATTCCCCTCGGTCAAACAGCCGGTCAACAATTACTGTTAGATTTGCGATCGCACATTAATTGTACAGCGCAAGAAGTTTCAAAATTAGAAGATGATGACCTTGCTAGTTGTAGTTGGGGATTGGCGCTAGCTAGCATGGCCCACGAAACTCAGTATACTAGATTATTTCGCAGTTAAAAGAAGGAAGAAGATCCTTCGACTACGCTCAGGAACCGAAGAAGGAAGAAAAATAAACTATGCCCAATCCCCAATTACCCAAATAATTATGAGTGCTTTTCGTGTAGGAATTGCTGGCCCGGTTGGTTCGGGAAAAACTGCTTTACTGGATGCTTTGTGTAAGTCGCTACGTCAGAATTACAAGATTGCGGTGGTGACCAATGACATCTATACTCAGGAAGATGCACAGTTTTTGGTGCGGAGTCAGGCTTTAGAGAGCGATCGCATTTTAGGCGTAGAAACCGGGGGCTGTCCCCACACGGCTATCCGCGAAGATGCTTCGATCAATTTAGTGGCTATTGAACAATTGGAATACAAATTCACCGACTTAGATTTAATATTTGTCGAAAGTGGTGGTGATAACTTAGCAGCAACTTTTAGCCCAGAGTTAGTAGATTTGACAATTTATGTCATCGATGTGGCTGCGGGGGACAAAATTCCCCGCAAAGGAGGGCCAGGAATTACTAAATCTGATTTGCTGGTAATTAATAAAACAGACCTCGCGCCTTATGTGGGAGCAGATTTGGGTGTGATGGAACGGGATACGAAAAAAATGCGTGGGGAAAAACCTTTTGTGTTTACTAATTTGAAAACTAGGGAAGGGTTAGAATCGGTAGTTGATTTTGTTAAGTTGAATATTGTTGATAATTAACTGGTTTAACTGGTGCCCAGGTAGAAACTGGGAACCGATGTCCAGAGGCTCTAGCTCCCAATCTTTCCTGAAAATGCGAGGCAGAGCCTGGTAACGAGTAAACCTGGCAACGAGTATTTCCTTGTTCCTCGAAGATAATTAATCTCTCCGCATGATTAACAATTGAATTAATTGAAGTACCGAGTACAAAGCTGTCGCCACATAAGTCAGCGCCGCTGCATCCAGCACTTTTTTTGCCGCTCGATTTTCTTCACCTTGCAAAATCCCAAATTCATTAATTAACTTTAATGCTCTACTAGAAGCATCAAATTCAACGGGTAAAGTAACAACATGAAACAGAATAACTGCCAGAAATAGGACAATTCCGATATTGATCAAAATACCTCCCGCAGCCCCTAAGAAAACTCCTACTAAAACTAGCATCGGCCCGATATTAGAACCCAAATTAGCTGCGGGAACTAGGGATGCTCTCAAGTTCATTGCTTTGTAGCCTTCTACATCTTGTAGTACGTGTCCGCACTCGTGGGCTGCGACAGCGGCGGCGGCTAAGGAGTCGGAACCATATACGCCTTCAGATAACCGCACTTTCTTAGCGCTGGGGTCGTAGTGGTCAGTAAGTTGCCCCGCAACCTGTTCGATTTGCACATTATGTACGCCCATGCGATTCAATATTTCTTGGGCTACTTGCGCTCCTGTCATCCCCATAGTGGAGCGAACTTGGGAGTATTTGTGATAGGTGCTTTGCACGCGATTTTGCGCCCAAAACATCAAAATCATGCCAGGGATTAACAACAAATAAGATGGATGGAACATCATAAATTTTGTCCTTTTTTTTAAATTGAGTACCAAGGCTGGCTTAACTTAACTGGTCTGCCTTTAATTTCTATGTTATCTTGACATACTCCCCGACAAACAGGCGCGGGGATTCTAATTCATGGTTCACAGAAG
>NZ_JAKJHX010000042.1:26825-37831 GCF_021648855.1 Tychonema litorale BBK16 | reverse complement strand
TTCTCTTCCTAAGACCGCTTGCCCTCCGACTTGCCGTGTCCCTACAATTGATCGCGGTAGGGACACGGCACTGCCGTCTCCTCTATATCATCCGGCGCAGCCGGAATGATATGAAGATCGCTTTCAATCACAGACCAGAATTTCTCATCTCTAGATTTGTTAGAATTTTTATCACTCCCGTGCTCCAGCACTTTTTAGCAATTTCACCACCTCTTTATAACCGTTAAACTCAGCCAGCATTAAAGCTGTATAATTCCCCAAATTTTTATAATTTACATTTGCACCCGCATCAATTAAAACTTTCACAGTATCGACTGAGCCCCGATGTGCGGCCCACATTAAAGCAGTGGCACCGGAATCATCCCTTAGATTGATATCTGCACCGTTGTCAATTAATAATTTTGCGATCGCAATATGACCTCGAATACAGGCTTTCATTAAAGCGGTTTTCCCTTGCTCCCCAGGGATATTAACATCAACACCACCCTCAAGCAAGACCTTTACCGTCTCAGTATGTCCTTGAAAAACAGCTAGAGTTAAAGCAGTCTCCCCAAAGTTTTTAGCATTCAGAAAATCAGCATTATTTTGATTGATTTTTTGTAACAAAGCTGATAGGATAGTGGTGTAACCGTGAACAGCAGCTACTAGCAAAGATGTATCACCCAATTTATTTCTACCACTAACACTAGCACCTCGATTCAGAAGCAGTTGCACAACATCTTCGTAACCTTCAAGCACAGCAAAATTCAAAGCAGTTTCATCATCTTTATCCTTAACATTGATGTCAGCGCCAGCATCGAGTAAAATAAGTGCGATCGGCAAATTTCCCCCAGCAGCAGCCGCCATCAAAGCGGTTCCCCCATCCCCATTTTTAACATTCACATCAGCACCAGCAGCAAGCAAAGTGAGCACCACATCCACATGACCAAAATCAGCAGCTAAAGTTAAAGCTGTTTCCCCATATTTGTCAAAAATGCCAACATCAGCACCAGCAGCCAATAATAGCTCAATCACTGAGAAATTACCCACAATAGCAGCCTGCATCAAAGCAGTTTTGCTGTCGGCATTTTTAATATTAGGATCGGCACCACAATTGAGTAGAATCCGGATTATTTCAGCGCGACCTTGACTAACTGCTAAAAATAGGATAGAATTGTCAGCAATAGCTCCTGCATCTGCCAAGGATTTTACTACACTTTCATTACCAGATAAAGCCGCTATCTTCAAAGCAGAATCTCCATCCCGATCGCACACATTCACATTCGCATCAGCCGCCAGTAAAAGCCGGACAACATTAGTATCACCTTTCAGAGAAGCTGCCATCAAAGCCGTACTACCATCATCATTTTTAGCATTAACATCAGCACCCCCAGCCAGCAACAGCCGCACAGAATCAGCTTGCTTGTGAGCCGCAGCCAACATCAAAGCTGTTAAACCAAAACGTCTTCTGACTTGGTTGACATTAGCGCCATTTTTTAGTAAAATACGCACGATTTCTGCATAGCCCTTTTGGGCTGCAAACATCAAAGCCGTCGTCCCCTCAGAGTCTTTGGCGTCAGAATTAACACCCTTAGCGAGTAAAGCTTGTACGTGAATAATGTTGCCAGTCTTGGCAGCTTGGATTAATAAAGCGTCTTGTTTAGTGGCAGGCATAACAGTGTCTCATTTTATATATTTTTACCGTCGCATGAGACGGTCTGACTGGTATGCTAAGTTTTATGAAGTATGTTTACGAATCCTGAGAACACTATGGATCTTGAAATTCCTCAGTCAGTGAAAGTTTGGAGCCAATTTTTCCACCCAGTGTTAATGTGGGTATTGCTAGCAATCTCATTTTATGCTTTGTATCTTGGCGTTCAAATCCGGCGCACCAGAAGTGCGGAAGGCGAAGTCAAAAAAGAGTTAATTAAGGGCAAATTCAACCTGAAACATCACCAGATGGGTTCTTTGCTGCTAGCGTTGATGGTAATGGGTTCGATCGGCGGTATGGCCGTCACCTACATCAACAACGGCAAACTATTTGTGGGTTCCCACTTGCTGGCAGGGTTGGGAATGACGGCAATTATTGCGATGTCTGCGTCGCTGACACCTTTGATGCAAAAAGGCAACAATGTTGCCAGATATACTCACATTTTTCTGAATGTGGCGTTGCTGGGGCTGTTTGGTTGGCAAGCGGTAACAGGTGTGGAAATCGTCCAAAGAATTATCAGTAAAATGTGATTTTTGAGGTGATATTGCTAATCACTAATTGCTTTGGGGTGATTAGTGGTTAGCAATTGAATTGTCTTATTTCTTGCATGACTTAAGCCAGCATACTATATACAGAAGGTCACAAGCAGTCGGGCATCTCACAGAATTAATTCTTCTTCCTCCCATCCAAATATGCTTTAACTTCCCTCAAGATTTCCCGATTCCCATCAAAAGTAATTAAATGAATAGCTTCATCAAAAGAAATCCAAGTAGAATTTTGAACTTCCTCTGCTTGTAAAACAACTTCCATTGAATTTACAAAAGCCACAAAGTAAGTAACACTCTTTTCAATTAGTTCTCCTTCCTTAGCAAAGGCATAATGTTTCACAGAACTCGGCACAGATGCCTGAACAAAGGAATAATGTTCCACAAAACTCGGCTGCTCAAGCGCTTCATAATCACGGATGCCAGTTTCCTCTTCCAATTCCCGTTTGGCGGTTTCTAGTGCAGATTCCCCCGGATCGGCGTGACCTTTAGGAAATGCCCAATGTCCGGCTTGATGTTGAATCAACAAAAACAAAGTATCAGTTTCACTCACAAAAACTGGCACGATTCCAAAAGCTTCATCTTTCATGGTTTTTCTATTTCCTATTAATAACTAAATAGATTCTGTAGGTTGGGTAGAGCGTCAGCGAAACCCAACATCTTAATTGTAGAAGAGTTGGGTTTCGCTCGCGCTCTACCCAACCTACGCTCTAATCCGAATTATTTCTTAGTCCGCGCAGACGGACTTCGTTTTTGTAGACGCGATTTCCAATCGCCGGGAATTTGCGGTTTAAACCATCATCCGCCGGGAATATATGGTTCTAAAATCCCCAACCCAACCGAGTCGGCTGTTCATAAATTCGCCTCAAAGTATTAACATCTTTCACAGAAATAGGCGGAGGATTTCTCACATGAGAAAAATAAAGTACATCAGTTTCCATCAAACTATGACCCCAAATTCCCAAAGCGTGACCCAATTCATGGCGCGCCGTCGCCCCAATATACTTTCCCACTTGATTCGGATTTAAATAAACTGAAAACCTATGAGATAATATAGTTTTATCGCCATCCTGACTGGTGTATAATTCATAGACAGATTCTCCCGATCGCGCTTTCTCCCCTTGACGCAAAGGCGGAGCCTGACGTAAAATTTTAATATCAGCCACCTCCGAACTATCTACCACTGCCAAAGGTAAATAAACCGCCCATTCCCGGATCACACCTAACATAGCCTCTACCCATTCTTCAGAGCGATTGGTATTGACTGGATGCTCGACATAAACCTGAATCGGAAACTTCGACCAAACTAAATGACCGACTTTTGGGGGTTTTATGCGATCGAAATAATCGCCACTATCAGTTGAGTCTTGCCAATTAGTCAGGGTTGGTGGCAAAGAGTGAACCTGTGGAGATGGCCAACTATCGACAGGAGGAAGACTCGCAGCAAAAGTATCCACCTGAGTCACAATTATCAGGCTAAAACAACATAAAGCGAATGAAAAAAGTGTCCAAAATCTTCTTTTAACTTTCCATAATGACATTTTTGCAACCGCAGTTAAATTTCATATGTTGCACTATTTTCAAGAACAGGCAAGATGCTTGTTCCACAAAGAATTAATTTGATTGTGCCACCGACATCTTGCCCATAAGTTATTGCCTAATCCTATAACTTAGGAGTCAACCAACCAGCACTCAAAATCACCGTCAAACCCATAAAAACAATAGCCAAAGCCCAAGTAATCCGGTTCAGAGTAGTCTCAGCACTTTTGGTACTGGTAAACAATTGAGCTTGTCCGCCAATACCTCCAATCCCATCACCTTTAGGGCTGTGTAGCAACACAAGAACTACAACTCCGAAAGCAGACACAGACCAGATCACTTGTAAAAGAGAAACAATATTCATAATCAGAGGTAATTGGTAATTGGTAATCGGTAATTAGTTATCATATCAAATCTGGTCGATCGCCCGCAATTGATGTAGGGACACGACACTGTCGTGTCCTGCGAGAGTCGGAGACGGCAGTGCCGTGGCCCTAGAGTCGGACTCGCACCGGAGAGCGATTGGTGCGAACTTCAAAATCAGCCGATCGCATCATAGAACGTCCTGTCATCTCAGGAGGCTGAGGCAATCTCAAAAACTCCAAAATCGTTGGTGCAATATCAGCCAAACAGCCATCATCCCTCAAAGGGACATCCGTTCCATGACCCGGAATCTTCAGACCTTCGCCTTCTACTAGAATAAACGGCACGGGATTAGTCGTGTGAGCTGTCCAAGGATTTCCGTCCTGGTCAAACATCTGTTCTGCATTACCGTGGTCAGAAATAATGATGGCTGTTCCCCCAGCTTTGGTAATGCCAGTCACCAGCCGCCCTAAACATTTGTCTACAGTTTCGATCGCAATTATAGTCGCATCCATCATCCCCGTATGACCAACCATATCTGGGTTAGCGTAGTTAATCGCTATAAACGAATAAATACCCTTCTCAATCGCCGCCAGCGCCCCATCCGTCACTAGGGCCGCCGACATTTCGGGGGCTTCATCGTAAGTCGCCACCATCGGACTCTGCACCATTTCCCGGTCTTCTCCCTCAAAAGGCTCTTCCAGTCCCCCGTTGAAAAAATAAGTCACATGAGCATACTTTTCAGTTTCCGCAGTCCGCAACTGCCGCAAACCGTGTTTCGAGATCACTTCGCCCAGGATATTGTTCAAATTCTGTGGTTCAAAGGCCACCAAAACTGAAGACAACTTCGGATCGTATTGAGTAAAACTGGCAAAGATTAGTGGATCAATTAACTGCCGTTCAAAGCCTTTAAAATTGCGATCGACAAAGGCCTGAGTCAACTCTCTAGCCCTGTCCGGGCGAAAATTAAAGAAAATCATCCCATCGCCGGATGCCACTGCTCCGGGCGCAATGCGGGTCGGAATTGCAAACTCGTCCGTCACCCCTTCGTCATAAGATGCCTGTAATACTTCCACAGCCGATCGACCATCAGGCACACCCTCAGTCGTCATTACATCATAGGCGCGCTGCACCCGATCCCAACGCTTGTCACGATCCATCGCATAATAGCGACCGCTGAGAGTAGCAATTTTGCCGATCCCCACCTTTTCGATATAACCTTCAATCTTGGCTAGAGCTTCGACACCCTCTTTCGGGGTAGTATCGCGGCCGTCAGTAATCGCGTGAATGCAAACCTCGGCAATGCCCTGGGCTTTTGCCAATTGCAGCAAGCCTTGAATATGACTGAGATGGGAATGAACCCCGCCCTCGGAACAAAGGCCTGTCAGGTGCAACTTGCCGCCGGTGGCGCGGACTTTCTCGCAAAGCCGAACCAGGGCCGGATTGCTCAGCAAAGAACCATCTTCCACTGCATCCGAGATTCGCACTAACTCTTGAGGCACAACTCGGCCTGCGCCTAGATTCAAGTGACCGACTTCGGAGTTGCCCATTTGTCCATCGGGAAGACCTACGGCTCTACCAGAAGTACGAATTAGTGTGCTGGGATAAGCAGCCCAGAGACTGTCCATCACTGGTGTTTTGGCGGCTGCGATCGCATTTCCGTCTGTTTCCTCGCGATAACCCCAGCCATCTAAAATGATCAGCACTACAGGAGATACAAATGCTTGTGCCATGCCAATACCTTATTTAGTATGATTTTTCAGTTATAGTTTCGTTTGACATAGATTTATAGAATATTTTATCTATGTTTTCTTTGATTTTTTACGCTTTTACCAACCGCTTGGTTAGCTTTAAGAGTAAGAAAATCAAGATTTTAGGATGGTAGATCTTAGTTGCGATCGGTGTGTGAAAGTTGAATCCACGCTATTAGGACGGAACAGTAGCACATATCGGGTTTTGATGTCAATAGATTTGAGATTTTAGAGGCAACTCACAGATGAATCCCCTCTGGTGGAATTGTACTCAAATTCATAAAAATCATAGAACTTGGCAATTTTCAGGCGATCGCATAAACTTAAAGCGACAACGGACTGTAATGGCAAAGCCGTGTTAGATATGTTGAAATTAATCAGTTAGAGGCGATCGGCAATGCACAAACTTTTATATTTTGCAACTATAGGACTACTAACTTTTGCGATCGGAGGCTGTGGTGACGGCGGGGGCGATACAGCCAGCCCCAGTCCCACTCCCAGTGCAGCTTCTCCATCACCGGCGGCCGCAGCCAGCCCCACTCCAGGAGCTCAGGCTTTTCCGTCTCCAGTGGTAGCGGCTGGGCCAAGTGGGTTAATTCGATCGACCAACCCCGACCAACGAGCAACACAAAGTCAAACAGGCATCGACAACAAAAAGAACCAGCCAAAAAACACACCCGCGGGTCAGCCCATACCGCCTGGCGCCTTGACACCAAATCCTGCTCAGATAGACCCATTTGGCCCACTTCCCCCGATCACAGTTCAAAACCCAGGCGGAGCTGGAGCTGCCGGAGTCCCAGCAGGGCCAATGACAGCCAATCCGTTGCCCAAGCTGGCAGCGCGACAAGTTGCCGTGCTATCCAAAATGCCAGAGCTAACCCGCCCTGTCCAAATTGGAGGAGTTAAACTAAAAGGCCCCGCCGCTCCCCAAATCAATCTCAGCCCGACAGCAAGAGGTATTGTCAGCGAATTCAGGACGCTTCAGGCTCTCCTGGATGACACCACACAGAATTCTGAGTACCGTACGGATCTGAGTTTATTAGTCGATACCATTTACGGCAAAGAGGGAGAAAAGAATTCAACCAGACGAGAGTTACTCCTAACTAATCGGCCATTCTTCCGAAGAATACAAAAAACTCTTGATGAATATGTCATAGCCTCAAGTCTGTGGAACATTTACGGAGCAAAATCACGTCCTGATGATCTCCGGTGTTCGATAGTACCGGAAATTGCAGAAGCAATTGAGGTATATCGACCACCGACAGAAAGAAGGGGGGCACTTTCCTGCGTGACACGAATCAATTTGCTGCAAGCAGTTTGGCGGCAGGGCAAGAATAGACTTGATGCAGCCATGCGCGATCAAGACTATGAGGGGCGAACCATCGCTAAAGCCCCTATTCTGCCAGTTCTATCCGCAAGTACGACAAATCCTGAACCCGCAGGCGAGAAAGCCTTGGGTCGAGAAGTAGCCTCGTTGCCACAAGTACCAGGGCTAAACCCCCCGTCAGTAGGACTCCGGTCAGCGGGAACTCCGCTCATAGCAGCGAGACCATTAGGAGATCCTTCTCTGCCGGGAGGCGATGGCGCGCAAGTGGGCTCGCCGCGCCAAGTTCCGGGACTCAATGCGCCTCAATTGGGCAGTCGCCCTGGAGAGCCTGGTCTGCCGGGAGGCGATGGAGCACAAATTGGCTCCCCGCGCCAAATTCCGGGGCTAAATACGCCTCAATTCGGCCGCCGTCCTACCGCAACAAATACTGGTACGAATCCCCGCCGTCCTGGACTCCCGCGCGCGCCCCAGCCAATTGCAGCTAGACCCCTAGGAGTGCCGAATCTACCACCATTGCCAGTAGACAAGCGTCCGCCCCAGTGGATAGACCCCAATCCGCCTCCAGTCAAGCAAGTGCCGGCAATTCCAGCGCCACCTCCACCACCTTCTACTGACCTCGCTACAGGCACTGAAGTCAGCGGAGTTGTGAAAGTTGGGAACGAGACGCAAGTAATTGTGAGAGTACCGAATGAACCAACCAGTCGATATGTCAAAGTAGGGCAGCGGTTGTCTAACGGGCGAGTTTTGGTGAAGCGGGTTGATGTCAAGTCAGGAGCTGATCCGATCGTAATTCTGGAGGAAAATGGCGTTGAGGTTGCCAAAGCTGTCGGGGAAAAAGCTCCAAGTCGTGAACCAAAACCCGCCAATGCAGTTATTAGCCGTCTGCCAAATACTAATAAAGCGACGGGGCGCTAATAATTGACAGTAAAGCAGCAAAAATGCTAAGGGCAAAAACTTTAATTTTTGCCTTTTTGTATTTAGGGCTGATATCGAAGTTTGAAAGTAAAATCAATATAGTTGAGGAGACGGCAGTGCCGTGTCCCTACAGCCAAGAGGAGACGGCAGTGCCGTGTCCCTACAGCCAAGACATGGCAATTAGCGCTCCTGAAAAATCAACATTAGAATTGAAAAATACGAGACATTTCACCAAGTTTTAACTTCTCTAAAATCCCTATTACTCATATTTTCAAGTCAAAGGAGATTTCTCATGGTCGGTTCAATTCAAAAATTAGGGCTGGTGATATTAGTTGCTTCTTGTATCGGAGGCGCAGCTAATTTCTTAAATCCCCAGCCGTCAATGGCTCAACCAAAAGATGATGCAAAAAAAGAAGAAGCCAAACGCCCTCCTGTTTGTCAAGGTAATCCTCCGACTGGGAAAGTGAAATGCAATTACGAGGGGGCTGACAATTATGAGGGAGATTTCGTGAATGGCTTGCCGGATGGTAGGGGAGTTTATGTGTATGCTAATGGCGATCGCTACGAAGGACAATTTCGCAATGGAGTCCCAAATGGCAGAGGGACATTCATTTTTAAGGATGATGGCCGCTATACAGGCATCTTCCAAGATGGCACGATGAGGTCTGGGACGGTAGTTTTTCCTAACGGCGAACGCTATGTCGGAGACTTTGGAGTTGTCAGGAACGTTCAGACTAATGTGATTAGTAGTCAACCGGCTGGGCGGGGTCAATTTTTTTACTCCAATGGCGATCGCTACGAAGGACTATTCTTTGCAGGTTCACCCTTTGGGCCTGGGGTATTGGTGCGGGCAGATGGGACTCGCTGCTCTGGCAGATTTTTCAATCTAGGACTTGATGCTTCTGTTACCTGCACTTTCCCCAATGGTACGCGCTATGAAGGAGAATTGCGGAAGGGAGTGCCTCATGGTGTCGGAACGATGATTGATGCCAGTGGCAGGCGCTTTCCGGGGGTATTTCGCAATGGAAAACCTGGAGTCTCATAAATCATAAATTGAGGTTTAAAGGCAAGTTTTGACCAGAAATCGGACAAAGGACAAATGACGAAGGAAAATAATATCCAGAATCGCATAGGAGAAACTTAGTTAATGATTTCCCGTTTTAAAACCAGTGGAATTGCTTTATTAGTTGGATCAGTGTTGGGAATGGGTAGTTATATGACTTATCCATTGCCATCAATGGCGCAGCAAGTAGGAGTAGGAGCTCCGAGTGGTCGTTGTGTGCCAGCTATCCCTACAGGTAGAGTTAGGTGCGATTATGACAGTGGCGACAGCTACATAGGAGACTTTGTGAACGGTTTGCCCAGTGGCACGGGGGTGTACATCTACTCAAGTGGCGATCGCTATGAGGGGCAGTTTCGTCTCGGCCAGCCAAACGGTCGAGGACAATTTATCTTTAAGGATGATGCCCGTGTCGAGGGTATATTCCGAGATGGCAAAATTAGCTTTGGGACAGCTATTTTCACTAATGGCGATCGCTATGTGGGGGCGTTTTCTCTCGATCGAAGAGCGGGTACGCCGACTGGACAGGGGCAATTCATTTTTGTGAATGGCGATCGCTTTGTCGGTCAATTTTTGGGGGGCAAGCCTTTAGGTGCAGGGGTGTTCACCCGTGCTGACGGCACCCGGTGTTCAGGACAGTTCTTTAATCAAGATCTTGATGCTAGGGGTACTTGCGCGTTTTCCAATGGTATTCGCTATCAGGGAGAGTTCCGCAAGGGATTGCCTCACGGTAAAGGGATAATTATTGATACCACTGGTAAGCGCTTTCCCGGAGTGTTCAAGGACGGCCAGCGGCTGACTCGATAAACTGGGAAATTGTCATAGCAACGGAGGACACGGCATTGCCGTGTCCCTACCCGGATTTATTGTAGCTGGGTTCTAAATGCGATCGGGATCTACTCCTAATTCTCGCAACCTCGCAGCCAATCTTTCAGCCCGTTGTCGCTGCTCCTGTGCCTGCTGTTCAAGTTCGTGCGATCGCACTTTTTCTGCTTTAATCAACCCTTCAACTAAGGGCGGAAACAGTATTTCATTCACTGATAATATCAAGTCAGGAAATACTACTGATACCATTTGTTGCCCCAGCCCAAAATCTGTTTGCGTATAAATTTCTTCACCTTCAAGAAAGGCTAAGACTCGCACCAGTTCCTTGTTACGTGTAGGGTCAACAATCACATATTCGGGGACGTTAGCTAGTTCATACTCAGCTCGTTTAATGATATAGTCTGCCCGCCGATTTTGACTCACTACCTCGATCGCTAACAGCGGCTTTTCTTCAAAATCTAGAATGCCAGCACCAGGTCTAGCAGCAGCTTGTTCCAAAAGACTTTCAGTGCAAACAACTACATCAGGAATCCGGGATGTATCTTCCCCTGTTCTCACTCCTAGACCTGTTTTTGCTACTAAGTCAAGATTATGTTCAGCTAAATAACGCTGCAACTTATAAACTAAGTATTCACAAATTTTGATGTGTAAAACTGTTGTTGTTGGCATCGGAATTAATTTGCCTTTATACAGTTCATATTGTAGATCGGAATCAGTTTGATAAAATCGATATTCTTCAAAAGTTAAGGTGGGTGAAGTATCAACTTGTTTCTCTTCAACTACTGGAATGACAGATTGAGACATATGTTTTCACCGATGTCGATAATATTCTATTATATAGCAATCCTTGCAGGAGTCGTAAATATTTTTACCCCACCCCAACCCTCCCCTTACTAAGGGGAGGGAGTAGGAAATTCACATGATTGTCGTAAATACTTTTACCCCACCCCAACCCTCCCCTTACTAAGGGGAGGGAGTAGGAAATTCACAT
>NZ_JAKJHX010000042.1:0-26725 GCF_021648855.1 Tychonema litorale BBK16 | reverse complement strand
GATTGTCGTAAATATTTTTACCCCACCCCAACCCTCCCCTTAGTAAGGGGAGGGAGTAGGAAATTCACAAATGATTTAGGATTGCTATATTCAATCTAAGTTGATCTGTCGCCTATTTAACTCGACCTCATCCTTCAGTACACCATCCAAGTTTTTATGTCAATCAAAAAGATTCTTTCCATAGCGTTGTTAATTTTCATCCCCATTTCCATCGCTGCTGAGTATCTGCACTGGGGTTCTCTCACAGTTTTCATTACATCCGCTTTAGCCATTATACCTCTGGCGATTTGGCTGAGCACTGCGACGGAAGAAGTTGCGATCGTAACTGGGCCATCCATCGGCGGCTTACTCAATGCAATCTTTGGCAATGCTACGGAATTAATTATTGCCATAGTTGCGCTGAAAGCCGGATTAATTGACATTGTAAAAGCTAGCATTACCGGCACAATTATCAGCAACTTGCTTTTAGTTATGGGACTTTCCATGCTGCTAGGAGGAATTCGCTATAAAGAACAGGAATTTAAACCGATTATCGCGCGGGTGAACGGTTCCACAATGACTCTAGCAGTGATTGCAATTCTGTTGCCGACAATGGTCATTTACACCTCCAATGGAGTCGAACCCGCAGCGATTCAGAATCTTTCTTTAATAACTGCGATCGTCCTAATTGCAGTTTACGCGCTAACTCTGCTATTTTCATTGAAAACTCACAGCTATCTTTATGATGTCGGCTTGGTAGAATTAGAGTCAGAAAATTCTCCAAATACTACGGAAGAATCTCATAAACCGAATTTGTGGCTATGGGTAGGCGTGCTGGTTATATCAACAATAGCGGTTGCTTTTGAATCGGAAATCTTTGTCGGAGTTGTTGAAGAGACTACAAAAGGATTGGGATTAACGCCACTATTTACTGGCGTAATTCTTTTGCCTTTAGTTGGTGGCGCTTCGGAATATGTCACAGCGGTGGGAGTAGCACTGAAAAACAATATGGATTTGTCGGTTTCTGTGGCGATGGGTTCGAGTTTGTTGGTTGCTTTGTTGGTAGCGCCGGTGTTGGTGATTATCGGATTAGTAATTCATCAGCCGATGGATTTGAACTTTAATCCTTTTGAAGTTGTTGCAGTTGCTGTGGCAGTTACAATTGCTAATCTAATTAGTCTTGACGGGCGCTCTAATTGGCTCGAAGGAGTGTTGCTTTTAGCAACCTATATTGTGTTAGGAGCGGCATTTTATTTTCATCCCATTACTTGATTTTTGATGAGCAGGAAATTAGGAGACGGCAGTGCCGTTTCCCTACCGTGATTTATCGTAGGGACACGGCACTGCCGTTTCCTCTATAGTATTCCTATCATATCATCCAGTTAGGAATCCGTAAAAAATAGCGGGTCTTTCAGGAACCCAAACCCTCTCTCTGCTGCCTGCTGTTCCTTATAAATTGCCGATCGAAAAAGGGGTGCAACTGAGCGATTGCCCAGTCGGCTATCCCGGCATTATTAACTTGAGTGCGATCGACAATGGCGCACCCGGCTTTACTGAAGATGCACCCCCTAGGGAAGTCAAAGTTGGTTTTGCCCACAATACGGTTTTGGGGGTGGCAGATCAAGTAATTGACGCTAACCCCGGTTCTGCCTTAAGATATAGCAACCGCCAAGATGATTAGGATATTTCAAGGGAGTTTATCCTGAGTGTATAGCCTTGGTGACTGCTATAACTTTGAAAACTCAATCTCGATCGGCGTAGTACCTGCAATTAATTCACCCTCGCAAATTTCCCAAAGCCTTCAATGCAAATTGTGGCAAAGCTAACATCCTGCGCCAGCGCCAAGGTTCTTGATAAAGTCGATATAGCCATTCTAAATTGTTGTCACAAAACCAGGCGGGAGCACGAGTTTTTGTTCCCGCCCAAATGTCGAAACTGCCACCTACTCCTACCCAAATTGATTGAGGACAAAGGTGTCGGTGTTTGGCAATCCAAAATTCTTGACGTGGCACTCCTAATCCGACGAAAATAATTTTCGGCTGAGTTTTTTTCAGGGTTTCCAGAAATTCTGGTTCTTCTTCTGGTGAGAGGTAGCCATGTTGAGATATAATGGATATTCCGTTCATTTGGTGTTGCCAAGTTTCTGCGGCTGCGATCGCAACTTCCGGCGCACCTCCAAAGAACAAGATTGATTCGCCGTCGGGCAACTTTCCGGCTTGTTGTAGCAATGACTCGGCTAATTCAATCCCCGGAAACCGCTTGGCAGTTTTGCCTTGGATTCGTAAGTATAGGACAACTCCTGCACCATCGGGAATCACGAGTTCTGCACTATGAATAATATCAGCTAAAACTGAATTTTGTTCGGCTTGCATTGCCATTTCTGCATTCAGCGTGACGACGTGACTTCCGAATCCTTGATCCAGGCGCTTCATCAGCCAATCTGCATGATTATCTAAGATGTGAACTGGTAGTCCCAGCACTAAAAACTGCGGGTGCGATCGATCCATATTACTTTATTTTAACTTCCTACACACATATAGCACTTCTTGGTACGATCTGGGAATTGGGAATGGGGAATTGGGAATTGCCTACCTTACTTGAAAAGCCCTAATATAGGATCGCAATCTAAAATCCAAAATCAAATCATTGACTTATCCTTCGCTCTTTTTGACAGAACCGTCTGCATACCATTCCATCGCTACCAGCTCAATTTTACCATTAATCTTGATTTTAGAATAGACAATTTTGACAAAAGGAATACTGTTTTGATTGTCATGATGTCGAGACATAATCGTTACCTCAGTAGTATGTGCCAAAAATGAAACTTTAACAAAATGTTAACTTGGCTTAAAAATATATTTTATGGACTAAGATTGACTTTTGATTATAGTCAAATCCCAGACGAGTCAGAAACCAAGACAACCGGGCGCTCAAAAAAAAGAAAACCTGACAAGCAACAGATCGTGATATAATTTCTGATATATTTAAAAGTCTATTCAAGGCAACTCAGTTAGTCTCAGGAAAAAGTACAAGGAAAACGAAATGGCGATCGCAACAACTCAGCGACAAACCAGGTTAGATTATTACTACCAGCAAATCAAAAGCGTCATTCTCAAGCGTCAAAACCCAATTACCGGCTTACTCCCGGCGAGCACTGCCGTTAACGCCCACGGAGACTACACCGATGCTTGGGTGCGCGACAACGTTTACAGCATCCTCGCAGTTTGGGGATTGGGTCTAGCTTACCGCAAAGTTGATAGCGATCAGGGTAGAACATTTGAACTCGAACACAGCACAGTCAAACTGATGCGAGGCTTGATGTTTGCCATGATGCAGCAAGCCAGTAAAGTAGAAAGCTTTAAAAATACTCAATTACCCCTAGATGCTCTACACGCCAAATACAATACCCAGACAGCAAATATTGTTGTCGGCGATGATGAATGGGGACACTTGCAGTTAGATGCAACATCCATATTCTTGTTGATTTTAGCTCAAATGACATCTTCTGGATTGCACATCATTTTCACAATTGATGAAGTCAATTTCGTCCAGAACTTAGTTTACTATATTGGTAGAGCCTACCGTACTCCAGATTATGGAATTTGGGAAAGAGGTAATAAGATCAATCGTGGGAATGCAGAATTAAATGCCAGTTCGGTGGGCATGGCAAAGGCAGCACTGGAAGCAATCAATGGATTAGATATGTTCGGAATTAATGGATCTCAGGCATCTGTAATTCACGTTTTGCCAGACGAAATTGCCCGAACTCGTATCACATTAGAATCGCTTTTGCCTCGCGAATCTAGTTCAAAAGAAGTAGATGCAGCTCTCTTGAGCATCATTAGTTTTCCCGCCTTTGCTGTTGAAGATAGAGAATTAGTTGAACGTACTAGAAATAAAATTATCGATAAATTGCAAGGAGAATATGGCTGCAAAAGGTTTCTGCGGGATGGACATCAAACAGTTTTAGAAGATGCCGATCGCCTACATTACGAGCCCACAGAATTAAAGCAGTTCGAGCACATTGAATGCGAGTGGCCACTCTTTTTCACTTATCTATTATTAGACGGCATATTTGAGAGAAATCAAGCCCAGGTTCAAGAATACGAAAAGCGTCTGGCATCTCTCGCTGTTGAGCGATCGGGTTTGTCTCTGCTACCAGAATTGTATTACATACCAGCGGAAAATATCAATGCGGAAAAATCCAATCCCCGCAGTCAGAACCGTTTGCCAAACGAGAATATTCCTCTAGTTTGGGCGCAAAGCTTGTATTTTCTCGGTCAATTACTGAATGATGGATTAATCGCAATTGGTGATATTGATCCGCTGGGAAAACATCTGTCAGTTGGTAGAAAAAGAGAACCTTTAGTCCAAATCGCACTGTTAGCTGAAGACGAAGATTTGCAAGCAGAATTAGCGGCCAATGGAATTGCCGCCCAAACCCCAAAACAGGTAGAACCAATTCAAGTCCGCCAAACTAAAGAATTATCAGCTATTTACACGCAGATTGGACGCAATGACCAATTAGGGTTAACAGGTCGTCCCGTCCGCAGGCTGCGGAGTTTGACCACATCGCGGGTGTTTCAAGTTCGCGGCGAGGCGATCGTCTTTCTACCATCTTTTCTCGACAGACAAGAGTTTTATCTAACTCTAGATTACCATTTCTTGGTATCTCAAATCAATAGTGAATTAGCTTATATTCACCGTCACTGGTCTCAGTTGGGACGACCTACCGTAACGCTGATGCTGACTCACGCGATGCTGGAAACTGGCAGGGAAGCTTTGTTCAATTTGATGAAAGAACTCCGCGATGGACATTGCAAAAATACGCCCGTGAAGTTGGGAAATCTCAATCAATTAATCCTGACTGCTGGGACGGAAAAAATAGACTTTCTTCACGAATTTGACTTTACAGAATCTCCGGTAACAGGTGCTGTCGAAGTTCGCAACTATCTGGGTTACAATTCCGAAAAAACTTGGCCACTAGGTCATACTCAAGAATTCAAATTAGAGTGCGAAACCAATACTAACTTATTGCTGAATAGCCTCCGGGAATCAGAAAATTTGTACGAACAAATTGAGTTACTGCAAACTCTAGTTCGTCTCAAAGGAATCAACTTTGAGACGGAATTTGGAACGAGTGGAGAGAGTGTCAAAGTTGTAGATTTGGTCAAAGAAGTTTATATTAAAGCTGGCAATAGTTCGCAGTCGAAAATTCAATGGGCTGTCATTCGTTATGCTGCTGGTTTGTTGGACAAAGTTGATATTAGCTTGTCGGATGCGGTGACGGATATTTTGGTGCGACAAAAGCAGATTGCTGTGGGGAAAGCTTACAGTGAAGATTCGCTGATTTCTAGGCCTGGTTCTTACATGGAAGTGATGGACAAAATTCGTCAATTCTGTGGTGAAGATGTTCGCGATCGCGTTTTAACCCAAGAAGTTCTAATATACCTTGGTTTGCTGATCAAAGCAGAACCGCAGTTATTTAAAGGTTTGTTGACGCTGAGAGTTAGCTATTTTATTCTGTTGCTGACTAGCGAATTAGCCCGCGAATCGGGAATTACGCAAAATGAAGCCTACGAACATTTAATGCAGTTAAGTCCCTTTGAAATCAAAAACCGCCTGCGTCAAGTTTTGTCAGAATATGAGGAAATGAATCAAGTCCTGAAACAGCAAGAATCTCTGCGGGTAAAACAATCGGAAAAAGAGATTGAATGGGTGGTTGTGCCTATTTCGTCTGAGTCCCAAATGCCTGCGGGTGGATGGCGCAGGAAGCGACAAATGGAAGGTACTGTCAATCGAGTGCCGAAGGATTTTTATCCGAATGTTTGGGGAATGTTGCGGCATTGCAAGGGCTTGATTATTGGGGATAAGTTGGAACGCCGCAATCGGTTGGATAGTGAGGTGATTTTATCGGAAATGACTCCTGGTGAAAAGAATTTTGCGCTGCAAGTGGAGCATTTGCTGAATAAAATTGTTGCGCCTGAGTACAGACAAGTTAATATTGAGGCATTAATGGAGTTGGCTGCGATCGCGCAACGCAACCCAGAGCTACAAATAGAAGAGTACATCGTCTTGGATGTATTGATTGGTCACGCGGTGCGGCTGAATTGGCTGGAAAAACACTTGGAAAGATCAGATAGATACGATGAAGATAAGGCGGCGGCTTGGCAAGCTTTTTATAATACTTCGCCTTATGTCTGTGCAACTCATGTTCTGAATGCTTTCCGATTCCTGACGCAGTTTGGTTAATACGGGAATGGGGCATGGGGCATGGGGCATGGGGCATCGGGAATGGGGCATCGGGAATGGGGCATCGGGGCATCGGGCATCGGACACTGAGCGCCGTCGAAGTGTCTAAAAACCTTATTCCTTGTTCCTGAAGCCGTTCCTCAACCCAACACATTATTTTAAAAGAGTTGGGTTTCGCTCTCGCCTCAACCCAACCTACACTATCTGAACTCGTTCCCTGAGCGGAGTCGAAGGGTCTAAATCCCAATCCCCAATTCCCAATGCCCCATGCCCAATGCCCCATGCCCAATTCCCCATGCCCAATTCCCAATTCCCAATGACTTTGACCAATATCAGTCTACAATCTGTAACATTGAGCCTTGTTGAAGTGCAGGAGAGGAGCTGGCTTGGATAACGCGAGTCTGTCGAGAAAACCCCCGCAAGCCTCAGAGCTTGCCGCTGACGAAATTCCAGAAGCAGTAAGAGACCATTCATACCTAGAAGTAAAGCCTAGTCAGTCCCGAAAAAAAGGGCTGATATTGAAACTGCTAGCCTTGGCCTTAGTCGCCTTTGGGGTGAGTATTTGGCTGCACCTCAACTTTAACTTTTTCCCAGCCACCAATACGGCAGACAAAACTCCCAAAAATCCAGTATCAGCGACCTCTTCGTCGGGGCAAAGTCCGGTTGCTAACTCAAAAGGCGGTGCGGCAACACCGGACAAATTACTGGGACATTTACCATATCAAGAAGCACCAGCCTCTGACTTGGTAGCAGTCACCGGAGACGGCGGGATCAAACTCCGCAAAAGCGCAGCAGCCAAATATCAGGAAATGGCAAATGCGGCGGCTATCCAAGGTATATATTTTGCTCCCATATCGGGTTTTCGTTCCCTGGAAGACCAACAACACGTATTTTTTGATGTAAAAGCTGAACGTAAGCAAAATGTCAGCAAACGGGCGGAAGTTAGCGCTCCTCCAGGATATAGCGAACATCATACCGGTTATGCGATCGACCTGGGAGACAGTTCAGTCCCTGAAGCACACCTCAGCACCAGTTTTGAAAATACTCCAGCATTCAAGTGGCTAGAAGCCAACGCCAGTTCATTTAGTTTTGAAATGTCTTTCCCTAAAAACAATCGCCAAAAAGTCAGTTACGAACCCTGGCATTGGCGGTTTGTGGGTGATAAGCCCAGCCTGGAAACTTTCTATAAGGCTCATTCTTTGCCTTGACCCAAAATCCAAAATCCTCAAGCCCCTGAATTTATCCGTGGGGTCAATCTAAAATCTAAAATCTAAAATCGATTGACGATTTTTCCAAAAAACTGGTATTTTGTCTGAGTTCTGTTAATTATCGCGTCGGATCTAATTTGTGATTGCAATTTATCCAGGTAGCTTTGACCCGATTACTTTTGGTCATGTAGATATCATCGAGCGAGGCTGTAAACTGTTCGATCGGGTAATCGTGACAATTGTCCGAAATCCCAGCAAAGTCCCTCTATTCACCGTAGAAGAAAGGATAGAACAGATTCTATGCTCTACTAAACACTTGTCAAACGTAGAAGTAGATAGTTTTGAGGGTTTGACAGTAAACTATGCTAAAATGCGGCAAGCCAAAGTGCTGCTGAGGGGGCTGCGAGTATTAACAGACTTTGAAATGGAACTCCAGATGGCCCACACCAATAAAACCCTTTTGGGTGAAATTGAAACAGTCTTTTTGGCTACTTCTAACGCATACAGCTTTTTAAGTAGTAGTGTAGTGAAGGAAATAGCCAAGTTTGGTGGCTCCGTAGATCATCTTGTTCCGAAACACGTCGCCCTAGATATTTACCAATGTTACGCCAGCAGGAACCAACTCGCATCGAACCTAACAGCACCGGACGCAGCACTGAGAACGAACTACCTCAGCACCCAGCCGCCTTCGGAGACGACACCAGAACCGCAGGAGTAGATATCCAGCGGGAATTGAATCGGCTTGAGGAAATAGTTCTCGATAGTCCGCGAATTCCCATGACCAGGCGCACTCTGGTGGATGAAGAACAGTTGCTCGATCAGTTAGACTTGGTGAGGATTAATTTGCCGATCGCCTTTCAGGAAGCTGAGCTGATTATCCGACACAAGGACGACTTGTTGCAAGAGGCTGAACTCTACGCTCAAGAAATCATAGAAGCCGCAGAACAACGAGCCGCAGAGCTTTTAAACGATATGGGTCTGATTCAGCAGGCGAAGGTGGAAGCTGATCAGTTGCGACAACAGGTTTTACTTGACTGTGAAGCAATTCAGCAAGCAACGGTAGCCGAAGTCGAACAAATTCGTTACCAAGCTCAAGAAGAACTGGCAGAAATGAGAGCGAGGGCGATGGCTGAATGCGAGGAAATTCAAAACGGAGCCGACGATTACGCCGACCAAGTTCTTGATGATATTGAGCATAAGCTGAGCGATGCGCTGCGTGTGGTTAGCAACGGTCGCCAGCAGTTAGATAATGTTTCAGGCTCTTGAATTTATACTGTAGGTTGGGTTGAGCGATAGCGAAACCCAACATCCTTAATGAGTGTTGGATTTCGTGATTAATGAGTGTTGGGTTTCGTTGCTCAACCCAACCTACACTATCAACTTTTTTTTCAGCGAATATCTTCATAAAACTGTTTGAGATATCTCCCTGAAACACCAAAACCCCACAAAAAACCAATAGCAACATAGATAGTAATTGCTTTAAATTCGCCCCAAGAGGCAACTCGCCGATCGCTACTTTCGACAATCCTATTTACCAACTTAATCTTACCTCGTCTTACCAACTTCAAACACAAATCAGCTTCCTCCATAATTGGTAATTTTGCATCAAAACCATCGCATTCTAAAAAATCGGTACGGCGACAAAAAATTACTTGATCGCCAAACAGCAACCGCAATCCTTTGACAAATAAATGAGGACGAAACAATAGCGGCGCGTAGTAAGTTTTCAGGTAATTGTGCAGCGAAAAACCCCATCTTGTGTGCTGGGAACCAGCCATTAGCGAGATAAATCCGCCACCGACAATTTCGGCATCGGACAGTGTTTTCTGGATGACTGATACAATGTCATCTGGAACTAAAGTATCCGCGTGGAGAAAGCAGAGAATGTCACCCGTAGCGGTTTGTGCGCCTAGATTCATTTGTACGGAACGTCCGGCTGTAGTGCTAGAAATAACGCGGATTTTGGAGGTAAGGGCGTGAAGCGCAGCTATCCCGTAGGGAATCGCCACTGTTTCATCTTGACTACCGCCATCTACCACCAAAATTTCCCAAGCCGGAGGATTGAGAATGCTGAGTTGACGGAGAGTACGTTCCAGACAACTCGCTTCGTTCAAAGTGGGAATAATAATAGAAACGCGATCCATCTGGTTGAAATTCATGGCAAAAGTATTATAATAATAAATTGTGGCGATGTAAATCATTATAATTAGGAAAAAAAATCATGGCAAAAACTGAAGTCAAAAATGATTTAGAATTCTACGATGAAAATGCCGATAATTGGTGGGATGAAAAATCCAAAATATATGCTCTTTACCATCTAAATAAACCCAGATTTGAGTTTTTCGACAGACACGCGACAAATTGGCAGGGATTAAAAACTTTAGATGTCGGTTGCGGCGGCGGCTTTTCCTGCGAATTTATGGCAGAGAGAGGCGCGATTGTTTCGGGAATAGACCAATCTGAAAAATGCGTTCAAGCAGCTAAAAATCATGCAGTGATTAGTGGTTTCGAGATTGACTATAGACAAGGTTTGGCAGAAAATATGCCCTACGATGATAATACCTTTGATGTGGTAATTTGTGTTGATGTTCTAGAACACGTCGCTGATTATAAACAAGTTGTATCAGAGGTTCACAGAATTTTGAAGCCTGGGGGATTGTTCTTTTTTGATACGATTAATCGAACTTTTTCGTCGCAAGTTGTGATGATTGGGCTGATGGAAAATATCTTGGGGGAAATTAGGAAAGGCGTTCACGATTGGGACAAGTTTATTATGCCGGAGGAACTGTCTGTGGTGATGGGTGATACTGGTTTTGGGAATATTGAAATTAAAGGTTTTGATATGTTTGGCGAAATTGGTGCTCTTTTAACCCAGATGAATGGTTTCTGGGGAAATTTGATGCGAGGAAAGCAGCTATTTCCAGATTCTGGTGTGATGAAACAAGCATCTCAAACATTAATGTCTAATTTCGGTAATTATGTTGATTACAAAAAATCTGGGTTGTTTAAGATCCAAATTAATGAGGATACTTCGATTATGTATGTTGGGGTGGGGGCGAAGAATAATTAGTCATTAGTCATTAGTCATTAGTCATTTGCAGTACCCTGAGCGTAGTCGAAGGGTTATTTGCGGTTCCCTGAACCCTTCGACTACGCTCAGGGAACGATAACCAAAGCATCTTGGCGACTGCTATAACTGAAAATTACTAGCAAGTATTCTGCGGTGGGTGCGATCGCGCCCATCGCAATTTTTTTGACCCAAAATTACCACCCACCAAGACTATCCACGGTCACTGAGGGTAGTCGAAGTGTCCAGATAGGCTTGGCGACTGCTTGTAAACTCAGATACATAGCTTATTGTAACAAAACTTAATGTTATGGTTTTGACAATTTATCCAGATTACATGGTAGCTTATTGAATATAAATCGCAATAACTACCGGAAGTTAACAGTACCTGGAGGTCAATCACCGTGACAGCAACAGCAGCAATGGTGTCCTTGTTTGCCGATCGCACCTGCGACACACAACCGCCGTACAGCCAAAAACTGACGAATTTGAGTACAAATTCAGAAATACCCGACCTCGATAATTCTCAAGATGTGACTATAGCCGTCTTGGAAGGGCTGGGAAATCTCGCTGTGGGCGATCGGACAGTGACGTTACAACCGGGAGTATTTGTGTTTATACCCGCTGGCATTCCGCGCACCCTAAAAGTAGAAACCACGCTGAATCTTTTACTGATTAACTGCGAAGCAGACCCCGATATGAGCGAGTCCGCTTGGTTAATGAATTTTCAACTTTAAGCGGATGAAAAAACAGTGTCCTTGCTGTCTTGATTCCCTAATTGCTCAGGTGCGCCACAATCGCGTCTACTGTTTTTGTCTCAATTGCAGACAGGAAATGCCAAGTCTTGACTCAAAAAAAATTAATCTCAAAACCTGTAAACTTTTACCTTTGGAATAACAATGTCGAAATCAATTGGACTATTCTACGGAACCACAACTGGCAAAACTGAGTCTGTCGCTGATATGATTCGGGATGAATTTGGCGGTAGCATTGTAACTTTGCACGACATCGGTAACACTGATAATGAAGACTTTGCTGAATACGAATGTTTGATTATCGCTTGCCCTACCTGGAACATCGGCGAACTGCAAAGCGACTGGGAAGGATTTTTGCCAGAAATCGAAAATATTGATTTTAGCGGCAAGAAAGTAGCTTATTTGGGAACTGGCGACCAAGAAGGCTACCCGGATAATTTTATGGATGCAATGGGGATTTTGGCTGAGAAAATCACAGAACAGGGTGGTGTAACTGTTGGTCATTGGCCGGTAGACGGCTATGATTTTAGTGAGTCTAAAGCCGTGGTTGATGGCAAATTTTTGGGTTTGGCGATCGATGAAGATAACCAATCTGACATGACGGAAGCGCGGGTAAAATCTTGGGTGTCTCAACTCAAAAAAGAATTTGGGATCTAAGTTATGTCAATTCCGGTTGTACTCCTTATGATATAGAGGAGACGGCATTGCCGTGTCCCTACAACATTATTTTGGGTAGGGACACGGCATTGCCGTCTCCTAATTTCCTTCTTCCTTCTTCCTTCTTGAATGCCGTGTCCCTACAACATTATTTTGGGTAGGGACACGGCACTGCTGTCTCCTAATTTCTTTCTTTCTTTCTTTCTTTCTTTCTTTCTTTCTTCCTAATTTCCTTCTTCCTTAGTTCAATTTCTAACTTAAAATTAATGAGATTTACTTCAGATGATGTACTGTGGCTAAGTTCCAGTCCAAGTTTGCAAATATTCGATCGCTCTCTGCTTCACTACTTAAATCAGTCAGTACCAATCCAAATATGGGAATACGAACAAACGGAAGACGAAGGTTGTTCCTTAGATGTCGCTGTTGAGTTACTGCATCACTATTTAAAATTTCGCGATCGACCAATTCATCTAATCGGTCACAGTACCAGCGGACTAATTGGTTTAATGTATGCGCGCCGGTATCCTCACAAAGTAAGCTCTTTGGGACTTTTAGCTGTCGGCTTACCATCTAATATTAATTGGCAAGCTCATTACTATACACATCTTTCGGCTTTTCCCTGGAGTCGCGAACAGATTTTAAGTCAAATGGTTAGTGATATGTTAGGAGAACAAAATCAGTATGTTAATCACAGGTTTGTATCATATTTTGAAGAAGATTTAGCACTTTCTCCTTCTCCTAACTCGTTATTTGGTATGAGTAATTTAAAAGATGAAGGTGTCGAAGTACCTTTATTATTATGCAGTAGCAAAACAGATTTTGTGGTATCTCCTATTCTCATGCGTCGCTGGTTGAAATTCCTGAAAAAAGGCGATCGACTGTGGAAATGTAAAGACGGTAGGCATTTTTTCCATCACTTCTATCCAGAACAAGTTGGGGAAGAAATACTAAATTTTTGGCTATCCATACATAGCCATCAACCGATTTTAGATTTGAAGTTCTAGATTTTATATTGCAACTATTGATACGAATAACTAACAAATTTTGGTACTCAAAGTAGTCTACGAGCCTGACTGCAAAAATTTATTGCGCGGTCGATTCTTGATATATCAAGAATTTGCAGCACTAGCAGCTCCCCGCAATGAAAATTTATGATTAATGTATTATGATGTCTTAATGAGTCTTATTTTCAATAACTAATTATGAAAAATATAAGAAGTGCGATCGAACACAACAACAGCTCAGCCAAGAGCCAGTCGTACTTTCGAGTACCGCTGAGCCTCAAAATTATCGTCCCATTTCTAAGTGTGTCGGTCACTCTATTGTTATTAGTGATACATACAGTAAAAATCGGATTTGCCAACACTCTCGAAAAAGGAGTGCGCGATCAAGTTGAAAACCAAGCTGTTTTAGCCCTGCGAGACTTCAAAAGTCGATCGACTCAATTGACAAAGCAAGCCAAATTGTTATCAGAAGAACCAGAAGTTATTCGCGCTATACAAAAAAAAGACACAGACATCTTGCGTCAAGACATCTTATCTTTACAAACCACTTTTAAATTAGATTTAGTCGAGGTAGTAAACACGCGCGGTGAAGTGGTAGCAGAGGTGCGAGAAGAGCCGCTCACAGGCAAGAACTTGATCAATAGCGCAGCAATAAATTCAGCACTTAAAGGCTTAGAAAAGTCAAATTTTGTCAGCATTGAGGGCAAACCACAAGCATTGCTAGTAGGATTTGCACCGATTAGAAACAATAATCAGATAATTGGCGCTGTACTCATCGGTTACTTAGTGACAGACGAACAATTGCAGCAAATCAGCATTGATACTAATAATATAAATTACTTTGCCATCTTCAAATCCGGCGAATTAATTGCCACCAATTTTCCCGAAATCCGCTCGAAATCTTGGCAAGCACCTGCACAACAGACATCGACCACTAAAATCGATATTGAGCGCCAATCTTACATAATGAAAACGGTAGAAATGTCGGACATAGGCGACAGCATAACCTTAGCTGTATTTAACCCAATGGCGACAATGCAGCAGACGCAATTAACTTTATATAATAGGCTCGATAGTTTCTTTTGGGGAGGAGTAATTTTAGCCACGATTGTTGGTGGTATAGTGAGCCGAATCATCGGAAAACCAATTATTGACTTAACTCAAAATGTCAATTGGATGGCAAGCAATGAATACTTTTCTGATAAAGTACCCATTCCTTCCGGCTATGAATTAGGTCAACTTGCTGAAGCTTTTAACCTTATGATAGAACAAGTAGAAAAGCGCGATGGTAAACTCAATCTACAATTGCACCAACTGAGACAAACGCTTCACGATTTAAAAAATACTCAATCTCAGCTAATTCAAGCCGAAAAAATGTCTAGTTTGGGACTGATGATGGCTGGTATCGCTCACGAAATTAACAACCCAGTTAACTTTATTTATGGCAACCTCTGTCACGCCAATAAATACACTACAGATTTACTCGGACTTATAGAACTTTACCAGCAGGAATATCCGAATCCAACAGCCCCGATTCAAGACTGCATAGAAGAAATTGAACTCGACTTTTTATCAGAAGATTTGTCCAAATTGTTATCTTCTATGAAAATGGGAACTGAACGAATTCAGCAAATTGTTTTGTCGCTGCGGAACTTCTCTAGGTTAGATGAAGCTGAAATGAAACCAGTTGATATCCATGAAGGAATTGATAGCACTCTGTTAATTTTAAATAGCAAAATTAAAACAGTGATTAAAGTCATTAAGAGTTATGGAAAATTGCCTTTAGTAGAGTGCTACCCATCGCAATTAAACCAAGTGTTTATGAATATCATGGCTAATGCTGCTGACGCGCTGCTGAGCAATCCAAATCTGCGACACAAGGAAATTGAAATTATCACAGAAATATCAGGAGTAGATCAAGTGGTGGTGAGGATTAGAGATAACGGTACTGGGATTAACCCGAATGTTATTAACAGGCTATTCGATCCATTTTTTACGACTAAACCTGTGGGGAAAGGGACTGGTTTAGGGCTGTCAATTTCCTACCAGATTATCGAGAAGCATCACGGGAAAATAGAAGTGAATTCGGAAATAGGCCAGGGAGCAGAGTTTGTGATTTATTTGCCGATTAAATCCCGCATTAGAGAAGCGACTTGTTTGTGTGGGAGTTAATCGGGCTTCTTTAATTTAATATCAGTTAATCTGTAGGGTGCGTCAGAAACTAGCTTTTGATTAATCGCAAATATATCGACTGATGCACCCTACCTATCTAATTCAAATTTGAACGAAACAACCGCATTCCATTTGCTGTCACAATTAAGGATGTTCCCATATCTGCAAGCACTGCAACTGCTAACCCGACAAATCCAAAAGTTCCCAACAACAAAAACAGCGCTTTTGTGACTAAGGAAAAAATCACATTCTGCCGAATTACAGATACAGTACGGCGGCTTAAATCAACTGCATAGGCGAGTTTTCTTAAGTCACTACCAACTAGCACTACATCGGCGGTTTCTAGTGCGATATCAATGCCGCCAACTGCAAAGCTGATATCGGCGGCTGCTAAGGCTGGGGCATCGTTTATGCCATCGCCCACCATTCCTACAGCCCCAAATTTTCGCAATTCTTGAATCTGTTGCAATTTGTCTTCTGGGAGCAGTTCTGCTTTATACTCAGATAGATTGAGTTGTTCAGCTATTTGTGCCGCGACAGGAGTTCGATCGCCCGTGAGCATTACCAGTCGCTTCAGCCCCATCTGTTTGAGCGAATGTACCGCCTCCCCAGCTTCCAGCCGCAAGCCGTCAGCCAAAGCAATGATGCCCAACAAACCGCGATTGCTGCCTACCAAAACAGGGGTTTGTCCTAACTTTTCAATCTCATCTAAAACAGATAATGTTGATTCTGAAATTGCAATATTTTGGTCTGCAAATAACCTGCGATTGCCTGCAAAATAGAGGTTATTGCCAAATTTTCCGCTAATGCCTTTGCCCGGAGTTGCTGTAAAGTTTTCAGGAGTTTCTAACTCAATTCCCTGTGCCTTTGCTTGGGCGACAATTGCCTTAGCTAAAGGGTGTTCCGATCGCTGTTCCAAACAAGCTGCAATCAATAATACCGCATTTGCGCTCAACTCTCCCAGATCGTACACCTTTTTTACCGTAGGTTTGCCTTGGGTCAAAGTTCCGGTTTTGTCAAAAGCAATACTCTGGAGTTTTCCAGCAGTTTCTAGCCCGCTTCCGCCCTTGAACAAAATGCCTTGACTGGTGGCGGCACCAATGGCGCTGACAATAGACACGGGAGTGGAAATTACCAAGGCGCAGGGACAGGCTATTACTAACATTACCAGCGATCGGTAAAACCAAACATTGAACGGCTGGGCAAAAATTAAGGGCGGAATTAGTGTAAGGGCGATCGCACTTACAATCACAATAGGAGTATAAATCTCGGCAAACTTATCCACCCACTGCTGAGTTGGGGCGCGGCTGGATTGGGCTGATTCGACTAAATGAACAATTTTAGCAACCGTCGTATCGCTAGAAATGTGAGTGACTTGAACTTCCAAAAAGCCAGTTTGATTCAAAGTTCCCGCAAAAACCCGATCGCCCTTTTCCTTATCTTCTGGGATAGATTCGCCCGTAATTGGCGATTGGTCGATCGCAGAATTACCCAATACGACTATACCATCCAAAGCCACCTTTTGTCCGGGACGAATTGTCAGAATTTCTCCTACTTGAATTTCCTCGACGCGCACCGTTACTTCCTGATTATTGTCGCGCTTGACAGTTGCCGTCGGAGGTGTAATATCCATCAAACTAGCAATAGCATGGCGAGTGCGACTGAAGGTGAAAGTTTGCAAAGTTGTCCCCAAACTAAACAGAAATACAACTAACGCCCCTTCAAACCAATCGCCTAAAATCACCGCACCAATTACCGAAATTGTCATCAACAGATTCATGTCAGCGCGGCGCAAGCGCAACTCCATCAGACCCGCGCGGGCGATCGCAAATCCAGCTACAATAATACCGATACCATAAAAACCGCGCGACAGCCAAATTGGCAATGCTAAATGCTGAGTTAATAATCCCAGAACTAATCCCAATCCTGCTAAAATCACAGTCTGTCCCCGGCGATTGCGAATCCAGAATTCCCAGTTAGTGGAATTTGTATTGTGACTTTTATGGACTGTTGAAGAACCGGAATCATCAGATGGTGGTATTATTGCTGCGGTAGTCTGCTTGATAGTGTAGCCTAGAGCTTTAATGCGATCGAAAATAGCTTTTTCGCTTACTTGCTGCGGATCGTAATTCAACCGCAAACTTTCAGTTGCAAAAACTACATTGATATCGGTGATTCCCGGCAACTTTTGCAAGCCTGCTTCTACAGTTTTGGCACAGCTACCGCAATCCATGCCCCCAATTTTAGTTTGTATGGTTTTGAGAGGAGAAGTTGCAGTCATAAAGAACATCCTATTGAGATTTTAGAATAATTATCACTATTACTGAACAGATATTCAGATACTTAATTAAATCATATATCAAATTGTATAATTTTAACTGGTTTCCTACGCCAGATTAATTGTAGGGAAACGGCATTGCCGTCTCCTAATTTCTTAATGGCAACTTGCAGAGGATACGGCAGTGCCGTTTCCCTACGGTGATTAATTGTAGGGACACGGCATTGCCGTCTCCTGATTTCTTAATGGCAACTTGGAGAGGACACGGCAGTGCCGTTTCCCTACGGTGATTAATTGTAGGGACACGGCACTGCCGTCTCCTGATTTCTTAATGGCAACTTGCAGAAACAGGCTCTTTTTCTGACACCAACTCACCAGGATTTACCCACACATAAATCTCCGTTGCATCGTCGGCGCAACTGCCACATCCGCCACACTTTTTCGCTTCTGCCATTTTACTGATTCGCCCTTTCCGAACTAGGCGATTTAACATTCCGCGCAAAGCATCACCATCCATGCGGAAGTGAAGTTTTAGATCCGCAATAGAAGCTCTTTTGTTCTCAGAAATAAATTTCTGGATATCGCTTAAAATCATGGCTTTTCTCCTTTGTTTGATTCTTAAACGCAGTTAACGATTAACCGTTAACCGTTAACCGTTAACAGTCAACTAACTACTAATTGCTGCGCGCCGCTTGGGACGTATTCCACCAGCCATTTTTAATCCTGCAAGTGTCAGCGCCATCGCTATTACCAGTCTCACTACCCAAATAACTGAAGATTCTGGATGTTCTGCGTATGTCGCAACTTGATAATAGAAAACTGCAACCCAGTAACCTACACCAGTAGTCCATAAACCAGCGAATACAGTCCATCCCAAATTAGTTTCGCGGTAAAGTGCCGCTGTGGCAGAAACACAGGGAAAGTACAGTAAAACGAACAGTAAATAGGCAAAAGCTGCTTTATCGGAACCGAATCTCTGAGACATTTGTCCGTAGGTACTACCAGAAATACCTTGATCTTCTTCTGCTTGTTTTTGGTCTGTAATATTAGCAGAACTTAAGCCGAGGGGATCGAAAATTTGACCGGGAAGTTTTGTGAGATTTTCTGGGATGCTAAAAAATGCTTTGCCGATATTTCCCCAGAAGCTAAATTCTTCTTCTTTCTCCGGTTCTCCACTTGCTGCTTTTTGTTCGTCTGCTAGTTGGGTGTATAAGGAATCTAAGGTTCCAACCATGACTTCTTTGGCAAATACTCCTGTTAGTAAACCAACGGTGGCGGGCCAGTTTTCTTGGGTGATTCCCATTGGTGTAAATACAGGTGTTGCGGCGCGGCCGACGGCGCTAAGAATTGAGTCTTTGGTATCATCTTTGCCGAAGGAGCCATCGGTGCCGACTGAACCCATAAATCCTAGTATAACGACCATAATAACGATCGCAATTCCGGCCTTTGTGATAAATGCTTTCAGTCTATCCCAAGTTCGTAGCAGCACTCCTTTGAGCTTGGGAATGTGGTATGGTGGCAATTCCATCACAAAGGGCGCGGCTTCTCCTTGCAGGATCGTATTTTTGAGGATTAGTCCGGTGAGAACAGCGGCTAGAATTCCGATTAGGTAAAGTCCTAATACCATGTTTTGACCGCCGACTGGGAAGAATGCACCACAAAACAGGGCGTAAACTGCTAATCTGGCGCTACAAGACATGAATGGATTCATCATAATCGTCATTGTGCGATCGCGCTTATTTTCCAAAGTCCGCGTCGCCATAATTCCCGGAATGTTGCAGCCAAAACCGACCATCATCGGCACAAAGGATTTACCGGGAAGTCCGACAAATCGCATCAATCTGTCCATCACGAAGGCAGCCCGCGCCATGTAGCCGGAGTCTTCTAAAACAGACAAACATAAAAACATCATCCCAATTTGGGGGATAAATGTAGCTGTAGTTTGAATGCCACCACCAGCACCTTTTGCTAGCAGTCCAATCAACCATCCGGGCGCGCTGATGCTTTCTAAAACTTTAGCAAAACCATCGACGAAAATTGTTCCCAAGGCAATGTCGAAAAAGTCGATAAACACTGCACCGACATTAATCGAAATCGTAAACATTAGGTACATTACCGCTAAGAATACGGGAATGCCTGCGAAGCGGTTGAGCACAATTTGGTCGATTTTGTCGGAAGTGTTAGTTTTGACTTCCCTAGAACATTCAGCGACGCCTTGGGTTAAGTTACGGATGAAAGTATAGCGACTGTCAGCGATGATAATATCGAGGTCATCATCGAGGGTTTCATGGACTCGGCGGCGGTGGGGAACCACGATTTTTTCGAGTTCTGTATTGGCGAGTTCGGGGGCGACTTCATCCTGGTATTCTAGGAGTTTCAGGGCTGTCCAGCGGGCATCTACGGTGCGATTTGGGCTGTGTTTTTCGATGTGTGGAATGAGTTGGGCGATCGCATCTTCGATCGCAGCCGGATAAGCGACATAGGCAGATGGTACGATCGGCTTAGCCAGAGCCCTGTTAATCGCATCCCGCAACAAAGGCACTCCATCATTAGAAGAGGCACTCATCGGAACTACCGTACAGCCAAGACGTTCCGCAAGTTTGCTAATATTAATTTTGAAATCGCGTTCCTTGGCAACATCCATCATATTCAGCGCCAAAATTGTCGGAACCCGCATCTCCAAAATTTGGGTAGTTAGATATAAATTGCGCTCTAAATTGGAAGCATCAACAATATTAATAATCACATCAGCTTCGCCAGACAACAAGTAATCTCGCGCCACCAATTCATCGAGTCCCGTGTCTTCATCTTCCGCATCAAGGGAATAAACTCCCGGTAAGTCAACGATGGTAATTCCTAAACCATCATGAGTATATTTTCCCTCTTTACGTTCGACAGTGACTCCCGGCCAATTACCTACTCGCTGGTTAGCACCAGTCAGAGAATTAAATAAAGTAGTTTTGCCACAGTTAGGATTACCAACTAATCCAATAATTTGCTTAGTCATTATTTCACTTCTTCTACAAATAGAGTTTTAGCTTCATCTTTGCGTAAACTGAGTTTGAAACCCCGCACGAGAATTTCGATAGGATCTCCCAAAGGAGCAAAACGAGTAACAGTAAACTCAGTGCCCGGTGTCAGCCCCATTGCCAACAATTTGCCTTTGTAGGCGCGGGCTGTTTTCTCATAGCCAACGACGCGGCCAATTGCGCCTACAGCCAAATCCCCTAGTTGTTTTTTCTCGTTCATCAGTTGTTTGAATGCAGTATAAATTTGAACAGATTAAACTTTTGAATGTAGCAACCCTTTCAAAATGTGCGAACATCTCTCTTTACTCCTCCTCTGCGCCCTCTGCGCCCTCTGCGGTAAAAAAAAGAAAATTTTTGTCACAAATCAAATAAGATTGCTGTAGATGCAATTTATTGATAATTTCCCTAGACCAGATTCGCGCACAGAATTTTCTGTGCCATACCCGCCCCCAAACCGATACGGTTGTCCCCGATCGCTACAATTACAGAACCGCCAGAATTGCTGATGATTTGAACTTCGATACTGGGGACTAATCCCATGCCGATTAGACGGCGCACCGTGCCTTCTGAACCCTTGAGTTTGACAATCCGCAATTTCTCGCCGATGCTTGCCATTGCTAGGGGGAATGACTTACCTTCGCCCACCGCAGGCTGATTTGCTGTGCTGTCCTCGGTTTCAGAGACTTCTGGTGTCTCGCCGTAAAACGTGAAACCCTTGAAATAATTGGGGTTTGAGTCTTGCTGCTGTTGGCTGTCTTCTTGATTCTGTTCCATGTTTTTTCTCAAAGTCGATCGATTTTAGCAACAAGTTGTTTGACTTTACTTGTACGATCGACTTGAGATAGATTCTCAATACGATCGGCAGATAGGTGCAGGCATCGCTAAAGTCTGGGCTTCAGTTTACTTGTTTCCCTTGGATATTTCAGACAGTGGTATTCGCCAGGCTCGGAAATTTAATGGCTTTTTTGCGCTCAAGAGTTAAAATCTCTCTTGAGTCAGATGCTAATTTGTGGTTAAACTGTCTAACTGTTACCGCTACTGCACTTAAGCATTTTATATGAAAAAGCTGTTATTAGCAACTATTCTCAAATATTTTTACTGTTTGTCAACATATTCAGCCCTTGCTGCTTCTTAGCGATACTAAAGTGCGATCGCATTTTAACGCTGCGATCGCACCTAAGACCTAAAATAGCGATCGAGCATATAGACTTAACTCGCTCGCGCCCGTACCGATCAAAAATTTATTAAGAATTATGTCAGCCAGTTTTCTGCCAAAGTCGATCGCAAAACTAACCGAATCCACATCAATAGCCTTAGCCCAAAGCATTCAACAAGCAGCAATTACAACAAGTCTCAGCGAGCAACCAATCGCCACAACCTACGCGCATCAAGGCACTGGAAACACACCTATTTTGCTAGTTCACGGCTTCGACAGTTCCATGTTTGAATTCCGCCGCCTGTTACCGCTACTAGCCCAAAAAAATGAAACTTGGGCCGTCGATTTACTGGGTTTTGGATTTACAGAAAGAGTGGCGGGTTTGCCTTTTAGCGCAAAGGCGATTGGAAGTCATCTTTACTATTTCTGGAAAACGCTAATTTCACAGCCTGTGATATTAATTGGTGCATCAATGGGAGGTGCCGCAGCAATTGATTTCACCCTCAATCATCCCGAACTTGTCAAAAAATTGATCTTAATAGATAGTGCCGGTTTTCCCGTCACCTCTAACAAAGGTAAATTTTTAATTCCGCCTTTAGGATATTTAGCCACTTCATTTTTGCGAAACCCTAAAATCCGTCAAAAGATTAGCGTCAATGCTTATTTCGATAAAACTTTGGCTTCTGTTGATGCCCAAACTTGCGCCGCTTTGCACCTAGAAATGCCCAACTGGAATCAAGCTTTAATTGCTTTTACCAAAAGCGGCGGTTACTGTGGTTTTGGGGAAAAATTGTCGGAAATTCAGCAGCAAACACTAATTTTGTGGGGGAGACAAGACCGAATTTTGGGGACAGCCGATGCCGAAAAGTTCAAAAATGCGATCGCAAATTCTGAACTAATTTGGATACCAGATTGCGGACACGTTCCCCACTTGGAAAAACCACAGATTACTGCCCAATATATTTTAGATTTCATAGCTAAAACATAGTATTTGAGAATTTTTGGTGGGTGGGTGCGGGTTTTTGAGATGTTGGATTTTAGACGTGAATTGTTGGTGAACCCGCCCCTACAAATATGGTTTTTTCGGATTTTTGGTGAGTATTTATGCAACAGGTATCTTACCTATTCTCTTAATTTGAATTAACCAATTTCTTCTGCTGCAAAAACTGCTGTGCAACTTGTCCAGCTTCCTCCTGTTTCTTATCAACTTGATAGTTCATATTTCTCATGTCATCCTCAGAGATTTTGCCACCGAATTCGGCGAGAACCGATCGCAATTCTGGGTATTTTGTCAAAATTTGCGATCGCACAACGGGCACTGCTTCATAGGGCGGAAAATACTTTTTATCATCTTTCAGCACTACCAAGCCCAAGCTTTCAATCAAACCATCAGTTGTGCTTCCAGCAATCACATCCACCTCTTTTTGTTGTAGCGCTTGATACAGCAATCCTAATAACAATTCCTTTGGTTCTTCTTGAAATTTAATCCCATAAGTTTTAGCTAATCCCGGAAATCCATCTTCTCTTTCTTTGAATTCTGGGCCGAAAGCAGCCCGCAGGTTTGGTGAAGCTTTCCCAAGTTGCGAGAGAGTTTGTAAATTGAGCTTTTTCGCATCATCTCCCCGCACGATAATTGCAAAACTATTCTCAAATCCCAAGGGTTCCATCCATTCTGCTTTAAACTGTTTGGGATATTCTTGTTTTATATAATCGAATACTTTTTTGGGATCAGAAATCGGTTTTTGCTTCAGCATATTCGCGTAAGCCGTACCCGTATATTCGACATATAAATCGATTTTGCCTGTCACTAGAGATTGATGACAAAGTGAGCCTCCGAGATTGAGTTCTCGTTCTACTTTGATATCAGTTTTAGCTTCGATATGTCGTGCTAAGATTTCGACTAAAATGACTTGTTCGGTAAAATCTTTCGAGCAGATAACAATTTGTTTTTGGGAACTAGAGGTACATCCTGCTACTGCAAGCAATAAAAGCAGCCAGCAGGAATAGCAAAAAAAATCGTTCTTAGATATTCTCATAAGTTAACTGGGTAATTGGTAATTGGTAATTGGCATCTTGCCCGTTCTGGAGAATAGCGCAATATCTCTATTTTACCCAATTTTTCTTGTCCTGCTGTAACATTTATTTATAGACATGAAGGACAAAAAATGGTAATCAGCGATATTATCCAGCAGCAGCGGCAATTTTTTGCGACTGGGAAAACTAAGGATGTGGATTTTCGGATTGAACAACTGCAATTGCTTCAAAGCGCGATCGAACTAAATCAATCACAAATCGTCGATGCTGTCAAGGCTGACTTGAATCGGCCAGAGTTTGAGGCCTACTTTGAAATCGCATCGATCGCAGAAGTCAAGTATGCCATCAAAAACCTCAAATCCTGGGTAAAGCCGAAAAAAGTACCAACTTCGATCGACCAATTCCCCGCCTCAGCCCGCATTTTCCCAGAACCTTTAGGCGTAGTTTTGATTATCGGGCCTTGGAACTATCCATTTCAGTTAATGATATCACCGTTAGTTGGTGCGATCGCCGCCGGCAACTGTGCACTCCTCAAACCCTCAGAAATCGCCTCACACACCTCAGCAGTCGTCGCCGACATGATTGCCAAAACCTTCGATCCCGCCTACATCGCCGCCGTCGAAGGAGGCGTGGAAGTCAGCCAACAATTGCTAGCCGAAAGATTTGACCACATCTTCTTTACAGGCGGCACAAAAATCGGCAGAATTGTCATGGAAGCCGCCGCCAAACACCTGACACCAGTCACATTAGAATTAGGCGGCAAAAGTCCTTGCATTGTCGATTCCGATATTCAGATTGAACACACGGCAAAACGCATTGCTTGGGGCAAATTCATCAATGCTGGACAAACCTGCATTGCTCCAGATTACCTGTTGGTAGACAAGAAAGTCAAGCCAGCTTTGATGGAAGCAATTAAAACATCAATTCAAGGATTTTACGGCGACAATCCGCAAACAAGTCCCGACTATTCGCGGATTATCAATCAGCGGCAACTGGAGCGTTTGAGTGCGTTTCTCAAAGACGGAGAAATTGTCATCGGTGGGCAAACTGACTCAGAAAACAAGTATATTGCACCGACGGTTTTAGATAAGGTTTCCTGGGATTCGCCTGTGATGCAGGATGAGATTTTTGGGCCGATTTTGCCAGTTTTGGAGTATGAAGATTTCGGGGAGGCAATTGCCCAAATCAACGCGCGCCCTAAACCTTTAGCTTTGTATTTGTTCTCGAAGGATAAGCAGAAACAAGAGCGAGTTTTGCGGGAAACTTCTTCTGGGGGAGTTTGTATAAATGATACGGTAATGCAAGTGGGTGTAACAACTTTACCGTTTGGAGGAGTTGGCGAAAGTGGAATTGGAAGTTATCACGGCAAAGCGAGTTTTGATACTTTTTCGCATTACAAAAGTGTGTTGCAAAAGTCATTTTGGCTAGAGTTGCAATGGCGCTATGCTCCCTATAAGGGTAAGCTGGATTTGATCAAAAAGGCGATCGGTTGAGGGTATTCTACTGGTTCCCAGACAGAGTCTGGGAACCAATCAATAATAAAATAGCTGCTAAACAGGAACAAAAGATATATTTCTGATTTTTATAATATAACTCTTCCGACAGATGGTTTGAATATTACTTATTCGTTAACTTTAAAAAAAGTAATTTTTGTTACAAACTTTATGCTCACTTTATCTTACTCTCCCAAGCAAGTATTCCACTGTCCCGAAGAATCTAATTTTTACGCGCAGTGCCTAGAAAATTTAGTGTTAAATGTTAGCGACAATTCTCGATCGATCGTAGAGTTTGGTTCAGGAGAGGGAAGTCCGGTAATTAAGTCTTTGCTGAGAACGACTTTTGAGGGAAAAATTAAGGGTTTTGAGTTAAATAATGTAGCTTGGAAAATTGCTCAATCTCAGATTCGAGAATATCAACTAAGCGAACAATATGTCGTTTACAATTGCTCTTTTTTTGATTCACCTTCATATAAGCAAGCAGATTGTTTGATCTCAAATCCGCCTTACCTGCCTGCTGCTGATGACAAGATTTACCAGCCGCTGTTGCACGGCGGGACTGATGGTTCTAAAATTGCTAAAAAACTTTTATCTTTGGGCTGCAATGAAGTTTTGCTGATGGTTTCTAGCTATTCTAATCCTGTGGGTTTGATCGATTATGCGTTGGATCGAGGTTACTCGGTTGCGGGTTTTGAGATTGCACCTTTAACTTTTGGCTATTACAGTTCCGAGTCCAAGGTGAAAAATGCGATCGCCACTCTGCGAAAAGAGGGAATGGCTTTTTATTCTGAAAATATATATCTGTTGGCTGGCGTTTTGTTTAAGCAGCAGCAAAATTCGCAAAGGGATTTGTCGATCGAGTTAATTCAGTTGATGACTGCGTTTTGACACTCCCTGACCTGAAGGCGCAGGGATTCTTGGATCAACCAGTCAACTTGCTCGTTGATGTCACCACCAATGAGTAGAGGTCGGTCTGTCCCCAAGCGTTAATTTCGGCGTGCCCCGCCGTATTTAAAGTGATTCCTGTTTGCCTCAATCCGAGGGCTAGAATATTCAAAGCTGCATTATGGTCTCGGTCTAACACCGTACCACACAGGCAAACATGAGTCCTAACTGACAGCGATTTCTGAACACGATTTCCACAATTTGAACAATCTTGGGAAGTATACTGAGGGGCAACAGCAACAACTGTTTTACCGTACACTTTCCCAAAATATTGCAACCATTGAGAAAACTGTGACCATGCTGCATCGCTAATTGATTTAGCAAGTTTATGGTTCTTTACCATGTTTCTCACTTGAAGGTTTTCGTAGGCTACGAAATCGCTAGATTTCACTACACACAATGCCGTCTTAATGGCGAAGTCTTTACGCTGCCTACTAACCTTTAAGTGTTTTCTTCCTAACTTATTAATCGCTTTCTTTCTATTACTGGAACCTTTCTTTTTCCGAGAAACTCGTTTCTGCAACCGTTTTAAAGCTTTTTCACTTTTACGCAAGTGCCGAGGATTTGTCCAGGTTTCTCCGGTACTATCGGTGTAGAAATGGTTCAACCCTACATCTATGCCAATCGTCTTCCCCGTGGGAACTATTTCTTCTGTTCGTTCTACATTAATACAGAACTGAGCATAGTAACCGT
>NZ_JAKJHX010000041.1 GCF_021648855.1 Tychonema litorale BBK16 | reverse complement strand
GCAGTGCCGTTTCCCTACCCAGATTAATTGTAGGGAAACGGCACTGCCGTGTCCTCTATATCATTCCGGCGCTTCTTAATCGCTTTCGAGAATGCCAGCTAACAAAGCTTGCTGAACGTGCATCCGATTTTCTGCTTGATCCCAAACGCGCGATTTACTGCCTTCAATTACCGCATCTGTAATCTCTTCATCTCGATGCGCTGGCAAACAGTGTAATACAATTGCATTGCGATCTGCTAGCTCCACTAACTCTTCATTTACCTGATAAGGCTCAAACAAAGGAATCCTGGTTTTCGCTTCCTCTTCTTGTCCCATACTCGCCCAAACATCGGTATAAATTACTTGAGCATTCTTGACAGCGGCTTTAGCATCAACTGTCACAGTAACTTCTGTTTTGCCGTTAGCAATTGCCTTGGCTTTTTCCACAATCTCAGGATTTGGTAGAAAATCTTGAGGACAAGCAATTCTCACATTCATCCCCATCATTGCACAACCTAACATCAGCGAATTAGCCATATTATTGCCATCGCCTAAATAAGTTAAAGTCACTCCTTCTAACTTGCCGAAACATTCTTTGACTGTCATTAAATCTGCTAATACTTGACAGGGATGTTCGTCATCTGTTAGGGCATTAATCACAGGAATTTTTGCGTAATTAGCAAAGGTTACTAAGTCTTTTTGTTCAAAAGTCCGAATTGCCAAAACATCTAAATATCTGTCTAAAACTCTGGCTGTATCGACCAAAGGTTCGCCGCGGCTGACTTGAGTAACGTTGGGATTGAGGTCAACAACTTGCCCTCCCAATTTATACATTGCCACTGTGAAACTTACCCGCGTCCGTGTCGAAGCTTTGGAAAATAACAAGCCGAGAACTTTAGGACGTTTCAGCTTGACCATGCCCGATTTTAAACTGGCTGCTAAATCCAGTAAATAATTTAATTCGTCAATAGTTAAATCTGCCAGACTTAATAAATCTCGTCCTTTTAATGAATCCATGCTTTCCCCACACAAATTAACAATGGTGCAATATCTAAGTTTATTTCAACTTGCGACTAATTGCTCGATCGCGCGATCGATCGAATCGCAACCTTGTTCAACCGTTTCTACCACCGCCAACAAGCCCCGCAATTCCGCAGCACCGGGGAAACCCTTAGCATACCAGGTCAAGTGCTTACGCGCTTGAGACACACCGCTCTCACCCTTATATTCCCACAAAGCCCGCAGATGCTCCTTAGCACATTCGAGCTTTTCAATTGGTGTCGGAATTATCTTTTCTATACCTGTTTTGATGAAATGATCGACTTCTCCCACCAAGAAAGGATAACCCAAAGTTCCTCGCGAACACATCACTCCATCCGCGCCCGTTTCTTCGAGACACCGCATTGCCGCCTCAACTGAAAAAATGTCTCCGTTGGCGATTACAGGAATCGATAAAACTTCCTTAACACGGCGAATCCATTCCCATTTTGCCTGACCGTTGTAACCTTGCGATCGAGTCCGACCATGGACAGTAATCATTTTTGCGCCCGCATCTTCCATCCGTTTCGCAAATTCCAAAATATTAATTTCTTTGTCTGTCCAACCGATGCGAGTTTTGACAGTCACAGGAACATCTACAGATTCTACAACGGCGCGCACAATTGCTTCGGCAGTTTCGGGCGATCGTAGTAGCGAAGAACCGCCACCATTTTTAGTTATTTTGTTAACTGGACAACCCATATTAATATCAATTGTATCCGCCCCTTCTGCCACCGCTTTCTGTGCCGCTTCTGCCAAAAATTCCGGGCGACAGTCAAACAATTGAATACTAATCGGGCGTTCGTTTGGGTCAATTTCCATAATTCTCGGCAGTTGCTTGACGTAGTGCAAACCCGTAGCATTCACCATTTCGGTGTACATCATTGAATCTGGTGCGTAGCGACGCACTAGGCGGCGAAATACCAAATCTGTAACGCCGGATAATGGCGATTGCAGCACGCGGCTTTTAACTTCAAAGTCGCCGATTTTTAGCGGAGTTGCTAATCTTTCTTTTAATTCGGGAGATAGAGTAAGCATAGTCGATCGCAATTAAATTCTAATATCTGTATATTCTACAACATTCAGTATTTATACTTTAAAAAGTAAAAAATGAATACAAGCCCCACAAGAAAACTAACTCTTTGTGGAACAGGCCGGACAGCCTGTTCTTAAGATTTGAGGGCGGGCAGGATGCCCAACCCCTACTCCCCACAAGAAAACTAACTCTTTGTGGAACAGGCATCTTGCCTGTTCTTAAGAAAGGTGTTCTTCGGTAAGTTTTAAACTACAATTGGTGGATTCCCGATGATGCCGATCGAACATTATAAAAATTGTAGAGAATTCCTATGGATGCCACAGCACTCTGGCAACGCTACCAAGACTGGCTTTACTATCACCCTGGATTGGGGCTTTACCTCGATATCAGCCGCATGAGTTTCGACGATGCGCTCTACACTACAATGAAACCCAAGTTTGACAAAGCTTTCAAAGACATGGCAGCTTTAGAAGCAGGGGCGATCGCGAATCCAGACGAAAACCGCATGGTAGGCCACTACTGGCTGCGAAACCCAGATATCGCCCCTACCTCAGAACTCAAACAAGAAATTGTCGAAGACATAGCACAAGTCGAACTATTTGTCAAGAAAGTTCAAAGTCGCGATATCAAACCACCATTCGCTCCTCAATTTACCGATATTATCTCGATCGGTATTGGTGGTTCCGCCCTCGGCCCCCAATTTGTCTCCGAAGCTTTATCCCCAGACATTCCGCCCCTAGCAATACATTTCATTGACAACACAGATCCTGCTGGGATCGATCGCACCCTCAACAAAATCAAAGACAAACTCGCCAGCACCCTAGTAATTACGATCTCAAAATCCGGCGGCACCCCTGAACCCCGCAACGGCATGATTGAAGTCAAGAAAGCCTTCGCTGCCCAAAAACTCGACTTTGCCAAACAAGCAATTGCCATCACCGGAGTTGACAGCCAACTAGACAAATTAGCCAAATCCGAAGGCTGGATCACCACCTTCTCAATGGCAGATTGGGTGGGGGGACGCACTTCGGAACTCTCAACAGTCGGACTTTTGCCAGCAGCTTTGCAAGGCATCGACATTCAAGCAATGCTCGACGGTGCTAAAGTCATGGACGAAGCTACCAGAAACCCTGAAATCAAACACAATCCCGCCGCCCTGTTAGCAATGTCTTGGTACTTTGCCTGCAACGGACGTGGCGAAAAAGATATGGTAGTTTTGCCGTACAAAGATTCACTGCTATTGTTCAGCCGCTATTTGCAGCAATTAGTCATGGAGTCGATCGGCAAAGAACAAGATTTAGACGGCAACATAGTTTACCAAGGAATATCAGTCTACGGCAACAAAGGCAGCACCGACCAACACGCCTACGTCCAACAATTGCGAGAAGGCGTGTCCAATTTCTTCTTAACATTTATCGAAGTTTTAGAAGACCGGCAAGGCGTTTCTGTTGAAGTCGAAACCGGCGTGACTTCAGGAGATTATTTGTCGGGTTTGTTGCAGGGAACCCGACAAGCTTTGTATGAAAAGCAACGAGATTCGATCACTCTGACAATACCGCAAGTAAATCCTCGAACAGTAGGAGCATTAATTGCTCTCTACGAAAGGGCAGTAGGTTTTTACGGTTCCTTGGTAAATGTCAATGCCTATCACCAACCGGGCGTGGAAGCAGGCAAAAAAGCTGCTGCTGCTGTGTTGGATTTGCAAAAACAGGTACTGCAAGTTATCAAAGACGCTGCAACTCCTCTGTCTGTAGCAGAAATTGCCAAAAAAGCCGGAATGCCAGACCAAATAGAGGTTATTTACAAAATTCTACGGCATTTGGCTGCTAACGGCCGAAATGTGGTCTTAGAAGGTAATTTTGGACAGCCGTCTACTTTAACGACAAGCTATAAAGGAAGTTAGCCAGTAGAATTAAAAATTGAGAGTGAGATTGGTCATTTTTAATTTTTAATGTTTAACTTTTAGTTCTCCCCCATGCCTTTGACAATTCTGGTTGCTGACGATGATTTTGCGACTCGCTTGTCGATTAACGATTACCTGGAAATTTTGGGTTATTCGGTAATCGCTGCTGAAAACGGCAAAGAAGCTCTCGGCTTGGTAGAGGAATTTCAGCCGCACTTGATTGTTACCGACATCACAATGCCGGAAATGGACGGCTACGAACTTGTGAGGCGAGTTCGGACTCGTCCGGCTTTCCGGCTACTGCCGGTGATTTTCCTGACGGAACGGACGAGCACGGAGGAACGGATTCGAGGCTATCAGATGGGATGCGACAATTTTCTGGCCAAGCCTTTTGAACTTAGTGAATTGGGGGTGGTAATTCGCTCTTTGCTCGATCGATATGCTCTGATTGCCCAGGCACCGTCTCGTTCCCCTGAACCAGAACAGATGCCAACAGAGGGACAAAACAGAGTCAAGGGCAATGGTGAATTGGATTTTTCAACTCAAAAGTCAGAAATGCCCGATTCCCTAGGGGATAGCTCTGCTTCACGGGCTTTTATGGGTCCAAGTTCTCCGATGTTGACTCAGCGAGAGCGAGAAGTGCTGAATTTACTTACAGAAGGTCTTTCTAATATTGAAATCGGCAAGCAGCTCCATCTCAGTCATCGAACTGTGGAAAAGCACGTCAGTAGCTTGTTCAGAAAAACTGACAGTAGTAACCGTGCAGAACTGGTTCGTTTTGCTATGGAACATCATTTAGTTGGGAATTGGTAATTGGCAATTAGGAATTGGGCATAGGGCATAGGGCAGTACCATGTCCCTACAATAAATCAAGGTAGGGACACGGCACTGCCGTGTCCTCTATATCATTCCGGCGCAGCCGGAATTGATATCAGCTATAACAAACCTGCATTTTCATACAACAACCGGATTATATTCAAGATTTTTTGTGCGTATTGAGAGTCGGAATTCCAGCGTCCAACCAATTCATTAACTGTCGGCGCGACACCACGTTTGACAAACTTAAAACGCACGTTTTCTTTAACTAAAGGTTGGTTAATTGGTTCTGTGCTACCGTAGGCTTTCAGATGCTGAATGTGCGCTCTCACTCCTGTGCGGGCATCGGGAAATGAGAGGCCAGCACTTGTGGTGCTAATTACTCCCATGTCGGCAAAGTTAAATTGTTCGGGTTTGACAGAACCACCAAAATTTAGAAAATTTGTTTCCAAGCACATTTGACAAAAAGCTAAGTCGTGGTTGACACTTTCGGCAGCGGCTTCTTGTAGGTAAATTTGAGGTAAATTGGAAAATTGTGTCAGGGCTTTGCTATTGTTTTTATTCAGGAAAACAGTCATTTGTTGGGCCGTAATTTGACTGCGATTCATGATTTTTCCAACTCCTGCAAGGATATCACGGCGCGATCGCAGAGATACCGATATAGTAGACTGATCCCAGGCTATGGCAATATCGCGATCGCGCAAATCGATCGCCCGTACAAATACTACACCCTTATAGGTAATCCGTCTGTCAACCGCAGCAGGCAGGATATCAAAAATGTCCAGAACTTCTGAGGGAACAAAAGCATTTCCGTTCACCAAAATACCTTTCTCCTCGTGTGCTGCACCATTAATGTTGATATTAATTAGCGCATAAGTTACAGGTGGAGGTGTTGGCGTTGGTGCTGGTGCTGGTGTTGGTGTTGATATTGGCGTTGGCGTTGGTATTGGTGTTGGTGTTGGTTTTGGCGTTGGCGTTGGCGTTGGCGTTGGCGTTGGCGTTGGTATTGGTACTGGTGTTGGCGTTGGCGTTGGTGCAGGTGTTAAGGGTTTCAAATCCGTATTTTTTAACCAAGCTTCAAGTCCGTCAGCGAGTCCAAGTGCCATATCACGGCGGCGAGTTTGAAATGTTCGCAAATCATCGATATTAGTCAAAAAACCTAATTCTATCAACAGTGAAGGAACAGCCACGCGCCGACAAAATGCAAGGCTACCGACACCAGCTTCAGTATCTGCTTTTGCGCCACGATTGACCATGCCTGGGAGACGTCGCAAGTAGCCATTTAAAACTAAATTAGCATCCGCTTTTCGCTTAGCGTTGCTACCAATATAAAATGCGCTTGCGCCCCGAACCAGAGGATTTGAAAAAGCATCCGCGTGTATTTCTACAGCGACATCTCCCGCACGGCATCGGTCATTGATCCAACCAATACTTTGCACTAAACTGAGAGTATCTGGTACAGAGAAAGTTTCTATGCGTCTCTGCCGCAATTCAGGTACCAATAAATCCCGAATTAGAATAAGTTCCTGGGCTTCGGTTGTCCCAAAAGCCACCGCGCCTGGATCGCGCAGATTTCCCTCAAAGCCACCATGTCCGGCTGAAACGAATATAGAACCCATTGAATAAAACCCTCCACCTTGCAGTTATTTGAGTGCCTGTTTTTCAGTCTTAGGTTTTATTTTACCTGAAATCAGTAGATTTAATTTTTCACAGCGCAAGTTTGCAGTTGCGCCGAAGTCGAAGCGAGTCAACCTGCAACTGCAAACATATTTAAGCGCCTGCTAATTACATTTTTACAGCGGGGCTAGTGGAAGGTTTGGGAGCTTTGATTTCCTGGGAAACAGCGTGGGTGCGGTAGACTTTAACAACAGCCTGCTCGCACTTGGACAAATCCGATTCTATCTCTGTAAAAATGGCTGTTGATACCGGATCAGTGAACTTTGCCCGTAGGTGGTTGAGATCAACAACACCTGTTTGTAAATCACCGAGAGTGCTCCGCAGCAAGAACATTTCATCTGTTCCTTGCATTGAAGCTTTCAGCTTAGCATATTTATCAGCAATTTGGGCGGGAATCGAGGGTTTTTCACCGAAATCATTAAGGCGAGTTTCAAGAGCGACGATGTGGTGCTGTTTATTTTGAATCATTTCTGTCAGGAGCGATCGCAAATCGCTGTCTTGCGTTTTTTCCGCATAATGTTCAAATGCTTCACAAGCATAGCGTTCACCTGCGAGAGCAGTATTCAAACCTTTCACAATGTCGCCTTGTGTGGAGCCTCCCCAAGCATTAGCCAACTTCCACCATTCTGCATTTATGTCAGTTTCTTCTGGCAAACCGACTGCTTTTCCGCCGTAACCAAGTCGAGCTAGAATTGCCGTGGTAAATATTGCTAAATCTCCCGGTTGTCTAGAAGTAATCAAGTTGCCATCAACTACTAAAGCTTCATTAATGTAGTTAGCTCCGGCATTGATCATGTCTTTTTTGATTGCCAAGAAACCCGTCGCATTTTTACCTTTAAGCAAGTCAGCTTCAATCAAAAGTTGCGGGCCGTGACAAACAGCAGCAACGATTTTTCCTGCTTCAAAAGCTTCTTTGACAAAGCGTACTGTATTAGGATTAGTCCGCATAGTATCGGGAGCCATACCGCCAGGAATTACTACTGCATCGAATTCTGCCGCCACGGATTCAGTCGTAGTTCCGTCTGCTTGCATGGCTAATTGGCCCAGTTTCCCTGCATACTTTTCATTTGTCCGCGAACCGAGGACAACTACATCAAAGTTTGCTTGTTTTAAGGCATTATAAGGAACTAGAAATTCGGAATCCTCAACTCCATTTTCGATAAGTATGGCAACTCGTTTTGTTTTGATACCATTATCTGTTGTCATAATCAGTTTGCCTCAAACTATACTTTTATGTAAACATAAATTATTTATGGTTGTTTTAGCGTCTAGCTAAAGTGATAAATTAGTAAAATATCTAAGGTATGAGAGTGAGTCTTTAGAGGTATTTAAGATTGACATACTCCCCGACAAACAGGCGCGGGGATTCTAATTCATGGTTCACAGAAGTCCACTTGCTATATCGGGTTGCCCTTCAATAGTAGAGGTGGTCTTCTCCCCATGCTTTCCCTCTTTCGAGGCGGATTTTTCTTGCCCAGAAGTACCGTTTTTCTGCCACTCCGTACCCAGTAGATTCATTCTATCATGTTCTGATTATAGCATATTTATCCGCTATATTGCTAGATAAATATAATAATATAAAGCCGTCCTAGAAGGACGGGGCTTTAGACCCAGTTTTCTGGTAAAGTTGAGCCGATTGTCGATCGCACTTACAGCCTCGAAGAAGTAGCAGCAGCCCACACTTACAGCGAAACGGGGCGGGCTGTCGGCAAAATTGCGATTAGCATTGAAGAAGTCATTAGTCAGTAGTCAGTAGTCATTAGTTAGTTGTGGGCTGTTATTTGTTGGTTATAATAACTGAAGCCAATGCTTTTGGGCTCTATGCCCGATGCCCCATTCCCGATGCCCCATTCCCGATTTCCTATGACATCCCCCTCAGACTTGGAGACATCCGAACAAAATTTCGACAATAACCTCGAACCCAGCATTATGCCAATCGCAGAGGGTTTTATGGGTTCGCGCAACTTGGAAAACGAATTTCTCGACGAACTCCCCGACGAAGTTGAGATGTCTTTGTTCGATCATTTAGAAGAATTACGGCTGCGAATTTTCTATGCACTAATTGCAGTAGTAATCGGTATAGTTGGCTGCTTTTTATATGTTAGACCGATCGTTAAACTGTTAGAAGTACCAGCAGGAGCAGTCAAATTTTTGCAACTAGCTCCCGGAGAGTATTTCTTTGTCTCAATCAAAGTTGCCGGATATAGCGGTTTACTAATCGCCAGTCCATTTATTTTTTATCAAATAGCATTATTTGTACTTCCAGGATTAACACGCAAAGAACGCGGGTTGCTTGGCCCTGTTTTCTTCGGTTCCAGTTTCCTATTTTTAGGCGGGATAGTATTTTCTTACATCGCTTTGATTCCGGCTGCACTCAATTTCTTTGTCACTTACGGAGCGGATGTCGTAGAGCAATTATGGTCGATCGACAAATACTTTGAATTTGTTTTATTATTAATGTTCAGCACTGGCTTAGCATTTCAAATCCCGATTGTCCAAGTTTTGCTTGGTGTTTTAGGAATAGTTTCTTCTAAGCAAATGTTATCTGGCTGGCGCTATGTAATCTTGGGAGCGGCTGTTTTGGGAGCTGTGTTAACGCCTTCAACTGACCCTTTGACTCAAAGTCTTTTGGGAGGTGCGGTGCTGGCTCTTTACTTTGGGGGTGTTGGTTTGGTGAAGCTTTTAGGGCGATAAGAACTCGAAAGCCGAAATGAGGAGGTCGCGAGTGCCTTAGTCCCTACAATTAATCGCGGTAGGGACACGGCAGTGCCGTCTCCTCTATATCATTCCAATGCAAACGGAATTAATATTAAATTCTAGTTCAAAAAATTCGCCTCGCCTCAACCATCATCCGCACCACATCCTGCATCTTATACTTAGCCTCCCATCCCAACTTAGCCTTCGCCTTCGCCGGATTCCCCTTCCCTACAGCAATCTCCGTCGGTCTGTAGAGACTCGCATCGGTCATCAAATGCTCCCTCCAATCCAAACCCGCAGAAACAAAAGCCGTCTGCACAAACTCTTCCAGAGCAAAACTAGCACCGGTAGCTATTACATAATCCTCCGGTTCATCCTGCTGCAACATCAAATACATGGCTTCTACATATTCCGGAGCCCAACCCCAATCTCGATGGACTGAAATATTACCTAAATGCAGTTTTTCCGAACTCCCCGCAGCAATCCGACACACAACTGAAACAATTTTTTGGGTTACAAATCTCTCCGGCCGCAGCGGTGATTCGTGATTGAACAGAATACCAGAACAGGCAAACAAATTGTATGCTTCCCGATAATTTGCGACTTCCCAAAATGCTGCTGCTTTTGCTACAGCGTAAGGGCTCCTGGGACGAAAGGGAGTATTTTCATCCGCTGGATTGCCTCTGGTGTCCCCAAAACATTCGCTGGAACTGGCATTATAAAGTTTAATTTTGCCGCCTGTAAATCTAATTGCTTCTAACAGATTCAATGTGCCAGTGGCAATACTTTCGAGGGTTTCTACTGGTTGTTCAAAGGATAGACCAACGGAACTTTGACCGGCTAGATTGTATACTTCGTCTGGCCCAATTTTCGCCAGTACCTGCAAGACGCTGCGAAAATCGTTGAGAGACATCGATTCTAGCTTTACTTGCTCTCGGATTCCCAAACGGGTAAGGTTTCCGAAACTAGACATTTGGGCGTCTCTGGAAGTGCCGGAAACTTCATAACCTTTGTCTAAAAGTAGTTTAGCTAAATAAGCTCCGTCTTGACCGGAGATACCACAAATGAGTGCTTTTTTCATATAGTTATATTAATTCCGGTTGCACCGGAATGATAGAGGAGACGGCAGTGCCGTCTCCCTACAATATTATTCGGTAGGGACACGGCACTGCCGTCTCCTAATTTCTTCGCTCAGCATGATGACAGGAATGGACTGATCCCCGACTTCTTTAAGAATTCGGGAATCTAGGAATCTAAGCTTCCCATCTTTGGGCGACTAATTCAGCTAAGTCAACAACTCGCTGACTGTAGCCCCATTCATTGTCGTACCAAGCCAATACCTTGACCATGTCGCCGTCCATCACGAGCGTCAGGCTAGAATCTAGGATGGAAGAAGAATCATTTCCCCGATAGTCGGAAGAAACTAAAGGCAAATCGTTGTACTCCAAAATCCCTTTCATGGAACCTTCAGCAGCTTCCTTGAATACTTGATTTACTTGCTCGGTAAAAGTCTTTTTCTCTACTTGAGCAACAAAATCAACTACTGAGACATTGGGAGTTGGTACGCGCATGGCAATACCATTTAGTCTGCCCTTCAATTCTGGAATCACTAAAGCCACGGCTTGAGCAGCACCAGTAGAAGTTGGTACAATGTTCATCGCAGCCGCCCGTGCCCGCCGCAAGTCGCGGTGACTAGCATCCAACAAACGTTGGTCGCCAGTATAGCTGTGGGTGGTGGTCATCATGCCCTTGATGATGCCAAAGTTTTCGTGGAGCACTTTCAATACAGGAGCTAGACAGTTAGTTGTACAGCTAGCATTGCTGATGACTGTGTAGTCACTGTGCTTGTAGTTGTGGTGGTTGACTCCCATCACATAGGTTCCGACTTCTGGCCCTTTGCCGGGAGCGGTAATTAGCACTTTTTTGGCACCGGCAGTGATGTGCTTTGATGCACCAGCTTGGTCAATAAAGACGCCTGTTGATTCAATAATCAGATCAATACCCCATTCTTTCCAAGGCAAGTTTAGCGGATTGCGATCGCTGACGCATTTAACTGTCTTGCCGTTGAGAGTAATCGAATTTTCATCTGTAGTGATGTCCACACCCTTCAACGTTCCCATCATGGAATCGTATTTGAGCAAGTGAGCATTACTTTTGGGATCAGAAGTGTCATTAATAGCTACCAACTCTAGCTGGCTGTTTTCTCGGCCTAGCCAGCAGCGTGTAAAACTGCGCCCAATACGCCCAAAACCATTGATCGCGACTCGAATCACCTTAGTACCTCCTAATGATGGCAGCCCCTAAATTAGGGTAAAATTTTGGAAAAATTTAAGAATTAGCTATGAAAGAAGATCATACCGCAAGCGCTGATCCTTTCTAACTTTTTGTCCATAATGAACAACCAGTTATTGCATCCAATTAGTAAAGCTGATGAGTCATCATATAAGTCTCGATCGCCTCTGGGACTAAATGCCCGATCGCACGACCCTCGCTATAGTAACAACGGATCAAACTCGACGAAACCTCGATCGTCGGCATAGTCAAAACCTGCCAGCTAATTTGGACACCCCTCACAGCCATCTGCGTCGCCACCACAGAACAAACATGATTCGTCCGAACCAGCATATCTTCCTCCGCAGAGTCGATCGACCTTTCCACGAGCCCCACCTCAACACCCGCAGTCTCGCGTCGGGCTACCAACCACTCACATAGCCCCCCAATTTCCGTACACCTAGGCCATTTGGCCAAAGTTTGGAAAGCATCGATACCAATAATCCAGTAAAGCTGAGCCTCTGGATACAAATTTTGTAAATATAGCAAAGAGTCGATCGCACCAGTAGCAAAACCGTTAGTATCTAGCGGCAAAAGTTCAAAATCCGGTCGTCCAGCAGTCGCCAGAGCAACCATTTCGCGCCTTTGTTCAAAACTTGCCAAAACACTGTGCGACTTGTGAGGAGGAGTGTGATCGACCGCCCAGACTACGCGATCGAGGGCAAATTGACAGACCGCCATCTTGGCGATCGACAAATGCCCATGGTGAACAGGATCGAAAGTCCCCCCCAAAATCGCTACTTTTTGCATACAAAGTGGTAGTCTTGTTGAATCTTTGTGGGTTTCACCCCACATCGGGCGTAAAAACATCGCGGGGTCTTTGCTGCTGTATCCCAGCAGAGCAAGGGGATGGAAAAAAATCATACAGGAATATGCTATCCGCTCAAAATCAGTCTGTTGCCCAGACCCCAAAGCCCATCCTCTCTAACCTGCAAATTTATAACTGTGACTACTGTTCCGGAAATCTACTCCGTACTAAAGTCAAATAGGATACAAGAAAAACATCTCTGCCAATCTCGATATTGAGGGACGCGCAGAGAAATTCGTACAAAAATCTATAGCGAAATGTATCCTGAAAAAACAATTCTTGATATCATATCGCGTGTTATTGGTGTGGTTTGGTGCGTGAGGAGTGAAGATGCCAAGTTCTGTTGATTTTACTGGTAAACCATTTCATTTCATCGGCATTGGTGGAATCGGAATGTCAGCCCTTGCCTATATTCTAGCGAAACGCAACTTGCCTGTGTACGGTTCGGATATCAAATCCAGCCACATAACTCAGCGCTTGCAAGCAATGGGAGCTCATATTTTTTGGGGTCAAAACGCTAGCAATTTTGAGCTATTTCAAAGGTCTGCCCTAGACCACAGTCCGGCTGGTCAACTCCCCGAAAAAGCCGTAACTTCGGCGATTGAAAGCCGGGTAGGTGGCCACTTGGCGATCGCCCAAGCTGTCAAACAAAATAGCAGTGACCAAGCAGCCAAATCGGTGCTGGAACTGCCCCAAGTAGTCTGTTCTACAGCTATTAATCAAGCAAATGCTGAATATCGAGCTGCTCTAGATTTAGGCTGTCCGATTTTTCATCGATCGGATGTGTTGGCAGCCTTAATTCAAGATTACCAGAGCGTTGCCGTAGCAGGTACTCACGGTAAAACTACCACTAGCAGTTTAATCGGCTTCATGCTGATGACTGCGGGTTTAGACCCGACCATAGTTGTAGGAGGCGAGGTAAATGCTTGGGAAGGCAATGCCCGTTTGGGGGAAGGCCCCTACTTAGTTGCCGAGGCTGATGAATCCGACGGTTCTCTTGTCAAGCTGGTGGCAAAAATCGGTGTTGTGACAAATGTTGAACTCGATCATCCAGACCATTACAATACGCTTGATCAGGTAATAGACATATTTAAGGTTTTTGCCCAAAATTGTCAAACCTTGATCGGCTGCATTGATGACGAAATCGTCAAAGACAGCCTCAAACCAGATATCAGCTATGGCTTGCAGCCAGACAGCGGTGCTGACTACACGGCAGATCAAGTCCTATACGGTGCTGAGAGTACCAAGGCTCGAATTTGGGAACGAGGAGTTCTCCTAGGGGAAATGGAGTTGAAGTTGCTAGGGAAACATAATCTTAGCAATGCACTAGCTGCGATCGCAGTTGGTAGATTGTTGGGAGTAGAGTTTTCGGCAATTGCCTCTGCAATGGCTAGCTTTGAAGGGGCGCGTCGCCGTTTTGAGGTGCGGGGCTTTCACAATGACATCCTATTTGTGGATGACTATGCCCACCATCCTAGCGAAATTCATGTCACCTTGGCCGCCGCTCAGTTGCGTATAAAAGGTAGCGAAAAAAATCCTAAATCTGGAAGAGTGGTTGCAATTTTTCAACCTCACCGCTACAGTCGGACTCTCACATTTTTGCCGGAATTCGCTCAATCTTTTAGTGATGCTGACTTGGTTGTCGTTTGCGATATTTATAGTGCTGGAGAACCCGATTTAGGGCAAATTAGCGGGCAGAAAGTCGCTGATTTGATTGCTAAAGAAGGGCGACAGGTGGAGTTTCAGGCTTCCCTGGAATCAGTAAGTAAGTTTTTAACCCAAAATTTGCAACCGGGCGATTTGGCTTTGTTTCTGGGTGCTGGGAATCTCAATCAGATTATTCCAGAGGTGATGGCTGTTTATCAATCACTGCGATCGCCCGGATTAGCCGATTCCTGAGTGAGATCGATGACATACATTACATTATGGCGGTGCAAAAGTTGACAGCGCTTCGCGTGAAATCCCCGTGCGTTCATGCCGGGGAGTCTCAAGTGAATCGATTTTCAACTCAGTCTTCAATCAAAGGTAATTTTAAGGATTTGCAAGATGGTGACTATCTCGAATAACTCCTCTGTTAAGGACTATCAGCGAGTGTATTCTCCTATTTCTTTGCGGGGAACTGACTGCAAGATTAACTCCCAAGTTTCACTGGCGGGTATGACTTCCTTCCGAGTTGGTGGGCCAGCAGAATGGTACATTGCTCCCCGGAGTATAGAAGCTTTGCAAGCGAGTTTTGCATGGGCTGACGCTGAGGGGATGGCTGTGACTTTGCTAGGTGCGGGATCTAATCTGTTGGTGAGCGATCGGGGTTTATCCGGTTTGGTCGTCGGCACTCGATACTTAAAACAGGTCAGTTTTAATGAAGAAACAGGTCAAGTAACAGCCGGGGCGGGGGAGTCAATTCCCCGCCTCGCTTGGTTAGCGGCTAAACGTGGCTGGAAAGGCCTCGAATGGGCTGTCGGTATACCCGGTAGCGTGGGAGGCTGCGTGGTGATGAATGCGGGCGCTCACAGGGGCTGTATTGCCGATATCCTAGTCAATGCTCGCGTCCTGTCTCCCCGTGGGAAAGTAGAAATTCTCACACCCCAAGAATTGGGCTACCGCTATCGGACTTCGCTATTGCAAGGGGACGACAGGTTAGTGACAGAAGCAACTTTTCAGTTACAGCCGGGATTCGATCGATCGCAAGTAATGGCACAAACTAACAATAACTTCAGCCAGCGGCGAACCAGTCAACCTTACCACCTGCCTAGCTGTGGCTCAGTTTTCCGCAACCCCAGCCCAAAGGCGGCCGGGTGGTTGATTGAACAAGCTGGACTTAAAGGATACCAGATCGGCGGAGCCCAAGTAGCCCAACGCCATGCTAACTTTATTCTTAACTGCGGGTCAGCAACGGCTAATGATATTTTTCAAGTCATCCGCCACGTCCAACAGCAAGTCCAGCAGCGCTGGTCACTGTTGTTGGAGCCAGAAGTTAGAATACTGGGAGAGTTTCCGTTATAGCGCAGACTGCCAGTCCACATACACAATCGGAAATTAGTTATGACAAAATCAGGACAAGGATTTGGCTTCGGCCTCGGCAAAATGAAAGAATTGACTGAAGCTTTCAAAAAAGCTCAGCAAGTTCAAGAAGGAGCTAAAAAGCTCCAAGAAGACTTGGATCAAATGGAAATTGAGGGAACTGCCGGCGGTGGCCTGGTTAAAGTTTTTCTCAGTGGTAATCAAGAACCCCGTCGCGTGGAAATCTCCCCAGATGCTATGGGTGAAGGTGCTGAGGTAGTTTCTGACCTCGTGACAGCGGCGATGCTGGATGCTTACACTAAATCAACGACGATGATGCGGGAAAAAATGGAAGAACTGACCGGTGGACTGAATATCCCTGGTTTCAGCTAGTCAGTTGACAGTTAACAGTTGACAGTTAACAGTTGACTGTTGACTGTTGACTGTTGACTGTTGACTGACCAATAACTAATAACTAATGACTAATAACTAATAACTAATGACTAAACTATTATTTGTCTGCTTAGGAAACATCTGCCGATCGCCCTCAGCAGAAAATATTATGAATCACTTGATTGAAAAAGCGGGTTTGGGCGATCGAATTACCTGCGATTCTGCTGGAACCGCTGGCTATCACATTGGGAACCCTCCTGATAGTCGCATGGCAGTGGCGGCAAGGAAGCGAGATATTGAATTGTTAGGCGCGGCCAGGCAATTTAAAAGAATAGACTTTGAGAATTTTGATTTAATTTTAGCAATGGATCGGGACAATTATCGAAATATTCTTGCTCTCGATCAGGGTGGAAAATACAAAGAAAAAGTGCGGTTGATGTGCGATTTTTGCCAGAAATACGACTTAAAGGAAGTCCCTGATCCTTATTATGGTGGACCGGAGGGATTCGATCGCGTAATTGATTTGTTGCTGGATGCTTGCCAGGGGTTGTTGGAACACGTGAAGTAAACCTTCCTCTGACAGTCCTTGAAATACTAAAGAAACCGGGTTTTTGACCAGTGTTAAAGGCTCAAATGCAGCATTTCTGTAAAAAAACCCGGTTTCTGCATCCAGGACTAATCTAGAAACCGTTGCGTCCCCAAATGACCATGGAAATTGAGAAGGAGAAAAGAACTAGCAGCGAAACCCAACCGAGTGACAAAATATCCATAGCTATTTAACAAACTGTACAAAGTGACTCCAAACCATATGATAATTCAATTTGAGCCATTTTTGAAATAAGCACCGGAATGGTAGAGGAGACGGCAGTGCCGTTTCCCTACCGCAAATAATACCGTAGGGACACGACACTGTCGTTTCCTAATTTGGGCAACTAACAATTCCGATGCTAACGGAATTGATATAACAGCTTCTCTACAAATATTGTTCTAATATCTTAACAGTTGCTTCTCCGGTTTTGTGCCAGCTAAATTGAGCCGATCGCGCTAAACTAGCAGTCTTTAAGCTCGATCGCAATTGTGAATCTGTGGCTAGTGTTTGCATTGCTGCGGCGATTTCTCCAATGCTGTAAGGATTCACCAATAATGCTGCATCTCCCGCCACTTCTGGCATTGATGACAGATTGGAAGTAATCACAGGAGTCCCGCAAGCCATTGCTTCTAAAATTGGCAAGCCGAATCCTTCCCAAAGTGTGGGGAAAACCAGTGCGATCGCCTGATTCATTAGTATGGGTAATTGATTGTAGGGAACATAACCCAAAAATTTGATAGAAGATTGTAGTCCTAATTCTGCAACTTGTGCTATCAACTGTGGTGTGTAGGCATTGGCAGGCCCAGCTAGCCAAAGTTCGTAGTTTGTGCGATCGGGCAAACTCGCAAATGCACCAATTAATCTCTCCAGGTTTTTATAAGCATCATGTCTTCCTGTATAAAGAAAATAATTTTTGTCAGGCAAGTCGAGATATCTAAAATTAATAGTATCACAAGCTAGGGGAATTGCCGTCATTTTCTTCGCGGGAATTCCATAAAATTTAGCAACATCTTCCGCCGTTGCTTGAGAATCACAAATAATGTGTTCTGCTTGCCGCAAAACCTGCGGTATGTAGTAGCGAAAATAAGCTGTTAAACGAGAAAACTTTTGTGGGAATCGCAAAGGAATTAAATCGTGAACTGTGACTATGTAGCGACAGCCTGAATACAAAGGTGCTTCAGGAATTGGAGAAAAAATTAGGTTTGACTGCAAGCTTTTATAAATCTTAGGCAATTCAAATTGAGTCCAGATAATTCTGTTGATTTGTCCTTTGCTTCCGCAATCTGGTGTTAGATTTCCGGGAATTTGATAGCAAGTATAATCATCAATCTGCTGTGAAGTAAGTAATGTCGGTTTTAGCTTTTGAAGTTGGGGAAAAAGGTTGGCGGCATAAGTCCCGATTCCTGTCGGTTGGGGAGTTAAGAAGGACAAATTTATTAACAGTGAATTAGACATGATATTAGGGAACAGAATTTATCCAGCTTGGTGTGCCTGTCATCAACATTCGATATCCCCGTAGGGACACGGCACTGCCGTGTCCTTACAACAACTAGGGACGAATTCGTAATGTAAAAGCATCAATTTGGTGGCGGGAATTGTCTCCATCGCATAAGTTGTGCCATCTTGATGAGAAAATTCTACCTCAAAAGCACTGCCATCAAATTCCATCACAACTGTTCCGACTTGGCCTTTAAGCAATTTAATCATTTGTTTTGTTTCAAAATGAGTTACTTCTAAGTCTTCTGTTAAAGCAACAATATCTAGGTCTTTAATTATTTCCATTTTACGCCGGAATGATATAGAGGAGACTGCACGTGCCGTCTCCTCATTTTGGCTCCTAATAATTCCGATGCAAACGGAAACGATCTAATATGTTCCATATTCATTGGTTTTTTGAATAACAACGTCTTCGTTGATAGCAGCTTTTTTTAAAGCCTGTTTGAGCAGTTCAGCATTTTCTAGGGTAATGCCTAACTTACTTGCAAACAAAATAGCTTTATTTTTTCCTTCTTGGTGATTCAGATTTAGAGAATATTCTTCTATTTTATTGCCTAAATCTGCTAGATGACCATTTGGTAGTTTCACTATTAATAACTTTTTTTTAAGGACAAAAGAGAATATTGGTTGGGTGGGGGCGGGTTTTTCAAGATTGTTTGTGGGTGGCAAAAATCATCGGCGAACCCGCCCGATGCCCGATGCCCGATGCCCCATGCCCCATGCCCCATGCCCAATTCCCAATTCCAATAAAAAAGCCAGGGATTGATATCCCCAGCTCGAAACATAACACATTAAGTTTTTAGAGTTGGTAGGACGATCTTTTCAGAATCCTATCTACAACTCCTACCCCAATTAAATCAGGATAATGTCAGAGCTTGACAGGTTCGGGTTGCCGTTGAGGATAGCTAGCGTAACGCCTTGGTTACCACCAATACCATCAGGGTCATATCCTAGTCGTCCGTCTGTTTTTTGATAAAAGAGGAACCCTTGTCCTGGTGGTGTCCCTGCTGGACCAAACTGTCCAGTATAAGCCCCACTCTCAAGCACCAATAAAGAGTTAGCTGAAAGTTGACCGAGCCCGCTGTTCAATCCTACCAACTGACCGAAGCTGGTGCTGGTGCCGGAGCGCTGGAAGGCTAACTTGTCTTGATTGGATGTAAAATCGCCGATTTGGTCTGGGTTGGTACCAACGCCGGTAAGGACGGGGAAGCCGGTGAGGCTATCAATCGCGATGCCCTCGCCGAAGTTGCTGTAGTAGTAAGTGTCATTACCCGATGGTCCACCAATCATTGTGTCAGCACCAGGCCCACCGACGAGTGAGTCGTCACCATCACCTCCAATCAATTGGTCGTTCCCAAAGCCGCCCACCAGCACGTCGTTTCCAGCGCCGGAAATTAAGGTATCGTCTCCGTCCAATATTTGGGTTGTTACCCCGGCGATAGTCGCTCGACTACCATACAGTGTGTCATTCCCGCTACCAGTAGTTATGGAGTCATTGGCATTAGCGCCAAAAATGAGGTTGTTGCCCAGGTCGTCGTTAATAATGTTCGTCGTTGTAGGACTCGCAAAGGTAACGCTGCTAGCGTAAGAGATGACGTCGTTGCCGGCAGAGTCGCCAATCAACCGATCGCCCGTAGTCCCAAAAACGATTGTGTCATTTCCTTCACCACCGTTCATCAGGTTGGTGACGGTGCCGCCATTAACATTGCCAATTAAGCTATCGCTGCCCAGGCCGCCTTCGAGAGTAATAGAAATAGGAGTAGTACCACCAAAAGTACCATTGGCATTGATAGTATCGTTGCCATCTCCACCGGAGGCTAGGGTAAAGATACCGGTCAAGCTGTCGCTGCCTTCACCGCCAATGATCGTATCCGACAAATAGCGAGCGACGATCGTGTCGTTGCCGGCCTGGCCGTCTAGCAAGTTCCGACCCGCGAAGCCTGCAAATGAACTCCGACCGCCGAAGCTCGAAAGTACATCGGACGTTTGCGATTGGATTGAGTCGTTGCCGTCTCCTCCAAGGGCGGTATCTTGCGAAGCAAAAACCACGATCGTGTCGTTGTCCGCCTCGCCGTCAAAGAAGCTTTTGCCAGCATTAAAATTGCCGATCGCCCCGGTGAGAATATCATTGCCCGCACCGCCTCGCAAGGTAACTTTCTCAATGCCGATAGTGATGAGCGCGTCGGCGGTGGTTTGAGAAAATTGGTTTCCCTGGGTACTATTGGTAACAGATAAGCGATCGTTACCCTCACCACCTTCCAGGTAGCTGCTGCTGGCTACACCGCGCACGGTGTCGTTGCCTCTACCGCCGAAGAGGCTGTCTCTCTGATTGATGCCCACAACCAAGTCGTCGCCCAAGTCGCCTCGCAAGAAGTTGCTTCCTTCATTGCCACCGAAGCCTCCACTTACGGGAAGATTCAGGTTGTTACCTCCGCCTGCGATGAAAAAGCCGATCGCGTCATTGCCTTTGCCACCGTAGATGGTGTCTCTTCTCGCTGACCCCCCCAGGATTGTATCTGCACCCTCATTGCCAAACATGACGTTAGCTTCGACAGTAGCTTGGAGGAAGTCGTCTCCCGCACCGCCCTGCATCGTAGCGCGGGCTTCAGCGACTATGGTGTCATTGCCTCCTTCGCCAAAGAGCAAGGCGGGAGTGCGCTGAGATCTGATTGAGTCTTCGTCGGCGCCACCGTAAATGGTGTCGTTCGGGCCTACTGAAACGATAGTATCGTTATCGCCTTCGCCAAATATTAAGCTGCCGCCCAGGGTAGAAGTTCTTACGGAATCAGCCCCGGCTTGGGCAAAGATTGTATCCGGCCCTAGTCCCGGAAGGTTTAAATCAATTTGATTAGGATCGTTATTTAGCGTTGTCATTACAGATTCACTCCTCTACTTAATTTATGATCGCCGTTTAGACCACACAAAACACCTAAAACACTGATTGTTTGGATGCCGTTGTAGTTTAACTTGTTTGCCCGTCGTAAGTCTAGTCTAATTGCGCTCATTGTGTCTAGACTTTCTGGATGGGGGACTTTTTCGTTGTAAGGTTTTATTTTCAATGTCTTCACTGATACTTTTTTGCTAACGTTTGCTAACAAATGCATAAGTCGAGATTCGATCTCAACCAAGGCGTATCAACCAATGCCCGTAGAATTTTCTACAAGCACTTATACTAGGAGCTGATCGCTTGCTTACGCTTTCCAAGACGTGGTTCATACTTTGAATGTTCCATGCTGGATGAGCGAGCTGGGATCGCGTCCACATTAAAAATTGGAGATTAAGCACCAAAAAAGGGCTTAGATCCAGGTTTTGGTTTTAAAAGTCTACGCCGCGCTTGAGCTCTACGCCCCGATCGCCGTAGTGTTTGTGACAGTATACCTCTGAATGCACACTTGCCAAATCAAAATAAGCGTGGGGTTTATGACAGCGCCCGGTGATAATAATTTCTGTATCGCGGGGCTTGCGTAACAAGGCTTCCACGATCGGCTCCACCGGCAACAGTTCTAAGTCTACTGTGGGATTGAGTTCATCGAGAATGATTGTTTTATACCAACCGCTGGCGATCGCAGCTTTCGCAATTTCCCAGCCCCGTTCAGCTTCTGTGCAGTCTACCTCCTGCTGTTGCCCCCGCCAAACTATAGCATCCCGACCGCACCGCTGGTGATCCACTAGCTGCGGGTAACTTTGGCGCAAAGCTGCGATCGCCGCGTCTTCCGTATAACCGGTGCCACCTTTGAGCCACTGGACGATTAACACCCGGTGAGATTGGTCTAAACTAATACCCCTGCCGATCGCCTGCAAAGCTTTTCCCAGAGCACTGGTAGACTTGCCTTTCCCAGCACCTGTGTATATTTCAATACCCGTGATATTGTGCTCTGCCGCTGCGGGGTGGTAGTGGGGCTTCATTTCTGAATGCAAGTCAGCAATATCGAGCAAAGCTTGGGGGGTAGCCCTTCCTGTGGCGATTACTTCCAAGTATTCAGGTTTGTTTTTGAGAGTTTGGACTACTTCATCTACTGGGAGCAAACCTAAGTCCAAAACCGGGTTTAATTCATCTAGTACCACAACAGAATACAGTTCCGAGGCGATCGCCCCTTTAGCAATATCCCAACCGCGCTGAGCTTCGGTGCGATCGAATCTGGTGATAGCTTCAGGCCCAAAATATTCAGCCCTGCCGGTACGCACTTGGTCAATCAAGTGAGGAAATGCCCGTTGCAAGGCTTCTATAGCCCCGTCTTCGTCGTAGGAGCGGCCCGGCCCCTTGAGAAAGCGCAGCAACAAGACTCGCGTGGGAGAGTCAGAATTGATACCCAGCCCGATCGAACGCAGAACCACGCCTAAAGCAGCCTGAGACTTACCCTTGCTAGCGCCATCGTAGACGTGAATCTGACCGGCCGCGCGTTCCGATCGGGATGATGCTGTCCGAATACCAATGCCATTCCTTACCATAATTATCTGTCACTGGATCACGAAAGATTATAAACTAAGATTAAGCTAACTGGTTACCAGGCTCTAGCTAGTAACCAGTAATCCTACACAGCCCTTATAGTTGTAAAATCTTATGATTGCGAGTGTTTTTCCATTTCGGACTGTTTTGGTTCAAATGTTAATTTTGTTTTTGGCGATCGCGATCGAATCCTGGTTCCTGCAAAAACTCCTTAAACTCAGCCCCAAAACCAGCGTTGAATATACAGCCATCCTCAATTTATCTTGCACCTGTGTCGGCTGGTTAGTCTTCTTCGGCCTTGAAAGCGTACTGCCAAAAGACCTGCGAGAACAGCTCATAGATTATATGATCCTGGGAGGAGGGCAGGATATTTACACTGCAATAACTGCGATCGCTGTATTAGTTTTAGCCATAACTTTTTTCGCCAAGTGGCAAGGATTGGAACTCGTACAAAATGTGGCTTCTGGCACTAAAAAAGCTTCCAAACCTCAATTCATAGGGCCGCCCACCCTCACCAAGCGTCCTCCCCAAAAAACTTTCCAAGTAACCACTATATTTGGTGCAGTTCTAATCGCCCACACTGTTAGCAATTCCGTCATTTTAACCGTGTTATTTCTGCAAAGCATCAATTAAAAAATATAGCAACTTCTAGGCAATTAGGACATTCTTAATCGCTGAAACCATTGCTATTATTGCATCTTCCTTCTTCCTTCTTCCTTCTTCCTTCTTCAACATCTGCTATATGATGAAACAATTTTTGGATGTCACGCAGCAACTTACAAAGCTAACCAATAACCTTTGGGAAACCAACAAAAGATTCCAAAAGGCAATGCTTCCGCCTAAAGTTGTCCACTGGAAGACACCTTTACTGATTAGCATATTTTTAGCTTTGCTCTCGGTGGCTGCTGTCACTGATGCGTCAACCAGAACCACCATTGCCGATTTAAGTTGGTTATCTTTTATAATTTCAATGGGTTTGTTAACCAGTCAGAAACCTTTTGTGATTTACGGAGTAAGTATTAGTCCGTGGGTGACAAGTGCCTTAATTGGGCTGTGGCTATTGGTAAGATTACCGCCAGACAGTCGGCACATAGCCTGGATAGCCGGGCCACTTATCGCAATAGTAGTTCTGGCGGCAATAGAAATTTGGAATAGTGAGTCAAAATGGGAAAGAATCAAGTCATTAATTAAACCACAATTTTTAATTATCACACTGATTCATGTGTTGTTTTCCTGTTGGTTTGCTTTTCACTTTTTGATTCAAGGTTGGCTACAACAGTATCCTAGTGTTTTATCACAAAATTTGAAACAAAGCCATTATGTAGTGACATTTCAAGGCCCCAAAATCAATCCTTCCAGAGGTGTGACCATCCTCAACGAAATGGAGAAATACCTCAAAAATCAAGCTCGCACAAAACCTTGGCCACCGATAGAACAAATGCTAATAGACATTGACAACGAGCGATTTTTCCTGAAGAATGAAGCATTTAAAACAATGCGGATAGTTCCAGAAGATTCGAGCTGGGATGTCAAAACTTCGGTAGTTCAAGGAGAGTCTCGCTATCAGTTAGAGATGCAAGCGACTTGGCTGGGGCTGGTTTTTAGACCGGAAATATATTCCTTTACCAAGTCTTGCGAAGTGATAAACATCGGTAATGCAGCGACTGTAGATTGTGGTGCTATCAAACGTTCTAAGCCGGGGCTTAAAAAGAATGGAACTCCGGGAGATAGTCAAGTTTGATTCTAGTAGAGAAACGGCATTGCCGTGTCCTCCCAGCCATCTGCCGTGTCCTCCCAGCCATCGCGTGAGGAGGAGACAGCAGTGCCGTGTCCCTACCCCAGATTAATGGTATTGAAACGGCATTGCGGTGTCCTCCTAGTCATTACGTGACGAGGACACCGCAATGCCGTGTCCCTACCGCGATTTGTATTGAAACGGCATTGCGGTGTCCTCCCAGTCATCTGCCGTGTCCTCCCAGCCATCTAATTACCACGAAATGAATCTCAGAAGAATCTTGACAGTTGCGATTAATGTATTTTGGGAAGTAATTCGCGATCGCATCCTTTACTTAATTGTGATTTTTGCCCTATTGATGGTAGCATCAGTGCGGTTGATACCCGAATTGGCAGCAACAACAGAGAAAAAAATTATTTTAGATATCGGTTTGGCAGCTATTAGCATCCTCGGTTTAATCGCCACTGTATTTGTGTCTACCGGATTAGTTAACAAAGAAATTGAAAAACGGACTGTTTACCTGTTAATTGCCAAACCGATCAGTCGCGCTGAATTAATTGTTGGCAAACATTTCGGGTTGTCCGCAGTGCTAGCTGTGCTGGTAGCCGCTATGACTGTTATTTATCTGGCTATCCTGAGTTTGAGTCGCATTCCTTATCCTTTGGGAAGCATTTTAGTAGCTTCATTATTCATCTGGTTTGAGCTGTCTTTGATAGCTGCTGTCGGAATTTTGTTGGGAGTTTTTAGTAGTTCGCTGCTGGCAACTTTACTGACGTTTGGCGTTTATTTGATGGGACATTCCACACGAGATTTAGTGGCATTGGGCAAGTTAACCAAAAATCCTGGAATTGAACACTTGATGATGGGACTTTATCTGGTTTTACCAGATTTGGCGCGATTTAATTTGAGAAATGATGCTGTTTACGGACAAGTTCCTTACTTAGCAGCTCTGATCACAAATATGGGCTATGGTTTGCTGTATGGGGTGTTAGTGCTATCAATTGCGATCGCCATATTTTCCCGTCGAGAATTTTAAAACTCAAATTCTGTACCTTCAACGGGTACAGTAAAATTTAATTAGCAGGCTAGAATATACACAAGGTTATCGATCGCCAATCTCGACTAAAACTCAAACTTTTATTGATAAAATGAGGTGACTTATGACTACTGTAATTCAAAAACCTACATCACAGCTAAAAATTACCTGGCCCTTGCTACCCGATGACTTTATCCTACCAGATGACCCCGTGGAAAATATAGAACATCCTTTAATCGCTAACGGTTTGCGCCAGTCTGTAGTGGATTCCCCGGAACTAATACAAGATGCACTGATAGTTTCTAATTTTGCTTTGTGCGCTGCTGTGGACGATCGCACTATTTGCAAAGCCCCAGACTGGATGTACGTGCGCCCCGTACAACCTTGGCCTCACAATGAACCCCGTCGTAGTTACACGCCTCATACCGAAGGAACAGTGCCTTTTGTAGTGATGGAATTTCTGTCAGCTACTTACGGCGATGAATACTCTGTCGAACACACAGAAAAAATCGGTAAGTGGTTTTTTTACGAAAAAGTAATCAAAGTTCCTCGCTATGTAATTTTTCGACCGCATACAGGCAGAATAGAAGTCTATGCCCTAGAATCCGAGTGTTACAACAATCAAAACTCCGATGAAAACGGGCGTTATTTGATACCTGGATTGGATCTATTTTTGGGAGTTTGGGAAGGAACTCGCGAGGGTAGAACAGGAAATTGGCTGCGCTGGTGGAATATGGCTGGAGAGTTACTTTTGTGGCCAGAAGAACGGGCCGAAAATGAACGCCAGCGGGCCGAAGCTGAAAGCCAGCGGGCCGATCGCGCACAGCAAGATAAAGAGTCAGCCCAGACTCTGCTGGAACAGGAAAGACAGCGCAATCAAGAGCTTTTGGCGCGATTAGCCGCCCTCGGCCTCAATCCAGAATAAGTAAAGTTACTTGAAAAACTGGCGTTACCGAATTTAGGTATGATTCACTCGCGATAGCTATCCCTGAAGTAGGGGCAATTCATGAATTGCCAGTAAGTAGGGGCAATTCATGAATTGCCCCTACTCTAAATTTCGGATCCAATATTAATCGCCTTTTACATCACAATTGCAATTATGTTAGTCGAAAAACTCGAAAAATTAACAAATCTGTTTGCACAAATGGATCGGGCGCTGATTGCCTACTCTGGCGGCATTGACAGCACCTTGGTGGCAAAAATTGCTTTTGACGTTTTGGGCGATCGGGCTTTGGCTGTAACAGCAGTTTCCCCATCTTTATTGCCAGAAGATTTGGAAGATGCGCGGATTCAAGCAGCAGAAATTGGGATTGCTCACCAAGAGGTAGAAACTCAGGAAATGGCCAATCCTAATTATACTTCTAACCCAGTTAATCGCTGCTATTTCTGCAAAAGCGAACTGCACGATACATTGAAACCACTAGCACTCGCCAAGGGTTATCCTTATGTGGTGGATGGCGTTAATGCTGATGATTTAAAGGATTATCGTCCGGGGATTGTAGCAGCAAAAGAACGGGGTGCCCGATCGCCTTTAGCAGAATTAGGCATTGCTAAATTTGAAGTGCGGCAATTAGCAAAAGAATTAAATTTGCCCTGGTGGGACAAACCAGCACAGCCTTGTCTGAGTTCGCGCTTTCCCTACGGCGAAGAAATCACCGTAGCAAAGTTGCAAAGAGTGGGGCGCGCTGAACGGTATTTGCGGCAGTTGGGACTGAAAAATCTGCGAGTGCGATCGGATGGAGACACGGCGCGCATTGAGTTACCAGCCGAGGAGATTCAGGAGTTTGTGTTAAAGACAGATTTGCCTGGATTAGTCGCAGTGTTTCAAGAGTTTGGTTTTATTTACGCGACTTTGGATTTGGAGGGATTTCGGAGTGGGAAATTAAATCAGGTTTTGCAGCCGGAATTGTTGGGCGCGAAAGGTTGATTAATTATTCTGAAAAAATGTCACGACAACAGTGTGTTCGTCGCGATCGCAATTAACTTGAAAACGTCGCTGAGGATATAGTGATTTTAGGCGACTTTCCCACATCTGAACTAATGCTTGTCCTAAATACAATAAATTGTCGATGCTCGCATTTTCCGCACCAGGGAGAATGTCATCAATATGGTGATGGTTCATCACCTGCTCAATTGCAGCGACATCATTCCCCAGTTCGATTTTCCACTGTTCGTATATTTGACTGCTAAAGGCTTCGGATAAAAAGATACCGCCTTCATGTTCGACAAAATCTGGCCAGAATAGTTTTGTGAAAGCTAGGGCAATTTCAATGTTAGTAGCTCCAAAAAGATAATCCCAAAGTGAAAAATCATCACCGTTGGCTTTTTTCCACTGCTGGAAATCGATGAGTTGATCTGAATTCAAAGATATTTGTTTGATGAACATAATTTCTATGGTATTTCATCCAATCTAGCTGGCCTAACTGTAATTAATAAGTCGCGGATCTGGGTATTCTGTTTTTCAACGATCAAGGAGTAGACTGAATTTGCTGCGGCTGCGACTGCTGAAGCTGAAGTTGTTGATTTTGAATCTGAAGTCGCTGATTTTCAACATCAATTTGTCGCTGTCTGTCTTGAAGTTGTAGTTTTCTGTCTTCTGCTTGCTGTAGTCTGTCCTCTGCTTGCCGTTGTCTTTCTTGACGTTGTAGTTCCCTTTCAAACAGTCTATCTTGACGTTGTTCTTGTCTATCTTCACGTTGTTGACGAATCTGATCGAGTTGATTTTTTCGCTCGAAATTTCCTCCCAAAAACAAGTTTTCAAAAGCGCTCATAGTTGCTTGCACACCAGTCAAAACTCCGCTAACAGTATTAATTACAGTTGCAACTCCCGTGACTGGTTGCAAGAAACTGTTGATATTATCTCCTACCCTAGCATAGCCCGATCGCGCTACCAGAATCACATCATTGTTACGGAGAGTTGGGTTATTATTTTGATTCAAACCCTGAGCAAAATCAACCTCTATAGTGCGGCGAGAAACAGTACCATTGGGGTTTAAACGTAGCAGTTCTACCTTGTCTTTTTTGGCACGTAATTGATTGAAACTGCCTGCGGTTAGCAAAGCTTGGTGGAGAGATGTACTGGGTTTAACTAACAAAGCTCCAGGTCTGACAACTTCGCCTACAATATTGATACTAATGGCGTTGGGAGAGAAACTTGTACTACCAATTTGGGAAACTTCAGTCAAGTCTACATTAGCTGCTGTTGGGATAATAATGCTATCTCCTTCTTGCAACAAAACATCTTGGGTAGTATCACCTTTTTGCAGCAAATCCCAGAGATTTACCAGGATAGTTTGTTCAGTACCTCCTTTGATTTGGCGACGAATTTGCACGCGGCGAATATCGGCTTCCGTGGTGATACCACCAGCAATTTTCAAAGCTCTAGTTATGGTTGGTAGCCCCACAACTGCTCCCCCTCCTTGCTGTTGATCGATACTGACAAAAGCTAGTTCTGTTTGTTGGTTAGTCGATCGCAAATCAGCAGCAGATACAGTATAAGGCCCTGGTCGGTTAACTTCCCCAACAATTACTACCCCAATTGGTTTAGTAATATCAGCAGAAAAATTAGCACTAGCTCTTTGACGTACTTCTTGAGTATTCAGAGAAGTTGCTGTCGGTATAAAAATTGTATCTCCATCTCGGATTGTGACATCTTGCCGCAAATTTCCCGTGTCTAAAAAATCCTGCAAATTAACAGTAATAATTTGCTCTGCTACCCCTCGGCGACGACGAATTTGCACCGCCCTCATATCTCCTGCGGATGTCACACCTTTTGCAAGTTGCAGCATTTCCATCAAAGTGGGGAATTTTACTCCTCCTCCTTCTCTGGAGGGATTAATCTTGTAGGAACCGGGACGAGTAATTTCACCAGCAATCCCGATATTTAGGGGTCTAGCAACCATCAAAGTTACTGTGACAACGGGTACATTGATAAAGGGTTCATATCGCTTGGTAATGGCGTTGGCGGCCTGTTGCAAAGTCAGCCCTTGAATTGATACACTGCGAATGATTGGTAGATTGAGAGTACCGTCAACTAATACTTGGTATTCTTTGCTAAATTCAGGAACACCGAAAATATCTAAAGCAATGCGATCGCCCGAACCTAACACATAAGCTGATTCCTGTGTCGGTAAACCAAAGTTGCCAAGGGGCAAATTAGAGCCAGGAGGTGGTGGTGGCGGTACTCTTAGTCGATTTGGGTTCGGAGTGGTTACTCTCGGCTTGAGGGCAGGTAACTGAGCGATACTGGGCAGTGCAGTGATCAGTAACAGGAGTGCAGATAAACTGAGACTGGTGGTGGTTTTAACGGTTTTTTTCATATTTTTTTCTGGTTACGGTTGGCCAATGGGCGATCGCAATTTGGTTAATTAATTTTAGTTTATAATTTTAGACCAAATTTCAAGATCCACATTCATCTGTGGAGTAAATCTAAAATCCAAAATCTAAAATCCAAAATCCACTAATATCCAGTCTAGCCTCACTTTGGTGTAAAATCCAGATCAACTACTCTTAATTGCGAGTCAAAAATACGTGGGACTTAAGCTTGACAAAGTGATTCCTTGGGGTCGCTGCTTGGACGAATACATCGGAATGTTCCACCTGACATCGGCCGATCGCAAATTAGCAATACTTGATTGTGCGGGAGGGCCGGCCAGCTTCAATGCGGAAATGACTCGCCAAGGAAACAAAGTGACTTCCTGCGATCCAGTTTATCAGTTTTCTGCTGAGGAAATTGCAACACGAATCCAAGAAACATATCAAACGGTGATTGATGGAGTCAGAGCAAATGTAGACGACTACTTTTGGACAAATATTGAGTCACCAACAAAATTGGGCGAAGTACGAAGGTTGGCAATGCAGCAATTCCTGGAAGATTTGCCACAAGGGATTCAGGAAAGTCGTTATATAACTGGTGAATTACCGATATTGCCTTTCGAGAATTGCCAGTTTGATTTAACATTGTGCAGTCATTTTTTGTTTACCTATTCCGACCTTTTTACCGAGGCATTTCATCTGGAATCGATTCGAGAAATGTGTCGGACTGCGACAGAAGTGCGAATTTTTCCGCTTGTGAAAGTTTCTGGAGAACCTTCTCATTTACTAGCGCCAATCATCACAGAGTTAAAAGGGCAAGGATATAAAGTAGAAGTTCAGGATGTATCCTATGAATTTCAAAAGGGAGGAGACCAATTGTTGCGAGTATGGCCTGTATAATAGTCCTGGATGTGGTCAGAAACCGGGTTTTTGCGAGAATACTTCGTTGCAACTCGAACAAATCGCAAAAAACCCGGTTTCTTTGGTTATGATGCGTATCTGACACGTAAACTCCTCAAATCATATTCAAACCGAAGCTCATCTTCCATCTGTTTTTCATCCTTCATCTTTCTTCCTTCTGCTATAATCTTACACTTAGAAGCCAAAGCCAAACCCAAACCAACTCATGTCACAAACAGTCTGGATCGCACGACACGGAAACCGCATCGACTTCGTTAACCCTGATTGGTTTCTCACCGCAGAACATCGGTACGATCCGCACCTTTCCGAAGACGGACACGTTCAAGCAAAACAATTAGCCCAGCGCCTCAAAGGTGAAGCAATTTCTCACATTTTTGCATCTCCTTTTCTGCGAACTGTCCAAACGGCAAACTACGCAGCCGAAGCCCTGGATTTGCCGCTGAAACTAGAGTGGGGATTGTGCGAATGGCTGAATCCTGAATGGATGACGGAAATGCCAGAAACTGAGTCTATTGAGGCTTTGTGTCAGCGTTTCCCTCGGATTGATGCTTCCTATAAAGGTGGCATTGCTAATTATCCCGAAACTGGGGAAGCTTGTCTCAAAAGGGCTGGGGAAACTGCTAAACGTCTTGCCGCTGAGTTTCCTGAAGATATACTGTTAGTGGGTCATGGTGCGTCGGTTTTAGGGACTGCGATCGGGCTGGCTGGCGGTGTGGAAACGGAAATTAAGGCTTCTCTGTGCTGTTTGGTGAAAGTGGTGCGGGATGATGGCGAATGGTCGATCGCACTTAATGGCGATACTTCCCACCTCACGGACACTGAAACCCTTGTCCGGTTTAATTAAAATTTAAATTTGTCCTCAAATTCACTGAAAAATATCAATCACAAATCGGTATGTCTGGACACAGTAAGTGGGCGACTATTAAACGCCAAAAAGCTAGAGTTGATTCCGCTAAAGGCAAAGTTTTTGCTAGGATATCTCGCGAAATCATTGTCGCAGCCCGCAGCGGAGTACCCGATCCGGCTGGTAATTTTCAACTGCGAACGGCGATTGAAAAAGCCAAGGCGGCGGATATTCCTAATGAAAATATCGAAAGGGCGATCGCAAAAGGTGCTGGTTTATCCGGGGGAGGTTCGGAATTAGAAGCGATTCGCTATGAAGGTTACGGAATCGGCGGTGTTGCTATTCTGATTGAAGCACTGACAGACAATCGCAATCGCACGGCGGCGGACTTGCGGGAAGCTTTTAGGAAAAATGGTGGAAACCTCGGTGAAATGGGCTGTGTGGGCTGGATGTTTGACGAGAAAGGGGTTTGTACAGTACGCGGTTCTATTGACGAGGAAAAATTGTTTGAAGCATCTTTGGAGGCAGAAGCTGAATCCTATGAGTTGATTTCAATTGATGAAGATGAGGAGAATGATGAGGGTGCAGAGGTGTTTACAACTGTGGCTAATTTGGAAAATCTTTCTAATGTTTTGAAGCAGAAAGATTTTCAAGTTTTGCAGTCGGAAACTCGCTGGATTCCCAGTGTGACAGTGGAAATGGATAATCCTGAAAAAGCTCGATCGTTGTTGAAGTTGATGGATGCACTGGAAGATTTGGATGATGTACAAAGTGTGACGGCTAATTTTGAAATGGCGGAAGAATTGATGTTGTTAGTTTGTTGATGGTTGACTGTTAACAATGCCCAATGCCCAATTCCCAATGCCCAATGCCCAATGCCCAATCCCCAATGCCCAATTCCCAATTCCCAATTCCCAATTCCCATAACTATTCTTTCGGCCCAGTTAGTAAATAAGTAATCATGTAGCCTTTTCCTTTAATTTGAGTAGCGCCACGCTTCTGAAAAGTGTACTTATCCTTTAAGATTTCATAGGTTTCTGCGGTGACTTGAATGCAGCCAGTAATCCCGTGAGATTCCATGCGTGAAGCAATATTTACAGTGTCGCCCCAAAGGTCGTAAATAAACTTTTTTAGGCCGATGACTCCGGCTACTACAGGCCCTGTGTGAATGCCGATCCGAATGCTGAAAGGTTCCGAATGATCTAAACTGAGGCGCCGAATTTCTTGTAGCATATCGATCGCCATTTCTGCGATCGCCTCGGCATGATCTGGTCGGGCCGTAGGTAAACCGCCGACTACCATGTAAGCATCACCAATAGTTTTAATTTTTTCTAAACCGTGGCGATCGGCTAAATGGTCAAACGCTGAAAAAATATCATTGAGCACTTCCACCACCGCAGTAGCTGAAATTCTGGATGAAAGTTCTGTAAACCCGACAATATCGGCAAACATCACAGTTACTTCCCCAAAACTTTCGGCAATATTTTTTTCGTTGCGCTTCAAACGCAAGACAATGGCTGCTGGTAACACGTTTAGCAATAGTTGATCGGACTTCGTTTGTTCGGCTTCCAACTGTTGGTAAGCATCCTGCAACTGGGAAGCTTGACGAGCTCTTTCTTGGGCTAGTTTTTCGATTTGGGCGGTGCGACTCAAGGCTGTCAGCATATAAGTGACCGGAATTAGAGTCCATAGCATCCCCATCGTGAGAGTTCCCCAAGAACGCCAATGTTTACGATTTTTGCGAATTTCCCTCGTTGCTGAGACGTAGAGTGACCACTGGCGATCGCTAATTTTGAGAAGTCTTCTACAAGCTGTATAATCCGGGCCCGGATTTTGGAGAATTGGACAATTTGATTTTACTTCCTCTTTCACATCGGCAGGTGCTGGAAAGACTTGTTGGCTGTCGGATTTAAAAAGCACTGAAAATTGGTTAATTTGTTCTTTGGCTGCCGTATCTTTGACAACGGGGTCGCGGGTGTGTGACGAAAGCGGAGATGCTTCTTGTTTGTCTGGAGTATCGCTAGAAAGATAAATATTTAGATAGTCGGTGTTGCGTCCTTTTAAAGAGGTTTGGAAAATATCTTTGCCTCGAAATACTCCCAGAACAAATCCTTGTAGCAATTCGCGACGGGATTCGACGGTAGTTGGTTTGGCGCTATTTGTATAAATTGGGACTATGGCCAAAAGATCTAGTTCTGAGGAATTAGTTTCTATTAAACCAATCTGGCTGGTGACAACCATTTCTCCAGTATCCCGCCCCTGTTCGAGTGCTGCGCGGATTTCTGGGCGGGAGGCGAAGTCAAAGCCCAAAACTGTCTGGTTTTTGGGTGAGGGTTCGACGTACAAACCAGGAAAATATTCGGTACGTTGACCGGCCCGAACGAGTTGTCCTTCGGCATATGGTTCTGTAATCTGGAAGTTGGGATTGTTTGGGGTTTTGTTTTGGGTTTCGTAGTTTGCCCGATCGCGATTAGGGACACGGGGTACCCAAGCCAGGATTTGCAGACTGGGATGAACGGATAGGGGACGGCCTACAAATCGTGCAAAAGAGGATTTATCGACTGTGCGGAATGCTTTCATGTAGTCGCTGAGGGCGAGCACTGCGTCTAAATCGGAGTTGATTTGGCGTTCGAGGGCGATCGAGATATCGTCAATACTACGGTGTGTTTGATAGTCCAAGCGCCCGTTTTCCCAGTTCCACACAACGACGAATGCCAGTGCGGACAATCCTATGCCCAAAGCCAGCGTCAAACTCGCTGGAATGTAGCGAGACCAGGGCAAAGGTAATTTTTTTAACATAATTGCTTCGCGAAATTTCAATCCAGAATTCCGATGACTGCCCTGGTGTACAAATAGTCACAGAATTCCCCCTATATTTTTTTAGCATAATTTGATAGCCGATCGACAGAATATCCAAATCCCCGACTGGGGAGTAAGATTAAACGAACCGCGAAGACACTAAGGACGCGAAGGAAGAAAAGAAGAAGATGCTTTCTTTCTTCGTGCTCTTTGCCTCTTCGTGGTTCGTTATTCGTTAACTAAACCGACAAACTAATACAAGAACCGCGAGCAGTTTTATTCACTTCTATTCTGGCTTGAAAAGCTTCTTTGAGATGTGGCATATGGGTGACAGTTAGAATGCAGGCGAAATCAGAGGCGATCGCATTAATTGCTGCAATCAGGCGATCGCATCCTTCCGCATCCTGAGTCCCGAATCCCTCGTCAATAATCAACATTTGCAAAGCCGTCCCTGCCCGTTGGGACAGGAGTCTCGCTAATGCCAACCGAATCGCAAAATTAATCCGAAAAGCCTCGCCACCGGAGTAAGTTTCGTAGGCACGAGTACCACGGGCATCTGCGATTAAGATATCTAAAGTGTCAATCAATTTAGTGGCTTTTTTTGAAGCAGCAGCCCGCTGAGTGATAAATTGAACGTGCAATTGATTGGCGCTCAATCTCGATAAAATATGATTAGTTTCGGCTTCGAGTTGAGGCAAAACATTTTCAATCATTAAAGCTTGAATACCGTTTTTGCCAAAGGCTTGACCCAGCTCTTGATAAACTCGCTGCTGACGTTTTGCAACTTGCATTTGCTCTTTTTGAGCTACTAATTGAAATTCCAAAGCTTCCAGATTTTGCTGTTGTTGTTCGAGTCTTCCGAGACTTCCCAAATGTTGGTCTAGCTGTTGGCGACGGCGGCTGATTTGTTGTTCGATCGCACTTATGCGCGCCGTGGGATCGGGGTTTTCCTGCAACTGCTTACTCATGGCGGAAAGTTGAGCGCTGACAGCTTGCAAATCTCGATCGCGTACAGCAATCGAACTGGCTATTTCATTGACTCGCTGCTGTACTTGCGGGTGCTGCTGAGTTGCCGATCGCAGTTTTTCGGCCCTAGCAATCCAAAATTGCGATCGGCGCATTTCGCTACGGACGTGTTCGTGTTGTTCTAAATTGTAGCCAACTTCGCCAATGTATCTATCTAAAGACAGAATTTGCTGCTGTATCTCTGAACTATTTTTCTGCTGTTCTAACTGTTGCTGAAATGTAACTAATTGATTTTGCAATTCGGGACGACGGACGCTATTTATATTGAGTTTCTGTTGAGCATCTTTGATTTTGGATTGCTGAATTTCCACCCACCGCAAACGCTTTTCTTCGCCCCGCACTAGCGAGTAATTGCGATCGCTATAATTGAGTTTTTGCAATTGCAGTTCGATTTCCTGGAGTTGGGCATACTCATCGGATGCGTAATCTCCAGTACGGAGAGAACGCTCTATTTCCGCAGCATCTTTTCGCATACTTTGCAAGCGGTTTTCATCTTTGCCTAGGGCATCCAACTGAGCCTGCAAATGGCTGCGCCGCTCTCGCAATTCTTCGTAGGGGGTTAATTCTGCTTCTAGTTGGCGGAATTCGTGTCTGAGAACCTGTATTTCGCGTTCGGAGACGGCCAACTGTTCGCGCACAACCCACAATTGATTCCAAATTTCCTGCTGTTGGGAGTGATGTTTTTTGACTACCAAATTCCAGTAGTGTTCGTCTAAAGGTCGATCGCACAAAGGACAATTCCCAAAATCGGCATCGCGCACAGTTAAATGGGAATTAGACTGCTCATTTTCGGCAAAATTCACGGCTTGACTTTCCAGTCTCACAGCTTCTTCTACACTTTTTTCTGATTCATCCTTTCGTAGCAGTTGCAGTTTTTGATCGATTTCAGTCAGTCTGGTTTGATAGTCGCGGCTTTTGGTTTTCAGGTTTTCGAGAAAGTTATGTCTTTCCTGGCCTTTTTCGCGGACTCGCTGCTGGTAAACTCGCTTATTTTCCAACTGCAAAATTTGACTAGCAATGACCGAGATTTCCTGCTGCAATTGGGGTTCCCGCTGTTGTTGCTGAACCTTTAACTGTCGGTTAATTTCCTGTAGACGGGCGGTTAAACCTGCGTGGGCGCGATCGAGCTTAGTTTGAGTCTGCTGCTGCTGTTGGAGTAGCGGCGAAACCTGTAACTGTAGTTGTTCTAGTTGGTTGAGTTGCGATCGGACTGCTTGCAATTGTACCAGCCCTTTTTCCACCTCCGGCTGCTGTTTCAGAACTTGTAAAACATTTTTATCATCCTGTTCTAAGACATCTAATTGAGCTTGCAATTGTTGAATTTTGCCTTGTAAAAGACTCAATTCTTGGCGCTGCTGTTCTTGCAATTGCAGTCGCTGATTTTGGGCTTGTTGGTGAGCTTTGAATTTTCCAGCCAGAGTCTCTTCTGTGGCTTGCAAGTTATGGAAATAAGTAATTCCTGTTGTTATTTCATTTTCTTGTGTTAGCAGAGCTTGTAGGTCATTTTGTTGCTGTTTAGCTGCGATCAGTTCTTGCTGCAAGCGGCGACATTCTTGAGAAATGTTGGTATGTTGCTGCTGGTGACTGGAGAGCAGTGTTTGCCAAGTTTGGCGGTTTTGGTACTGGAGTTGCAGTTGCTGTAACTGTGCTGTGTCAATTTGCTGTTGCTGTTGAAGCTGTGTCGTTGCTTGCTGCAATTGGGATTGCTCCGTGGCGATCGCATCTTTTTGTTGCAGTTGCTCTTGTGTTGCTTGTAAACTATGTTTGAGCACTTCGACTTGAGCTTTAAATTCTCTGGACTGATCCTTTGCTTGTTCAGATAAAGTATCGTATTGATCGAGCTTGAGTAAATTGGCTAAAACTTGCTTACGTTCGATCGGCTTTTTGAGCATAAACTCATCAGCTCGCCCTTGCCGCAAATACGCCGAGTTGATGAAAGTATCGTAATCAAGTTTAATATGTTCGAGAATTTTTTGCTGAGTAGTTCTCAAACCCTTGTCAGTCAGCGTCCGAAAATTCACCCCCCCCAGCCCCCCCTTACTAAGGGGGGGAGAAGAAGTTAATTCTTCTTGCGTTCCCTTACCAAGGGAATAATTCACTTCTTCAGGCCCCCCCTTACTAAGGGGGGGGAAGGGGGGGTTTGTTGCTACTTGAAATTCCAAACTCCCCGATTGTCCCCGACGGCGATTGCGAATCACCCGGTAAATTTGGCCGCCCGTCGCAAAAGTGAAATCAACACGAACATCAATTTCACCCATATGGATAATCTCATCTTCCGAATCGCTGCGACAACAGCCCCAAACTGCCCAAGTTATGGCTTCTAAAAGCGAAGATTTGCCAGCACCATTAGGCCCGCAAATGCAAGCAGTGTGCAAGCCGCGAAAGTCTAAAGCAGCTTCGCGATAGCTGAGAAAATTTTTGAGAGTCAGTTGTATAGGAATCATTTAAGCGATCGCGCCAGACAATCTATCTATATATAAATAACACTATTTGTACACTGTTGGCTAGTTATTCAATCGAGATCCAGAACAATTTCCAATGCTTCGGAAATCTCTGCCATAATTGTATCCGAGACAACTCCGATCTGTCGGACAAATCTTTGTTGTGAGACAGAACGGACTTGAAAAGTGTCGGCGGCGGAGACTTTAGCCAAGCCATTTTCTGTTGTCGGTTCGACCTGTACCATCCAATTTCTCTCACTGTATCGCTGTTTCCAGTCCGTGATGGGAACAATAACTTCAAGTAGCAAAATTCCAACTGTTTCATCACTGACAATTACTACCGGACGAGTTTTGCCGATTTCTGCGCCGACAGTAGGTTCAAGCGCCACCAGCCAGATTTCACCTCTACGCATTAGCCTTTACTCCGATTTCCAGGCGTTCTTCCTCAGATTCAAAATATGGTTCGCTATCAGGCGACCATAGGTCATACAGCGCACCTCCTGGCATATAATCGTTAACTGCTGCTTCTGCTGCGGCTCGAAGTCTCCGCTTTCTCTCAACTTTGCGCTGAACCTTCTCTTCCATTTCTTCCCGCATCATCCGCGAAGCTGTTTCGATGATTTCTAGGCGTTCTTCTGGTGTCAGATTTTTGAGTGCTGCTAAGATTTCTGTTTTAGTCATGATTTTTTTGGTTGATTTTGTTCAAAAGTGCGATCGGGCCCAATCAATATTATATAAGACTTGTTGAGGTGCTTAGCTCATATCAAATCCGGTAGCATCATATTAGTTGCCGATTAGTTGCCGAAATTAGGAGACGGCAGTGCCGTTTCCCTACAATATTATTTTGGGTAGGGAAACGGCACTGCC
>NZ_JAKJHX010000040.1 GCF_021648855.1 Tychonema litorale BBK16 | reverse complement strand
TTGGGAATTGGGAATTGGGCATTGGGCATTGGGCATTGGGCATTGGGCATTGGGCCGAAAAGTATCTTCGCCGAAAAGCCTTGGGCATTAATTTACAACTAATTTTTAGCAGTTTGTAGTTGGCAACCATTACTAATTACCAATTACCAATTCCCCATTCCTCATTCCCCATTCCCCATTACCAATTACCCATTACCGAATTTATCTTGCCGAACAGCAACCTCACTGTGGGTAACAAAATCTTGAACGAGAGTGCGGTACTCTTTCAAAGTTTCAGATACCCAATCTCGATCCTCGCTGTTGGCAAAGATATGGACTGTAGGTTCACTAGCATCGGGTAAAACTAATACCCAATTATCATCGGTAGAGCTAAAAATTTTCACTCCATCTACTAATTCTAAACTATCTGGTGAATGAGTTTCTACTAAATATCGCATTAGCGAACCCTTGACTGTCCAAGGACAACGGACACTGTAACTACGGTGAGTGACGCGGGGAAGTTCAGCTTTAATCTGTCCAAGCGATCGCTCCTGAATCGTCATCATTTCTATCACTTTAGCAATACAGAACATTCCGTCAAATCCGGGATGCAACTGCGGGAAGATAAAACCCATATTGCCACTACCGCCCAAAACCACATTCGGATTCCTGTTAGCAGCTTCCATCAAAGCAGTGGGATTCGCCTTAGTGCGGATTACTTTGCTTTGGTAGCGACGGGCGATCGCCTCTACCGCAGAAGAAGCATTAACCGGTACTACCACTGTACCTTTTGGATGAGAAGTCAGCATCAGATTGACCATCAGCGCCGTCAGCATTTCCCCTCGAATCGCGATCCCAGACTCATCTACCAAAATTAACTGTTCGCCATTCGCCGACACCTGTACCCCAAAATTAGCGCTGAGTGCTTTGACCACGCGGCCGAGTTGGTCAAGCAAATATTCCCGCTCCCCGTTGCTCAGAGAAGTTTGTTTAAGGCTGGCATTGAGTACCACCGCATCGCAACCGAACTTAGCTAGTATTTGTGGCAAAAATGCCCCGGAAACTGCGTAAACGTAATCGATTACCACCTTAGAATTGCTGTAGCGAATTGCTTCAACATTCATTTGCCGCTCAAAGGTTTGTGAGTAGACGTCAAGAGATTGGTTAAAGTATGACATCTCTCCAATTTCAGGAATTAGCGCCCGTCGCAAATCTTCCTTAAAATAAGCGCCCTCGATTTTCTTCTCGGCCGCTTTAGTAATATTGATGCCTTTGGTATCGAAGAATTCAATTAAAATGTGGTCGGATCGATCGGGCGAAATGCGAACATGAATCCCACCAGTCACTGACAGAGTAGATGAAACCGTGCGCGCGATCGGAATTGCCGTCGATTCTAAATTGACCACACTAATTCCCACGGACATCAAACCAGCAATCAAAGACCTCGAAACCATCCGCGAAATACTTCTCTGATCGCGAGAAACCGATACCGAAGAACCTGGTTTCAAAGTAGAACCGTAAGCAGCACCTAATTTAACTGCAAATTCTGGGGTAATATCCACATTTGCCAGTCCTTGAACGCCCCGCTGACCGAATAAATTCCGTTTAGCTTGTTCTCCCCAAATTAAATTGCTATTTAACAAAGCGCCCGATTCAATATTTTTGCTTGGCCAGACGCGCACGCTCGGCCCGACTTGCGCTTCTTCTCCTACAATAGACATTGAACCAACAACAGCACCTTCCAATACATGAGCGCGCCTGTCTACGCGAGTGCTGCGGCAAATCACGCAGGCCCTGAGATGAGCATCTTCGCCGATAATTGCGCCGTTCCAGACGATGGGACGTTTGACGTTGGCGTCGGCCCCGATGGTCACGTTATCTCCAATTACTGAACCCGCTTGAATTTTGACTCTGGCTCCGATGCGGCAATTATTGCCGATCATGACCGGTACTTCGACGATCGCGCTATCGTCAATAGAAGTATTCTGACCTACCCACAATCCCGATCGCGCTTGGTCGTAATAGTTCAAATCCAGTTTAACTTTTCCCCGCAGTGCATCATACTGAGCTTCTCGGTAGACATCTAGCTGGCCGACATCGCACCAGTAACCTTCGGCGATGTAGCCATACATCGGCTCGTCTTTTTCCAGCAACAGGGGAAACAAGTCTTTCGAGAAGTCACATTCTTGACCGCTCGGCAGATAGTCCAAGACTTCTGGTTCTAAAATGTAGATGCCAGTATTGATAGTGTCGGAGAAAATTTCGCTACTGGAGGGCTTTTCCAAAAAGCGAGTGATTCGGTGATTTTCACCAGTAATCACCACTCCGAATTCCATTGGATTGGGAACGCGAGTTAAAATTAACGTAGCTTTGGATTGCTGGCTACGGTGAAATTGTATAGCAGCAGTCAAGTCAAAATCTGTGATACTATCGCCACTGATCACGACAAAAGTGTGATCGAGCAATTCAACAATATTTTTGACACAGCCTGCGGTACCGAGCGGTTGGTCTTCTTCCACAGCGTAAGTCATTTGCACCCCAAACTCACTGCCATCACCAAAGTATTCGCGCATCACATCAGGAAGATAGTGTAGCGTCGCAATAATTTCCGTAATATAATGCCTTTTTAGCAAATTGATAATGTGTTGTGCGATCGGGCGATTTAGAATAGGCACCATCGGTTTTGGCAAATCGCACGTCAGAGGTCTCAGCCTCGTTCCCGACCCCCCAGCCATCAGCACTGCACGCATAGAATCCTCCTTGCTTAAAAAAGCACTCCTGATTATTTTTAACTCGAAAATCTCAAATCTAAAATTGTTGGCTTAGTTATCAGCTATCAGGTCTTAATTAATTATCTCTGTGTCTCACAAACTTTGGGAAGTAAGTTTCTGCCCTGGTAGCAGGCGCTACAAAAAAATAGTGTCCAAATTGCCCTTAACGCCGAATAAATGATAAATTGGATGTAGCAGTTTAACGAACTGACCCAAAATCCGATCAATTGCTTAGGGGTTATTTCAATGAGTGAGTTAATTAGCTTGGCATTACTGATCGCTTACGGTGCAGGTATTTGGAAATTTTGGAATGGTTTCGATCGCACAAACTTCGATCGCAGTTTTCCCAATCGACTGAAGCTAGCACTGCTGTGGCCAGCATTAATTTTCAATAAGCCCTATCGCCAAAACTTTACAAAGGCTCTCAAAGCCTCCAGAAGGTAATTCAAGAATGTCTAAAAAGTCCGATAGCCTAGCTTCTACTCCAGAGCAAAATTGGTTTAGCAAGGACAAATCAGATAGCTGGTCACTTTTATTCTCCCCAGTTGCCGCTCGGTTCGATCGCGAATACCGAGGAGAACCCTTCGCCCTACCCGAAGAAGTCGAAGCAATGCCAATTTTCCTCGAATCTGTCGCCGGCACCCTCCAAGCCAAAACAGTTTCCCCCTTCTGGCAAATTGCCAAACCCCAAAAAAATCAGCGCTGTTTAGACATTGGCTGCGGAGTCAGCTTTCTGATCTACCCTTGGCGCGATTGGGAAGCCTTTTTTTACGGCCAAGAAATCAGCAGCGCCGCGCGGGATGCCTTAAACGCCCGCGGTCCTCAACTCAATTCCAAGCTATTTAAAGGTGTAGAATTAGCCCCCGCTCATCGCTTAAAGTACGAAGAAGACCAATTTGATTTGTGCATTGCTACAGGTTTTAGCTGCTATTTTCCCATAGATTATTGGGCTATTGTCATGGGAGAAGTTAAGCGAGTATTAAAACCGGGCGGTCACTTTGTTTTTGATGTCCTCAACCCCAAAGCTCCCTTAGCAGAAGATTGGGCAATTCTGGAAACTTACCGAACAGGCGAGGTGTTTTTAGAAGAAATAGAAGATTGGGAAAAACTGATTAAAACTGCCGATGCAAAAGTTGTGAAAAAACAAAGCGGCGACTTATTTCAAATGTATAAAGTGCAATACAATTGAATTTTACTTAAAAATCAGGACACGGCACTGCCGTGTCCTTACAATTAATTTGGGTAGGGATACGGCACTGCCTTGGACTCCATATTAATCCCGCAACTAAGGAGTAGGAGATGGAGATGCTGTCGGCGACGGTTCCGTAGTCGGCGACGGTGCAGCCACAGGAGAAGCCGTAGGAGTAGGAGATGCTGTCGGTGACGGCTCCGTAGTCGGAGAAGCAGTAGGTTGAGGAGTCACTGACTCTTCGGATACTGGCTGCGGTTCACGGTCAGGCGACTCTTCAGGCGCTGACTGCGGTTGAGGTAACAGTAAATCTCTAGCTCCTGGCTGCGGTTGAGGCAAAGGAGATGGCGATTGCTTAGTTGCTGGTTTCGGTTGAGGCAAAGGAGATTGCTGAGTTCGTGGTTTCGGTTGAGCTGTCGGGGCTGGGGAGGGCAACGGCCGAACTACCGGGCTTGGCACTGGTGGAACTGGGGACGGCAATGTCAATTGTGGGAGCGTTGGTTTTGGCCCTGTTGGGGCTGGCGATGCCTTTACAGGAGTGCCACTGCAAACTTTTTCATCATATTTAAACGAGATAGCCAATTGATACAGCCCATGCGTACTGGTTGGTGGAAATTTTAGAGCATTTTTCATAATCGCATCTGTAGCCGCATCTTTAGCCGCATCATCAAGAATGGCCGAACCTGCTGAGCTAATCTTGGTTCGTTCAGACAAAGCCTTGACCTCACCTTTTTGATCGACAACTGCTCCGAACATTGTTATTCCTTCGAGTTTTTCGGAACAAGCTGCTGGCGGATAAACAGCATTTACAGAAAGAGTCTGTTTGATCGGGAGCAAGTCAGGATGAACGGCTTGAAATTCTTTAAACACGTCAAGATATCTATTTCTATTTTCTTGTTGTGCTTGATTTTTTTGATCGCTTGATGGGTCTAAAGGTTTTGCTGCTTGAAAAGCTTTATTTTTCTGATCAAAATCTTCCTGTGCTATTTGTTCGGGAGTTTTTGGGGTTGTATTTTGCTGATCTCGATCGGGTTCCGACGAATACCTGCCACCTGGTTGGAAGTCTTTTGGGGTAGCGATATCAGTTGCAGATGTCAGACCTGGCACTGCGGCTCTTTCTATGAGACGTCGCAGTTCGTCCGGGTTGGTTTCCCCAGATTCGCCTGGAAGAAACCGGGGCAATTCTGTCGGCGGTGATGATGGTGGTGGTGGCGGGATAATCGGATCGAAATTAACGGGGGGCGGAAAAAGTTGATTGGCGGGTGGCTGTGGCGGGATGGCTAGGGGTATTTTGACAGTTGGGGTTTTGACAACAGTGGGGGTTGAATCTGTTGGAGGTATTGGGGGGGTTAAGGAGGGCAGAGGAGAAGGGGGAAGAGGGGAAAAGAATCCTGGAGGTGGCATTCCTGGTGGGAGGGCTGGTAAGTTGATTGGTGGAGGGGCTGGCGGTAAGGGCGGGGTTAGATTGCGTAGTAGGGGAACTGGTGCGATCGACAACGGTAACTTACTATTGGGTTTTAATGACGGTATAGTTTGTGGCAGTCGTCCCATTTCCGTAGGAGTTAGCTCTACCAATCCAACTGAACCGGGCAGATTTTTCGATGAATTGCCACCATAGATTAGACTTGAGATCTTAGGTGCATTAACTCCGAACACTCCGTGAAGGCCGACAGAAGCTAGGGCTGCCCACCAAAATGGCTGACGCAGCGGTTCGGAAAGGGCATTGGCTAGGGAGGAAGAGTCATTCATGACAAATGAGAATTGGTTATTGGTGGTTATTGGTTATCTGTGTATTGGTTATTTGTTACCGATATTTTTTTTATTGGGAGCGGGTAAAAAGTAAAAATTTAGCAATTCAAAGCTGTCATTATAACACGATCTCACTCACAATTATATCAATTCCGGTTGCACCGGAATCATAGTTGGGACACGGCACTGCCGTTTTCAATTCGATTACAGAAATAAACGGGAAGCCGAAGGGGTCAACTCTTCAATCCAAAATCCAAAATCCAAAATCGATTGACTTACCACCGATATCGGTGCATCTTAAAAGGAGCTCCCTCGATACTGAGCAAGTCGATCGGATAAATTGGAGCACCACTGGCCATATAGTCAAAAATTTCCCGAACTTCCTCACCCCGTAGGGACAACTGGTCTAGTTCCTTCAGAGAATACCAGCCAGCGCACAAAGTATGCTCGTCCGGCTTGCTTTTTGGGGGGGTTTTATCTTCTGGGCGAGCTACAAAGATCACCCTCAGACGCACATTTCCTCTAGGCATGACTGTATGCTCTACCCTAAGAATCCCCTCAATAATGACGGAAATGCCCCCTTCCTCAACCGTATTCCGCACCGCCGCTTCCAGCAAAGTCTCTCCTTTTTCCACTCTCCCTGCTGGGAGATACCACTGCTGATCGTACTTGCGTTCTTGTACCAATAGAAAACGGTTTTCTAAGTGAACGACAACTAGGGTAAAATACCAGGTAGAAATCGGCTCGCGAGCCATAGAAGTAGATGTTCCGATACTTTTAGCTAATATTTAATCACAAACACATTAAACACCATAATCTTTAATGTCAGATTTCGGTACAAAAATAAAGTGCTTCGTAAAACTTAATAAACTTGTTCTTAAAAATGACCTACATAATTTTAGCAGAGTATTTGGCTATTTAGTCTGACTCTTACAGCTTATTCGACATTTTATGAAGGACACCGCGCGATCGATCTATCCCGTCCACGGTAGGGACTAAGGCACTCGCGGTGTCCCTACGGGGATATTGATAGTACCTATAAACCTGAAAAGTGCTGTAAGTAGCAATGTGAGTTAACTATCGAAAACTTGGCAATTCAATCTCAGCGAGCGAGCGACGCTTCTTAGCGGCCCGCAGCGGACTGATCATCGAAGTCAGCCACTGGGGTTCGCCGAATGCCGTAAGGTGGGCTGGATTCGATCGCACTTCTTGAATGCCAAATGTTTCGACAGAACTCAAAATTTTAGCAGCCCCGATCAATTCTGGGCTCCTATATTTTGCCGTAGCACTTTCTGTTTCAGGTTCAGCCACTAACTGTTGAGCCTCCGCAATCCTTGGGCTTGACTCTGTTTGCGAGAAGTTTTCGTTCTCGCGCAACTGAATGCCCGATGCTTTGGCTAATGTGTTGAACTCCTGACTTACCAGGGATTCCGTGCCGATCGGCTGTTCTGAAGTCGCTACCTCTGGATGCGGTTCAGATGGATCAGACCAAGGTTGGACAGGGGAAGAGTTAAATGTTGGAGGCAGGGGGACACTTTGGGCTTTAACGGCGGCGAGTAAGGATTCTAATTGTGCGCTAGCCCGATCGTCTGTATTCTCAACTTTCTCAATATTCGCGATCGACTTTTGGGGCATCTCCAGACTTTTTTCTAAAGCCGCTTTAAATTGCAAAGTGTGGCGCTGCTGACGGTGCAAGCGCGATCGCAATTCACGGCAAACATTTTCTGTAGTTACAAGTTGATGCAACTGTTCGTTATAGCGCTGCACCGTAGCGGCAGATTCTCGCTCAACTATAGCTAGTCTGGTTTGGGTAGTTGCCAACTGCCTAGTTAAGCTTTCGACTGAAATTTCTTGACTTTGCAGAGTTTGATTGGAAACTTCCTGTTTGCCAAAAAGCCTGGTCAATTGTTCTTGAGTGTTTTGGAGTTCGGCATTTCGCTGTTCGAGCAAGGTTTCGCCAACCTGCAATTTTTTTTGGGACTCTTGGAGTGCTGTTTCTAGCTGGGAGATTCGCCCTAAGAGGTCGCGGTTGCATTCATGCAGGGCTTGCATCAGAGTGACTGGAGTCGATCCTTTGCTCTTGGCTTGTTCGCTATTCGCCAGCAGATTTTTGAGATTGTCTGAAATTGGTGACGAATCGGTGGGAGTTGCCTGTGCGTGAGATTGCAAATTTTTTGTTTCAGGCTTTGTGGGAATTGCATCTACGCTGATGGCGTTGGGAAAATCGACTGTTTGCCAGTCTTCTTCTGGCGTTTGCCGAACTTCTGCGGGAGTATCTGTCGGATGGGGGTCGATCGGCTCAGAGCCCCCGTCACCAGCGAAATCTGGCCGCAATGATTCGATATTCGATCGTAAAATAGAGTGCGGTTGGTGCTGATTGGCTTGAAGATCAGCTTCTGACATGGCTTTTTATCCCAATATTCACAAAGTCTAATCTACAGTCTATCCTGCTATATTCTCCAGAAGGAAGAACCTAGGTCACAGTTTTTGTCATTTTTTGCCTTTTTTTCGGAAAAGCGCCTGAATTGGGCATTCGGTATTGGTCATCGGGCATTGGGCATTGAGCATTGGGCATTGGAAGTCGTTTCTTCCTTCTTCCTGAAGCGTTCCCTGAGCACTTCGGCTACGCGGTTCCTGAGCGGAGTCGAAGGGCAGCATAAACGCAGTCGTTGGGCCTTCTTCCTTCTTCCTTCTATTTAGCTGTAAAATGTTTATCAAGTATTGCTGGAATTTCAGCAGGTTTGATGCGACTGTAGCGAGTTTTGTCTGGCATCACAACGATATTTGGTCCGGCTTTGCACTGCTTGAGACATCCGGTTCCTTGAACAGTAACTTGTTTTGCTAAACCGCGAGAATTTAGAGCATCTTCTAAAGCTTTACATACTGCTGCACCGCCACGTTTTTGGCAGTCGGACTTTTGACATACTAATATTTTGGCATTGGTTTTAGTCGCAGCTTTTGGCGTTTGAGGTGGTTTTGTGCGATCGGCTATAACAATCCCAACAGGTACATTTGTGCGATCGAGCTGTTTCAGCCCTTGATCATTGCTACCAGACAGTTTCAGGCTATAGGCTTTGAGTTTTATTTTCCCATTTTTCAAGTTATGTTCTTTCTCTCCTACCACTTGAACTCTCAATCCGGGCGTTAAAACCGACGATAGAGATGCCCGCAATTCCTTACATAGCTTGACCAGAAATTCTACTCCGCGATCGCAGCTAATTCGCAAATATTTGAGTTTATAACCATCTTCAATAATCAGGCTGAGGATTTCTCCCTCTAAGCTAAACTCTGAAACTTGCTTACAAGATGTGTGCATGATTATGACTCCTTTGTTGAATGTTTGTTAAAAATCATCAATGTTGACCCGAAAAACGTCGCCAGTGAAGGTATTTATTGGTTAAATCGCATCATTTTCCCTTCTACCTTCTACCTTCAGATGACTGGTTTTTGCGTATTCGCCAGCAGCACTCTAGCCACTCCACCAACTCAGCCCTCGAAGCGCTGACTTGTTTCAACACGCTAATTAGCTGAGCAGCTTGCTTAGTAGTATTGATTTGAGCGCGCAAAGGTCGATCGACTCCACACCAGCAGGGAATTTCTAATTCTTGCAAGCGTCTGTAAACTTGCCATCTGTCCAGCCAACTGACTTGGACAATCTCACAAATCTCTAATTCTGGATCTGATGGATTCATTAATTTTTGACAGTAATAGTTTGCATTAATTTTTACCCTGACTGATGGGAGACAGAAGTTAAAAGCTAGATTTTGGCAAAAAGTTAAGGATTCTCAAAAGCCATTCCTAAAAAAGTTTGCCTTCAGCGTAGCTGCTTTCTGCCTTCTGTAGATTTGCCCCATTTTCAGGAAGCATTAGTAGAAGCATCTTTTTAAATTATAACACAACTGCTAATTATTCTCAATAGGTTTACTAAAAATTTTTCTTACTCTATAAAGTCTTCCACTATCGAACTCAAAAACCGCTAGACCCCGCTTGACTGCTGAATTGAGAGTGCTAGACTGATTGCATTGGCAACAAAAGCTGCCTATTGAGAGGAGAACACACATGGCCCAGATTCAGAGTGCATTAAGACCATTTGGTCACATAGCTGAAAACCCAATTTTGTTGGAACATTCCGTCACAGCACCGATTTGTGAAGGGATGAACGCGCTACTAGCGAGTTTTCAGGCGCTATACCTGCAATACCAAAAGCATCATTTTGTGGTGGAAGGAGCAGAATTCTATTCCTTGCACCAATTCTTTCAAGAAAGCTACGGAGAAGCTCAAGATAACGTCCACGAATTGGGCGAACGCTTGAACGGATTGGGCGGCATACCAGCAGCCAGCTTCAGCAAATTAGCCGAGTTGTGCTGTTTCGAGCCAGAAGCAGACGGCGTGTATTCCTGCCGCCAAATGCTGGAACACGATTTGATTGCTGAACAAGCTATCCTCGGCTTGCTGCGGCGTCAAGCTGGACAAGCCGAAAGTTTGGGCGATCGAGCTACGCGCTATCTCTACGAAAAAATCCTGCTAAAAACAGAAGAGCGAGCTTATCACATTTCCCACTTCCTCGCACCCGATACCTTAGTGCAGTTGAGCTTGAACTAACAATACTTCTTCTTCTTCTTCGCGCCCTTTGCGCCTTCGCGGTTCGTTAATCTGAACTCCAAAAAAAGCGAGCAGCCTGAAAACTGCCCGCTTTTTTATACAAACTGAGTTAACACTTAAGGCGCTAAAGCATTGCCGCGCAAAAGACTACCAATGGTTTTAGCAGTAATCTTCATCTGCACGAAAGGATTTGCCGGTACTACAGTCTTATACAAGTAGCTATCGAATGTGAGTTTCTGCACATCGCGATCGGCACACATTTCCACAAAAGCTTCACGAGTAGCATCAGAACGGTAGAACACCCGTTGCAAAATGTCAAGCACTTTGTAAGTAATCCCGTAAGCCTTATCCCAACGCTTCAGATAAAGCTTGATTTCCTGTTCAGTCGGAATCCGCGTACCCTGCTGAGAAATTTCCACGATCGTTTCTGCACACATCCGGCCAGACTTCGCAGCAAAATAGATACCTTCGCCCGAAGACTTGGTAACATAACCGGCGGCGTCGCCTACGAGAGCAACTCGGCCCACAACCCGGCGAGGACGCGGATGTTCTGGGATCGGGTGAGCTTCCACTTTAATGATCTCACCGCCCATGAGTCTTTTGGCGGCGCGGGCACGGACACCTGCTTGCAGCTTTTTGATACTGGCTTGATTGACTTTCATCGTGCCAGTACCGACGGCTACGTGGTCGTATTTGGGGAACACCCAAGCGTAGAAGTCGGTAGATACGTCATCACCGACGTACATTTCGGCTAAGTTGTGGTAGTAAGCCATTTTATCTTCCGGCAGACGGATGCGTTCTTGGAAGGCGATCGCATAATTGTAATCACCAGCATCGATCGCCTTTGCTACGCGAGAGTTAGCACCGTCAGCCCCAATCACCAAATCCACTTTCAGAGTTTTCTGAATTCCCATTGCCTCGCCGCTGGAGTGATCGGCATAGTGGAGAATGTAGGGGTCTTTATTGTTGCCGGGAATCTCTAAGGTGTGAACAGTACCGTTAATTAGTTTGGCACCCAAGGAGGCCGCCCGATCGCGCATAAAGCCATCAAGCACTTCCCGGCGACACATACCGATGTATTCGTCGGCGTTTTCGATATTGATATCCACCTCTACATTGGAGGGGGAAATCATTTTCATTTTTCTGACTTGGCGGTCTATAATGCTTTGCGGCAAGTCAAATTCCTGTACCATGCACAGGGGAATTGCCCCGCCACAAGGTTTGGCGTAGTCTAATTTGCGCTCGAATAGGTATGTTTCGATGCCTGCTTTTACGAGTGTTTCGGCGGCGGAAGAACCCGCAGGGCCTGAACCTACTACTGCAACCCTTAGTGTCAAAGTTTTTCTCCCCAGTTTTTTTTCTATAAGTCTTTACTCATGTGTGATGTTATCACGGAGTTTCGATGTCGTGGGGTGAGAAGGGGAGATTTAAATGAAATGAAACAGAGCTTAACAATTGGATACGAAAATTGTGTTTTGGACGATATATTCGATCAAAGTTGTTAAATTTTTCAGTGATTTGGAACAGTGATTGACATTGATGTGCGATCGAGCTTCTTGCACTATTTTCAGCAACAGGCAAGATGCCTGTTCCACAAAACAGGGATTTTCGGCTGGTGGGGCACTCAGCAACAGGCAAGATGCCTGTTCCACAAAACATGGATTTTCGGCTGGTGGGGTGGGCATCTTGCCCGCCCGGAACAGGTTAGAAGCAGTGCAATAAGTTACATTTAAGTTACTTGCACTTATATCTAGAATTCTTATGTTCGGTAATTTTCAACAAAGCAACCTGCGGATTGAGCTTGAAGCTTCGGAAAAGGCGATTCGGGATAGTTTGGTGCGATCGAGCCAATTGCAGCAATGGTTGTGGCCGCAACAGTTCTCTAGTGGCTTACCAGAAGAATTTTCTCAAGGTTTGACGTTTACAAGTTGGCTGGGCCCGGTGGCGGTTCAGCACCACGTTGATATTGCTGAGCCGAATTGTCTGCGGCTGTTATTGAGTCAGGGAATTGACGGATTTCACGAGTGGTATTGGGGCGACGGATGGGTGCAGTCTCGATTGGAGGGAGTGTCGCTGTTGCCGCTGAATTTGGGGCAAACCGCTAGTTTGTTGAGGCTGCGGGAGTTTTTGGCAAAGGGTAAGGGGGAGTAGATCAAAATCATCTCAGAGGTTATCAAATGGAGTGACCCGACTGTTTCCCTGATTGCCCGCCAAACGACGCTAAAGGGCCGTGCGATCGAGTTTACCGCCTGATTCAACAAGATGCTGCAACGGCTGATGATTTTTTGACAGTGCGCCAACTTTACCCAAATCGGCAATTTCCTGACAGTGAAAAAGAATGCCGTTCCTGTACTCTCTCTGTTTTTAATTTAAGAGATGATGTCACGGTTAACCGCAGAACTGGTCGGTTTAAAAACATGAAAGTTGCTGTGGCAAATTTGACTCCCGATTCAGGACGAATCAAGCACACTCCCTCACCGGGTACTAAGAATTCTCACCACAGTTTGTGGGTTCCAGTTAACGTTGAAGCCTTGACTTTATTTGAAGCTGTTGATGTCACTGAGTGAGGTATAGTTATGAGCCTACTTCCAGAGTCTACTCATCTAGGCAAATTGGAAATTATCGAGGTGTACGAGTATTACGATGTACCGTGCCTATTTGCTTGCCGAAATGCGTCTGAACAGATATTTATTGCTGTTTGGGCAAGCCAGACAAAAGAAATGGGAAAATGGCTTTATGTTCCCATGTCTATAGGTCGGTTTAAACGGGTTCGGTCTGGAAGTATTGATATACGAGATGCTTTTTTGACCGCTGAGGATGGTTTTGTTTATGAAGTCATCCTCCCCTGCGACGATAGTTTTGACAGGGTGATAGCCGTTTCTTGTCAAGAAATAAATGATGAATGGCTGCCTGTGGCTGGTGAGTTGCTTGATTTTGATAGCGAACCTATTCCTGCATTGTTGTTACAAAAGCAAGAGGTGAAATGAGTCGGGTCTTATGTGAAATTTACCACTAAAAATCAACTTCAATCTAATTCACCTGAATCAACTCTTTTTCAATTGAATCAGCATCACTGGCGATCGTATAAAGAAATGTAACAAAAATTCTAATTTTGCATAAAACCGGGCGGGGGATTCGTATAAATCAATAGAAGCTTGCCATTTGTGGCAAATTAGGGATTCAAAAGCGCAAGGTCATAAATGGCAGTTGTGTTAGAAGATATCTAAACAAGTCCATTATCAACATAGGATTTTAATTGTCATGCGTACAAACTTTAGTGAAGATATCAATGTTTCTCTTTTCATCAAACTATCGATCGCCCTAACAGGAACAGCCCTGTTTTGGGGAGCAACAGCAACAGCAACAAAGGCAGCATCTATTGTTTTCGTGTCTCCAAGTAGTGGAGGAGTCGGAATAGTCAACGAGTCCACAGCCAAATTTACTCAAGTCGCATCTGGCCCAACTTTTACAGATATTGCAGTATCGAACGAGGGTCAACTATTCGGGATTACATTCAACCAGTTGTTTAATATTAACCTCAGCTCTGGTACCTCTTCATTTATTGGCAATTTAGGCTCAACTTTAAACGGACTGGGGTTTTCGCCGGAAAATGTTCTCTATGGTACAGGAGGCTCAGATTTTTATAAGATCGATACTCTCACAGGTGCAACCCAGTTAATCAGTAACATCTCAGGCTTTAACAGCAGTGGAGATATCGTTTTCAATCCGAACACCCGTCGATTCTTAGCAAGTTCGATTGGGGATAGTTTGTGGTCGATAGATCCCAATAGCGGGTCAGCTAATAAGATTGGAAACATTAATTTTTCCAGTGTTGTAGGCTTATTTTTTGAGCGTGGTAATTTATACGGATATACTGTTAACGGACAGGAGATTAGCATCAACCAGCAGACAGGAGCCGGAACATTTAATCGGAATGTGACTGGACTCCCCGGCCAAGTATGGGGGTCAGGATCTTTGCCATCAGGTGAGTCAATTCCTTCACAACCAGTTCCCGAACCTACATCGATCCTGGGGAGTATTCTTGGTTTAAGTGCATTCAAATGGGCGCAGAAGCGACGTTACTTGCAACAAAAAGGATGAGTGTAACGAGTAATTAACCTGAAAATAAAGAGCCGTGCGATCGAGTTTACCGCTTAATTCAACAAGATTCTACAACGGCTACCGAGAATAGCGATCGCCCTTTCTCAGTTATATCCAAAAGAGCGATCGCTCAATTATCACCTATAATTCCAATCAATCCCTCTTTCAAAGACTCGATATCGACATCTTGAAGCCTTCCCAGTTTTTTGATAATCAGTTGTTTCTCAATTGTCGCAATCACTGGCTTAATCATAGAAGCTTTTAAAAGCCCAGCCCCTCGCCAATCTGCAATGATGATATCACCTACTTTCGGGCTACTGCTAACTTGACTCGTTATAGCCATAAGAATGCGATCGGGATATTCTGCATTATAAACGTCTGAACTAATCACAACTGCTGGACGTTTTTTATTTGTAGTTTGATCGGTAAAAGGAAACGGAACTAAAACCACATCACCAAAATTATAACTCGTCATACTCCGCATCCTCTGGGTTATCCCAAATTTTAGCAAAAGCTGCTTCTGAGAGTTTGGTTGCAGCATACACGAGAAGATGAGCTTCAGTTCGCATTAATAAGAAGTCGAGAAAATCTTCTAATACCGTGATTTTATCGGGCGGTAAACTACGAATTTTCTCGATCAGCTTTGTTTCAGGGTTTTGGGCGATACTCATGTTGTTTTTCACTTTTTCAATGACTACATAGCACTTACTTTAACGTAACTTGCTAATTCAATCAAATCACCGATAACTTGCGGATGTTTTTGGATCGAGGTCATTTTTATTCCTGCAACCCCTGATTCTGGAAAATATGCGATCGCTAAAGGGAAACGGAACTAAAACCACATCACCAAAATTAAAATTAGTGGCGTGGGTAAAGTTTCATTAATTCCCTCACCTGTTCAGCATGATAAGAACTGCGAGTTAAAGGAGAAGCAACAACTTGCAAAAATCCCAAAGATTCGCCAAACTCTCTCCAAGCATCAAACTGTTCTGGTGGCACAAAGTTTTCCACATTCAAGTGCTTTTGAGTTGGTTGCAGATACTGTCCCACCGTCAAAATATCGCAGCCCACAGCCCGCAAATCCTGCATCGCTTCCCGAACTTCCTCGTCTGTTTCTCCCAGTCCCACCATAATCCCAGATTTGGTATAAACCTCTGGTGCGATGTCACGACTTCGTTGTAACAGTTCCAGGGTGCGATCGTACTTTCCTTGCGGCCTCACCTTCCGGTAAAGTCGCTTTACAGTTTCAGTATTGTGGTTAAGTACCTCCGGCCGAGCTGCAAGAATAGTTTCTAAAGCTTGCCAGTTACCACACAAATCGGGAATCAAAACTTCTATAGTTGTCTGTGGCATCACAGAGCGAACCGCTTCAATACACTGCACGAACTGGGATGCACCCCCATCGGGCAAGTCATCCCGATTAACCGAAGTAATCACAACATGATTGAGTTTGAGTCGTGCTACTGCTTGCGCTAATCTTTCTGGTTCCGTCGGATCTAGGGGTTGAGGCTTTTTCTCAAAGTCAATGTCGCAATAAGGGCAGGCGCGGGTACAGGCAGGCCCCATAATTAAAAATGTGGCAGTACCTGCACTGAAGCACTCGCCGATGTTGGGACACGAAGCCTCTTCGCAAACCGTATTTAATGCTAAATCCCGCAAAATCTCTTTGACGTTGCCAACGCGCTCCCACTGGGGGGCTTTAACTCGCAACCACTGTGGCTTAACTGTCACGCCTGTCTCCGCCTGAGTCGTATTTTATAATTCATTATATACGAGCCTGTAAATTTTTGATTTCTATGTGATACCTTAAAAAAAATAATGACTAAATTCGGGATGTAGCGCAGCTTGGTAGCGCACCTCGTTCGGGACGAGGGGGTCGCAGGTTCAAATCCTGTCATCCCGATTTTTGAATCAGGCAGGAAATTGATCGCAAACTAGGCTTCTTTGGTGTAATACCTGAGCTGTAAATATTTTTTAGGGGTTAAAAGTCGATCGGGCGTGCGGGCGATCGCAACTTCTGTCAAATCCTCATTGCCCAAAAATCAACTGTAGGCACTATTTTTACATCTTCTTTCTTCCTTCGGCTATAACCATATTGGAAACTAGACTTAATTAAAAATACTCGAATATTTTTTTTACTATAAATTCTTAAATTTTCACATCTTCAGATAGATTTATTGATAGCTGAATTAGCTTATAATTAGATACTGCTATCCATTTAAAAATTAACAAAAAAATTGGAGAAGATTCTCGTGCATAGAAGTAGCAAAACCTTCCGCCCCTGCTCACGCTGCGAAACAGTACCCAACAAAATAAAGGGCAGCGGGGGTCTTTACCTATGGTTTCCAGTATCACATACGCTGAATAAGATTCTTTCCGCACTGGCAAAGGCACTACTTGAATACCTGCTTCTAGAAGACGGGAAATGTTTATACATTATAATTGACCGGAAGGGGACAAAAAGTTTTAACAACACAGCATTATCTATCCTAACAACTCAAGAGTTAAAAGAGACAAAAGTTTTGTGGATGCAGGGAATTGAACAGCCGAAGCTCTGCGATTTTTCTCGGATGACTTCCTTAGACAGTTTTATTAACTTCAGTAACTCAGATTGGCTGTTAGATTTATTGTCTCAAGAACGTATTACTACTCATTTTCAGCCAATTGTTTATACCTCAGATACTTCTAAAATTTTTGCACAAGAAGCACTGCTCAGAGGAATTGATGAACAGGGCAAATTAATTCCTCCAAACCGCATTTTTGCCCAGGCAGAATCGGCGGGAATAATTTTTCAACTAGATGCTTTAGCTAGGACTCGTGCTATCCGAGAAGCCAAGGTATACGAGATGAAGGAATTACTTTTTATTAATTTTTCTCCTACTTCTGTTTACGATCCGGCTACGTGTTTGCGAATGACGGTGCAGGCTATTGATGAATCAGGAATTCCTCACAGTAATATTGTTTTTGAAGTGGCAGAATCTCGGCATCCTCCAGATATGTCTCACTTGATTAAGATTCTTAATTTTTATCGAGAAGCAGGATTTTTAATTGCACTAGATGATTTTGGTAGCGGTGCTTCTAATTTAAACTTGATGCACCAGTTGCGTCCCGATTTTATTAAGTTGGATATGGAACTAATCCGCAATGTTCATCTAGATTATTATAAGTCATTAATTACCGAAAAAACCTTAGAAATCGCCCATAAATTAGATATTAAAACTGTTGCTGAAGGTGTGGAAACTTTGGAAGAGTTTGAGTGGGTGCGGCAACGAGGAGCAAATTTCGTTCAAGGTTATTTAATTGCGAAGCCAACTTCTCCACCGATCGCAACTACAATCTATATTGGTGGTGCAGCATCTCAACCTGTTTCTGCTTAAAAGGTTTGCAGATAGGGTGGGCAAGCTGCTCGTTACCAATTTCTGATATAGTTTCCGGTTGCATCGGAATTATTAGCAGTTAAAATGAGGAGACGGCAGTGCCGTGTCCCTACAATATTATTTTGGGTAGGGAGACGGCACTGCCGTCTCCTCTGTATCATAGGTCGTTGTAACCGGAATTGATATGATTGGTAACGAGAAGGACTAATCTTTTAAAGGCTCAAATTGCGCCGCAAAAAGCTTTCTAGGGATTCCATTCTCATATCATATATTGATTCCAACTTTTGCACTTCTTCAGGGGTACAGAAAAACTCATTTGCCAGTAATACCCGCAAAGTTCCTAAGCTTTTTTGAACTTGAGGATTTAATAAACCCAAAACATTTCGTAATCCATCAAACACAACCAATGGCGGGTTAATGACTACAGGTTCGCGATCGAACAAACGTCCAAAAATGCGGGAAATGTCATCTCTTGTCAGCACATCCGGGCCACCGACTGGCAGAATTTGGTTGCGTGCGCCTTCAATAGTTGACGAGTTTACAGCAATCTTTGCCAAATCGTCGGTACTGACAACGGAGGTGCGGTTTTTGCTATCACCAATCAGCAGGTAAAGTCCGGTTTCTCGAAACCTTTCTGCTAATGGTAACAAGCTGGAAGCAAAACCGGCTGGCCGCAAGATTGTATAATTCAATCCGCTGTTTTGCAGGTATTTTTCGACTTCTCGCTTGGCTTTGAATACTGCGGAATCTTCGTATCCGCGATCGACTCCCAGTACCGAAAGAAATACAAAATGCTCAACTCCGGCTTCCTTGGCGCAGTCGATTAATTCTATGTTAGCGCGGTAGTGTACGGCTTGAACATCGCCGCCGGTGCCGTGGGTGCTGATAACGCATTTCACTCCTTGGCAGGCTTTTTTAATATCTTTGTCTTGTTTCAAGTCGCCGATGAAAATTTCTGCGCCTCGGTTTTCTAATTCCGAGTAGCGAGATGCGAGGCGAACAAATGCGCGGACAGGTTTTTCTTGCTGTCTAATTTCTCGTACTATGCGGCGGCCTAGTGCGCCTGTTGCTCCAGTTACTAAGAACATAATGTTTGGTTGTTGGTTGTTCACATTTTGCACCGTATCCCATTATAGTGGTTTTGCATGGAGTTGGTGGTGAAGGGTTCAGAAAGTGCGATAGACATGGTGTAATGACAAGTAAATAAATAGGGATACAATAAATATATCAATTAATTATCGAGAGGTCTAGGAGTCATGGTAGGCATCGGAACTAAACTCACTGATAATGGTTTCCTGAAACCACTAATATTTTTCTATGAGTAAAACTGATTGTTTTTCACACCAGCTTAAAGAATTCTTGCAACTCCAGAAGTGCGCGAATTTCTAGGCGTGATTTTTCAGCTTGTTCAATAGTGCGGAATGGTTCAGAAAGTAATTTTTGAAGTTCTGCAATTACTGCGTCAGCGAATGTCAATTGTTTGTACTCGTGCATTTTTTTTAATCCATAGTGCGAGTTGGAATTGGGAAGAGGTCGATATTGCCTAACTTGCTTCCCATCTCTATATTCCTCGAACAGCAAAGGCTTGACGGCTCAATTTCAACGCACTTCTGGCGCTGTATCCAAAAGTGAGCCAAAATTGAGCCGCGCCACAAATTGGCAGATGTTATAAGTTAAATATGGTTACTGAAGGTTAAAAAATCACCATGGCAGCTAGTCTAAGAGCATCTGAATCTGGGTTGGAAATAGTCGATCGGGCAAGGCGAAAGAAAGGCTTGGAAAAACAGGCTTCTAGCTGGTGTGGAGATGCCCAAACTTCAGTAGCAACTTTAAAGCGGTTTTGGCGGCGGAAGCCTATTGGGCAGGATGTTTTTGTCAAGATTTGCAAGGCTGTAGCAGTGGATAACTGGGAAGATATCGTTGATAATAGTCCCTTGTCTCAGACAGATTCGATAGCAGAGTTTTTTGCTTGTGATGATGCTTGGGTTGGTCGAAAAGACCTAATTGCTCAACTTGCAGAGAAGGTTCAGGGTTCGTGTCGCCTGTTAATTCTGCTTGGCATCGCGGGAATTGGTAAAACAGCTTTAGCTGAAAGATTGGCGGTGGAATTGCAAGACGAGTGGAGTAAGTTTCATCAGGAGAATTTTGAAAACCAGCAGCAAGCTTCTGATTTTGCTAGTGTGGCGATTCGATGGTTAGAAAAGTGGGGAGAACGCATTACGCCAGACGATCACAAAGATACGCAGCGGCTGCTGAATAGGACAGTCAAGCGATTGCGAGAAAATCGATATTTGATAGTGATAGATTCTCTGGAACTGATTTTAAAAGGAAATGAAGAAACAGGCTGGAATGGTTTTCAGGATGAGTTATGGGCAAAATTTTTTGAACTTTTTTTGGCAGTCGAATCTTGCCAAAGTCGGATTATAGTAACATCGCAGGATTTGCCAGAGCAAATTCCGGCTCGTTATAAAAATTTCTGGTATCGCGAAGACTTGAAGGGACTGACAGCATCAGAACAGTTAGACTTGTTTGAAAAAACTGGACTAGAGGTTGAAATAGATTCACAACACAGACTCTATTTAGAACGAATCGGGGCTGCTTATGAGGGGCATCCATTGGCTTTGCGGGTGATTGCTGGGGAAATTGGCACTCAGCCTTTTTCTGGCAATGTGGCGGTTTATTGGAATAAATATGGGCATGAAATAGAAGAAGTGGAGAAGGCAATTGAGGAGGCTAAGACTAAAGGAATAACGGCATCAGCAGATGACAATTGGCGACTCGATCGATATACTCGCGAACTGCGAAAAAATGTGCGTTTCCGGCTGGAAAAGACGTTTGAGAGATTGAAAAAAGATGTTTTGAATGCCTATCGATTGCTTTGCGAAGCTTCTGTGTATCGCTGTGCCGTACCGGAAGAGTTTTGGCTGAGTCATTTGGAAGATTGGGATTGCGATAAGGAGAAGCAAGACTTAGCATTGGATGTACTGCGCGATCGCTTTTTGGTAGAAGCAGAATTAATTGACGATGAGATACACTTGCGACAGCACAATTTAATTCGCAGTGTAGCATCACAGCATTTAAAAAATTTGGGCGAAAATGATGAGTAACTTCATACCACCTGAAAACTCAGTTGTGCTGGCTAGCGATAGACCATCTGGTGAAAAAATGGTTTTAAGTGTTAATTTAGCATCTGTCAAATTTATTAAACCACTTTGGAAGCGTACTCACTACAGAGCCTCACTAAACTGGCTCACCAAGTACAAAACTAAGTCGGACGCTTCCAAATTAGAAAAGGTGCGGGGATATCTGGAAGCATTTCATCATTTTTGTGAAATAGAAGAATGGATGGCAGCAGGTACTATTTTCTATATGATACTTGATACACCAGCCAAAGCAGAACTGCACAATCAATTGGGTCTTTGGGGATATTACCGTGAAGTGATTGAATTAAATAAGGCACTTTTAAAGAAAATTGACCCAGGCCTTGACTTTTCTTTCCTAACTGAGATTGGTGATATTTATCAAAAACTAGGGCAACATCAGCAAGCTCTTGAGTTTTTTAAACAGGCACGGGAGATTAACAGGGAAATTGGCGATCGCTCATTTGAGGCTGATTCTCTGCATAATATTGGCAATGTTTACTATGCTATAGGACAAGTTCAACAGGCGATTAAGTTATATCAACGAGCATTGGAAATTACACGAGAAATTGGAGATCGTCCTAGTGAGGGTCATTCTCTATGTGCTTTGGGTAACGTTTACCGTTCTTTAGGGCAAATTCAGGAGGCAATTCTCCTACTGAAGCAAGCATTTGAGATTGCGCAAGAGAGTGGCGATCGCTCGTTTGAAGCTATATCTCTTGTGAATCTGGGAGCTGCTTACAATTCATTAGGGCAGTACCAGCAAGCGATTGAATGCCATCAGCAGTCATTAGAGATTAGATGCGAAAGAGAGGATCGCTGGGGTGAAGCAAATTCTTTAGGTAATTTGGCTAATGCTTACCGCTGTTTGGGGCAAGTTCAACAAGCAATTGAACTTCATCAGAGGCGACTGAAGATTACACGAGAGATAAGCGATCGCCAAGGTGAAGCTGATTCACTTTTGGATCTAGGTGTTGCTTGCCTCAGTTTGGGAGAATACCAGCAGTCAATTCAGTTCAATCAGCAATCGTTGCAGCTTCAACAGATGATAGGAGATCGCAGAGGCGAGAGTATGTCTGTGTCAAATCTCGCTGATGCTTATTGCTATTTAGGAAATTACGAGCAAGCAATTCAGTTTTATCAGCAAGGGGTAGAAATTACACAAGAAATGGGAGATAGCTGGAGTGAAGCTACCTATTTACGTAAGTTGGGATTAGCTTACTTTAATTTAGAACAAATCGAACAAGCAATTCAGTTTTATCAGCAATCTTTAGTAGTTGTTCGAGAAATAGGCGATCGCAACGGTGAAGGAATTGTACTGGGAAATTTGGGAAATGCGTGTCGTTTTCGAGGCAACTATCTTCAAGGGATTAAGTATCACCAGCAGAGTTTGACCATTTTTCGTGAAATTAGCAATCGTCTTGATGAGGGAAAAGCGCTAGGAAATTTAGGAAATGCTTACTTCTCTATAGGAGATTATCCCCAAGCTCTTAATTTGCTTCAAGAATCTTTAGCCGTTATGCAGGAACTCCAAAATCGTCAAGAAGAGGGGTATGCTTTAATTCATTTAGGTAAAGTTTACTGTGCTTTGGAAGAGTACGATAAAGTTATCGCATACAATCAGCAACATTTAGCCATCGTACAAGCAACCCAAGCAGAAATTTATCTGAGGTTGGGCGATCGCACTTTAGCTCTTGAATATTGCGATCGCGCTTTATCCATCGCCACAGAGTTAGGTATCCCGCTAGCCAAAGAATGTCAGGAGTTGAAAGAACAATTACTTAGCGAACAAACATAATTTACAAAGATGAAGCTGCTACCATTGGATTTCTCCACGGGCCAACTTTTCTTCGTAGGTTTCTAAATTCTTTAAATAGTCAGAAAAGTCTGATTCAGTAAGCTGTGGCAATTCACTGTTGTATTTGAGGAGCAAAAAGTCAATGAAATCATTCACCTCTTGAACCAGTGACTCTGGCATTTGGCTGATTTTAGCAATAGTTAAATCGTAAACTGTCATGTTTTTACCTCAAAGACTTTCATTGAGTTGTTTCAAATCACCTTGTGGTTTCACTTGCTTGTGCAAACTAATTTGATCGCCCACTTCATAACCAGTGTTAAAACCAGCCTCGCTACTGATTTGAGAACCAGTTCTCGTTTTAACTTTACCACCTAAAGTCTCTAAATACTTTGCGATCGCCTGTTGGTTCTTTTCAAACATCGATCGCACCACAATCGCTGGAGTCGCCGCCACATCACCCACACCGGGAATCCCCGACTCTTCCATCTCACTTTTTTGTTCCAACAACCTTTGTCTCAATTTCGTCGCACATCCCACTCGAAAAGCATTGAGATAAGCCAATCCCCGCCCACTTCCTTTGCGGTATTTTGCCCTTCGTTCGATCGCATGACTCAAATATTCGTAAAGGTGCGTACAAACTGTCAAATTCGTAGAAGTTCCCACCAAAAACATTGTACCAGTATAAGTGTTTCGCATCGCATTGCAACCGTTAGCCTCAGCAATGCCCGAAAGTAAAATCATTTTCCAAGTGACGTACTTGGCTGTTGTTTCGACTCCACTTTCGCCGATTTCTTCCTGGGAATTAGGGCCTAAGTCGGCGAGGCTGAGATTGTACTGTGCTAGCAAAAGTGAAGCTTTTTCGGCCGCCGCAGTCGATTCATTTTCATTGGATGAAGTGGCGAGGGCTAGCAGCTTTTTGATTTTATCGACAATATTTGTGTCTGCCATTGTTCAATCAATTTTAGGGTGAGAGAGGATTTGGCGATCGGGCTAACTTTAGTATAATACAAAATCCGACTTATTTCTTAGTCCACGCAGGTGGACTTTGTTTTTGTAGACGCGGTTTCAACCGCCGAGTGTTTTAATCATCCAGAACTTCCAGGACTGATTTGGGTAACAATTTATCTTTAAACCAAACTACTTTTGCGGGTACATCTTTTACCTTCACCCCAGCTTTTTCCAAATTCAGCCGTTCGGAAATAGCCAAAATTAAGTTATCACAATCTGACTTATGTACTTGGGCAAATTTCTTTTGCAAATACTCCGGCCGCCAATAACCAACTATTTCTAATAAAAACACTCGCCCGTCGGGATGCACCAACCTAAAATCAGGAATCATCACGCTACCTGGAATGGGAATTAAATCTACTTCTCGTTCTAGTTGCCACTCGGTTTTTGTGGAACTCCATCTTTCGGCAAATGCTGCTTCTAACATACTATCATAGGGTTTTCCTGGGGGATAGTGGCTGACTAAACCGCAGTCGGAATTTAGGGTGAATTTACCTGTTTTTAATACGCCAGTAAAAGGGTCTTTTGTTTGCAGTGTTGAGTGCATACTCCATTTGGTGACGTGCAGTAGTGCGGGCAACATTTTTGCTAGGGCTAATCCGTAGCGGGTGCTGGGTTTGAATAAGCTTGTAGGGCCGTCTATTGTGAGCGTAAAACCGTGGTCTGCATCGCCTTCGATATAGGTCATCAATTGAAATAGTTTCAGATAGCGGAATAGGAGTTTGTATTCTCCTGGATCGTTGCGGTGAGCGGTTAATTGGACTTGACTTGCACGGTAAAATATGCCTTGGACTTGAGAAAGATTGTAGCGATGTAATAGTGCTTCTGGTGTTGGTGCATCGAATTGGGTAAAGATTTTGTTTTCGTTTAAATCTGCGTATAAACCTGTGCTGATTTCTTTGGTTAAAACTTCTCTATTTAATTCTTGACCGATTTCAAGTGCTAGTGTTTCGAGGGTTAATTGGGTGGAATGATGACTCGGAGTCGATCGCGCTGACAATGCAAATACGCGCTGTCTCAATGCAATTGGTTCTAGGGGACTGACGACTTCAAAGGTGCTGAAACCGCCTTTGAGAAGGTGGGCTAGTCCGCGTTTGAGGCGGTAGTCTGGGCTGTCGCCTTCTAGGGATTGTAAGCTTTTGTCTAGTTCGCCTTGGGTTTTGCCCATCGCACTTTGGAAGCAGTCAATCATTTCGGTAGCTGCTTCTAGGTTTTTAGCATCTATCTTGAGGCGTAATGGGGTGATTGATTCGCCGTTTTGACGGTGGCTTAGTAAATCAGTGGGTAGCATTTGTTATTTTTAACGAACCGCGAAGGCGCGAAGGACGCGAAGGGTACGCTGAGGGGTATTTGTTTAGTTATACCGCTTTTGGAATCTTTGCTGTGGGAAGCTTTCAGGGCAAATAACCCATTTTTAACAGGTTTGTGGCTCTAGCCCAGAAAAACTTGTTGACATTTTAAATTACATCGTTTAGTGTTAACACAGAAATTGTAAAACTTTAGATACTTTACAGTCATGGACTTTGAAGATATTCGTCAGTGGCAGGGAACTGCTGAGGCGATCGCCAAGGAACTGAAACGCGAAATTGATCGGCTTGGGTTGTCTGTGGAACCGCCAGCCGTGCGAACAGTCCGGCTGTGGCGATCGAAGCAGCTTTTGTCGCAACCCAAAGGGCAAGAATTTAGATTTCGCCAGATTTTGGAGGGATTGGGTGTGGCGCTGCTGCTGAAGCGGGGCTGGACGCTGGCGGCGATCGCGCAAGTTTTACCCTCATTCCCCGACGCAACTTTGGAACAACAAATCATTGCGGAGGCAAATTGTCAAGACCCCTCGTGGTTGCCGCAAATGCAAACAACGACATTGCCATTGCCCACAGGGCACGCCAGCACGATCGATCTCGCTGAAGATACTGTTATATTGCTAGCTCAGGGAATTCTGCGGCAATACACAAGAATTCTCAATCGAGACATTGTTCGCCAAGATGACGGTATACCATCCGAACTTTATCGGGCTATGTGCAAGTTGGGTCGGCTGTACATCGAAGCCGGAAAAAGCGATCGCGCCGCTTGCGTACATACCGTTTTGGAACGTGCTAGATATCCCCTCAATAAGTGGGAATTAGATATTTTTTGTCACGCCGATTTTGACTCTGGTCAAGTAATTCTCATCGATCCAGACTTGCGAGTGCCAACCCCAGATTGTGCAGTAATTGCCAACAGTAAAGGTACTTTTGGCGAAGATAATGCGATCGAACACCGCCTGTACGAACGGTTGCGCGAGGCAACTGAACGATTGGGAATTCGCCGCCAGCATAAAGCTTATACGGCTTTGCGATCGCTATTTGGCAGTCGATCGCTCATCGGAGAACACCAACTTTTAGACTACTTGTGCGAGAAGGATTTAACACCTTTGCAGGGAATGATTGTTGACACATTTTTTGATAGCGTACCGGATATTTGGTTAATTAATGGATACGCTCATCAGTGCGCCCATTGCGGTACGCTGATGCGACCATATGCCGATCGCAAACTTTTTCCCGATGGGCGATGTCCGATCCGCCAATGCCTCGGCCACAACTCCTCAACCGCAAAAGTTTCGGAAAAATTAGACCAAAGTCAAGACCGATTGCTGATTGCCAAACCCCAGATTTTAACCTATTGGACTGGGCCGGCGATCGACGAATTAGCAATTTTTGAGGCAGCCGGAAACAACGGACTTGATGCCGAACTTTACCCAGAATCCGACCTGTGCGATGTGTCAATTAACGGTCGCAATATTGGCATTGACGCGAAGTCGTACACCAGTCCTGTCTCCCTTGCCTTGCGCCTTAACCGCAGCATCGGGGGGCTGGAACACTACCGCCGCCGTATCATTGCCGTCAGCGACCAATTAATTGAAGAGCGGCCAGATTACTTTTCTACTTTCCAGTCTGCGATCGATAAAAAAGGCCCGCCTGCTACTCTCGAAATCATGTCTGTTTCACAAGTCATTAAATTGCTAAAGGTAATCAAATATGAGAACTAAACCTGATTTTTGGACGGGCCCAGATCGCATCTGTTGGGTGTGCGTGTTGATGGCAGAATTTCTAGATACTAATTCCCTAGAATATGCTCCTTTAACGATATCGGGAATGGCGAGTATCGTCAATGCACCCGCGTTGGCAAAAGCCCGCCAAGCTATTTTCAATATGCGCCTCATGTCTCTGGCTTACGTGACAGAACAGTCAGTGAAACACGCAGTTGCTATTTATAACGATCGCCATTACCGCAACAAAACTCAGGGAACCTATAAAATCAATTTAGAAACACTTCATTTTGAACGCACAGACCCCCTAGAAGATTCTTTAATTACTAAAGCGCGTCAAATTCTGGGTCAGCCTTTAGCACAGCAATTTTACAGTGCCACCTTTGCCGATCCCCGCCAGCCAATGGCCGTGGCTTTAGGTGAGGAAACAACAGCCGCGAGAGTGCCAATTGGACCGATCGCAGCCCCGCTTGGCCAGCGCCGCACTCATTCCCTCGATCGCGCCCCGAAACCAAAAATCCGCATTCCTCTTGCGGAACTGTACGAATTGGCAGTTGAGATGGATGAACGCGAAGCAAATCATCCTGAAAAAAGACAGGGTAGTTGGGTAAAAAGGTTTCAACATTTTGCACTTAAAGTACCCGAAATTGGCAAGGGCTTGCGAGAAGAAACAGTCATCGAATTAGAAGGCATCAAGCACTTAATTGGACTGCCTGGATCTGGGAAAACAACTTTGCTCGTATTGATAGCTATGTGGCTGGGAAAACGCGATTATAAAGCGATGTTTGTGTTTCCCTCCATTGAAGTTGCCAGACAGTACATGGCAGAACTGGCATTTCACGAAATCAAAGTGGGAATGCTAGTCGGTCAAAGCGATGGAACTCGCCGCCGACACGCTAATAATATTGCCGAGGCGATCGCAGCATCAGGGGGAAATGGCGGCTTTGGCTATAGTTTGGAACAAGCAGAAACTTTTGGCTTAAATTGTGTCTTACCTGCATTTTCAAATGCTGATACTTCGATGTGGGAATTTGGTTATGCACCCTGCAAGGAAATTTTACAAAGCGGTGGCAAAAAAGGGGAGATGAAAAAGTATCTTTGTCCGGTTTGGACGGTGTGCGGCCGCAACAAAGCTCCCCGCGATTTGCTAGATGCTGATATTTGGGTCGGCCACGTTCTTTCAATGGATACTGAAGTTCCACCTCATGCCATTCGCGATCGCCTTCGTTATTTTGAATTGATTGCTCGGACATTTGATGTCGTAGTTTTTGACGAAGCAGATATGGTACAATCAAATCTGGATGCTTATGGTGCAGCCACTTTGAGACTTTCAGGTGCGGCAGATTCTATCCATTTAGTCATTCAAGAACAAATTCACAATCGTTTTGCTCGCGGTGAAAACTATCGATTGTTCGATCGCAATGTAGAGCATTACAGCCGCGATTTGTCGGAATTTGGCGATCGCAACACATCGTTAATTACTGCCGTTCAAAATATGCCATCATCGCGAGTCGGCAAACGCTACGAGAATCAGTTATTAACCGTTCTGAGAATTGTCAGCGATTTGTTGGATGGCTATGAGAAAACTTCTAAACGCGATCGCCTTGACGAAGAGGAAGTCAAACAGGGATTTAGCAAAAGTCGAGCCTTAACTGAATTCTGGGAAACAGCAGCTTACCATGCTTTTTACGATCGCACTGGCATTGAACCGCACGATCGGCTCAACCTAGATTTGTGCGCTCAAAGGCTGGGAATAAGCTGCGACACCCTCAAACAGCAGTGGGAAACTCAGATTCTTTATTTTCGCCGTTATTTAGCAGAGAATCTCATCGAACGGCGCGACAATATTGTCAAACAAATTGCGGACTTGTTTTTGCCTTTGTGTTTTAATGATGGCAATCACTCAGCGGAAGCTCAGGATACAATTACCTTGCTTGTTTGCGTCACTTTTGTGATTTTAGGCTACCAGCGGATCGTACCGCAAACGAGAACAATGGTAGCAGAAGGACTGATTCGAGAACCGATTGTCGCATCGACTGCAACAGCGGAACTGCGACAACTGATTCCTGAGAACATTTTGGGGTCTTTTTCTGGGGTAAAATACAGTTTCCAATCGGCACAAACTACTCGAACTCAAGCGCAAAATGTAGAACTATCTTATATCATCTTTGTAGGAGCGCCTCGGATGTTAATGCACCGCTTTCACAAGTTATTTGAGGCAGATGGCGAACTTACAGGACCGGCCGTTTTGATGACTTCTGCTACCTCATTTCTCGAAGCAAGTCCTGCTTATCACATTAATTCCGGGCCAGATTATCTGCTCAAACCGCGCCAAACAGAACATCAGGAAAAAAAGAGTATTTATCGTTTCAAATGGCTGCCCGATCGCGAATCCCGCGATGAACCTCTGCGATATAGCGGTGCTGGCGAGTTGCGCGATCGCAATTTAGAAAAAATGGTAGACTTGCTGGTACGCGGAGGAACCAAGAAATCTGAAATTTACAAATCTATCCGCAACTTTGATCTACAAGATGGTATTTACCGCAAAGCAGCCCTAATTGTTAACAGCTACGAACAAGCTCGAAACATTAAGAAATTTATCAACGATTACTATCCAGAAATCGGCAAAAGAACCAAAGCAGTTGTTAATTTACTCAAAAACGGAGAGCAACCAACTGATTTCGTGACAACCGCTCAGTGCGAGGCTTTAGGAGATGATGAAACTTGCGATATTATCATTTTTCCAATGTTGGCGATCGGTAGAGGTGTGAATATTGTTTTCACCAAAGGAGATAGGAAACTCGATGCAGCCATTGGCACAATTTATTTCCTCACCCGTCCCCACCCCACGACTGACGATACTCAACTTTTGTATAGTCTAGCCGGAAAAGCTACCCAAGAATTTGACAGCCGAGTTTTTACTGAAACCGAAGACTTACCAGCAATTTCTCATGCTTGGAAACAGTCCAGAAAACAACTGTGGAAAACGGCGAATCGGCTGTTGCGCGAACCTCTAATGGCTAGCCGTTTGGGTGAAGATTTATTCAAACCCTTTACGGCAAATCAGATGGTAGGAATTTTGCAAACGATCGGGCGCGGGATGCGAAATGGCTGTCCGGTACAAGTTTACTTTGTCGATGCAGCTTGGGCTATTAAATCCACTGAAAATAAACCAGACTCAGGGCGGGATAGTATGTTAGTTCAGATGCGAATTATTTTAGAAGAATGCGTCAAGCATCCCGATTCGGTGATTCGAGAAATATATCAAGAACTTTACGGTGCATTTCTCGATCCCCTGCAACGTATTGATGGCATAGTTTACCCGCCAAGTTTACGGAATTCAGAAGGTTTGACAGAGGAAGAAGACGATTTTGATGATTTTTCACCTTTATTAGAGATGTAACCATGAACGACGAAATTTTTGATGAAACTCAATTAGATGATGACGGCGAAGCAAAGGAAACCACTATTATTAGAGATGCAACCATGAATGACGAAATTTTTGACGAAATAGAATCCGATAATGACGAAGAAACTGAAGCTGCTGTGTTTTCAGATACTCTTTATATTCCTCTTACAAATAAGAGTCTGAAAGAAATACCCCTAGCTTTTACCGTGCCAGATAACATCGAACCAGTAATAGTTCAAGGCTTAACGCTAGCTTGGACAAAAGCTGCTTTATATGAGCTTTCAACTATACAAAAAGCTGTTTGTAAGGGTGATTTAACTATCAAAAATCTCCCTTATGCCTCGCTGCGAGGTTTGTTAGAAGTAGGACTTAATAATCTAGCACGGATGCAGTCAAATGTGGGTCTGAGTAAGTATTCGTTGAATCCTAAAACTGTAAATAAGCCTGAACCATTTGCTTACTTAAATTGCGAAAATACTCAGGATATCCAAAAAGCATTACGCCCAATTATCAACGAGTGGATGATAAATTATCTCAAACCTTTTGCTGATAAAGAAGATGGACTATTGGAAGTTATCGACCGTTTGGAAGACTTACACGAGCGAAAAGAGTTGTTAACAATTAGTCCGTCGGAGTCTCAAGTTTTACCGTGGAAATGGTCAGCAGAAACAGGAACAACTCAGGCTAGAAAGAATGATGATTATCGCGCGTTAGTCGATTATGCAGTTCGTGCGATCGCCGGAAAAGAGATTTTTCAGGGACTCGGAACAATGAAACGGGTTATCTCTAGCGGCGGGAGGCTCACCACTGGAAAGGCAGAATTGATTACCGATCCGATTACTCTACCCGACACTACAGGAACATTCAGTCTGGTAGTAAGCTTAGAAGTTGTAACTTATCCTTCTTTGCACCAGCCTTTATTGAAGATAGATGTCTCCAAGCGCCGCTGGTTCAGTAAGTTAAAACCTGTACGTTTTAACTCAGCAGATATTAGCGGTTTTGTATTTTCTGATGACTATGGTGATCGCGCTTTTAGTTACACAGTGCATTCGCAGTTGGAAAAACAGGAGAAAAATCAACAGGAAAAAAAGAAAAATTGGTTTTGGGCGATCGATAAAGATTTTGAAGCATTGCGCGGCAAGCTAAAACTACCGCTAAAAACGCCTGACGGTCAAAATATTGATGGTTCCCAAATTGCATTGGGTAAAGCTTCAACAGAACGCTGTCAAGTAGTGTTAACTTACCGCAACGGACTGCAAGAAGGAAAACACGAGATTGATGCTGGTGTACCGGAGATTGATAAGTTAGAAGCTTTTGAAAAGATTGCCGAAATTATTAAGCTTATTGGCTTCAAACCTTTCGATAATTACTCACCCGTAAAAATCAAAGGTGAAAGTCACAAAAAAGACGATACAGCTTCACGCATGATTAATCTGTCTACTTTGTTAGGTGCTGCTTTAGAAGTTCTCGAAGAAGACGACTGTTATGATTTGACTCCCAAATATCTAGAAAGCTTTGATGACAATGAGTTAAACAGCTTGCTAACAAACCACCTTGATACCAATTTAGATAATATTGCAAAAGGCAGAAAAGCCCTTCAATTAGTTTGTCAATTAAAAGAACTCAAGGCGATAGTTCAGGCAAACCAGGAAGCTATGTGCAAGCTATATCCTAACGAAAGACTGTTGCTTGTTGTCTTTTACGAAGAACAATGCCAAACCGAAATAAAACTGCTGCAAGCAATGATTCGCGTTCTCTGGGGTGGTGCGATCGAACTCATTGCTAATCGTTTACCAGCAAACACTCACGGGCCCAAAGAGTCATTGTCAGGTGCAAATTTGAAACCGAAAGAGCGATCGCAACACCGCATAAAAGCCTGGGACTCGATCGTCCAACAACTGGCTTTACGCAAACAGCGCACTTTTTGCCTCGTAATGGCACGGGAATGGTATCCAGACAACAAACATGACGATGCCGTAAATAAGCCCTCATCCCGTCAAGCACTGGCTACAATCGCTGGTTCTTGCGTGCAGTTTCTGCTACCTATTGAAACAACCAAGGAGAAAAATATTCTCGACCTCGCTAATTTTTCCCATCGAGTGCAAGCTGCTCTAAAAGACTTACTTTCAGCTCATTCTGGCCGCATTGATGATGTCAAAGAAAAGGTTGACAAATGGCTAAAAGATACTCCAATAGAAGCCCGACCAAAAGAAATTATTGGGATTACGATTGTCCGCAAACAGAAAGGTCGCACTCGCCGTGATATTGGTGATACATTTTTGCCAGTTGCTATGCGTCTCAACGTGGAGACAGGCGAGTGCGAACTGTCTTGTGCCTATGATAAAGGGAATAGTTTACAAATCAGTCCTTGGAGCAAGTTTTCTGATGCGATCGCCTTTATCTCCCAAATCTCCCCCGTGAAACTGGCTAATGACAAAAAGGGGCGTGAAATTCGCTTCATGGAATTTGTCAAGCAGATTATTTCCAATTCTGTAGACGAGGAAAATCAACCATTAGTGATGATTGATTCTTCCAACTGCGTGCAACTTTGGCCTTGGCTTGCCGATTCTAAAATGAATGCAAATCAGATTAATTTTGAAACCAAGTCGGGAAGTCCCTTGCACGAACATATGGAGCAAGAATGGAAAGGCGCGCGGATAATTCGGATTCGCCAAGACCTCGCCCCTGGAATTATCGATAAAAAAGTGCGCTATTTTGCAGAGACTTTTCTGGAAGATACGAGAACAAAAGAAGAACTAACTTCAACCTTTGAAATCCCTTCAGCCTCTAGTGCAATGAAGTTGTTTCGGCTGACTCCAACTAATCAAAACAGCCAAATTAATCAAACTGGTTGTGTTGCTTACCTGTCTGTAGGACGTAAAACACTCCACCAGAAATCGCGCGGTCAAAGTTGCTATAACTCGACACAAATCAGTACAGTTTTCAAACATAAAAAAGAGGATGGTTCGCTGGGAAAAGTTTCAAACAAAGCTGAATTAGAGGTTCACCAAATCGGAAGCCGTTCGCCTTATATCGGACAATTGCCAACTCCTAATCCTCTTGAAATTGTTGTTACCTTGCGGCAGGAAAAAGATGATTGCGATCGCCTTGCTGCGCTTGTGGAATCTTTGCGCTATGGTTTCGGTCATTACAGCGACTGGTCGAGTTTACCGGCTCCCTTGTTCTTCGAGCGTGTCGTGCGAGATTACATCAGCGATTTTGCGATTTTTGAGAATGAAGAGACGGAAGGGGAATCTGAGGTAGAATAAATGACTTAGAGCAGTGGCTGAGTAGTTCGGTTGGTAGCATAAATTATTTTTAACGAACCGCGAAGGCGCGAAGGACGCGAAGGAAGAAAGAGGAAGCAAGAGAGTGTTTACAAATGATTTAGGTTCCCTACCAAGGGATGTCATCATCGTTGTGTTCTCCCCATTTTGCGGGTGTTTCTGCGGCTTTTTTTGTTGTCTCTCGATTCACTCCATAAATGGGTGTTGGTTTGAATATTTCTAGTTGTTGATGTTCTGGTTCTGGTGGTTCTATCATACTTTTTGGTTGGGGTTTTTCAACTTGCATTCCTCCTCGACGGCGTTGAGATGTTCTTTCTTCACTCGTATTTTCGGTGACGACTTCGTAGAGAATTGCTAGTTTATTAACATCGCTGCTTTTGCGGAGAACTCGACCCAATCTTTGAATGTATTCGCGTTCACTACCAGTGCCTGATAAGATGATCGCAATTCTCGCATCGGGAACATCAACTCCTTCGTTGAGAACATGGGATGCGACGAGGGTTTTGTATTCCCCGCTGCGAAATTTTTGGAGGATTTCGTGACGTTCTTTGACAGGGGTTTGGTGGGTGATGGTGGGAATCAGAAATTCTTGGGATATTCGGTAAACTGTGGCATTGTCTCCGGTGAAAATTAGGGTGCGCTGGGGATAATGTTTTTCTAGTATTTCGGCTAGGATTCGCAGTTTGCCTTCGGTACAAAGGGCGATTGCTTTGGCTTGGTTATGGGCTAACATGGCGGCGCGTCCGATCGGCGATCGCGTACTTGCCATGATAAACTTTTTCCATCCTTCAAGGCTGGATATTTTGATGTTAGACTGTTTCAAGAAGTCGTTGCGAGTGTTGATTAATTCACGGTAGCGATTACCATCTTCTTCTGACAACTTTACCATGATTTGGACTATCTTATGTTCGGCTAAAGCATCGCCAGCTAAGTCTTCTGGTCTTCTGCTGAACACTGTCGGGCCGATGAGGAAGTGCAAATCGCTGTGGCGTCCATCAGTGCGATCGGGTGTTGCGGTCAATCCTAGTCGATAAGGTGCGATCGCATATTCGGAAATTACTCGAAAAAAGTCCGTCGGTAAGTGATGACATTCGTCAAAAACTAGCAAGCCATATTTATTGCCCAAGGTTTCTGCATGAATACTTGCGCTATCATAAGTTGCTACTAAAATCGGCGTTTTGTCCCGCGAACCTCCTCCCAACAATCCGATTTCAATCTTGGGAAAAGCTGCTTTCAAATTAGCATACCACTGATGCATTAAATCCAGAGTTGGCACTACAATTAATGTACTCCGGTTCGTGACCTGCATGGCTAATTGTGCCAAGTAAGTTTTGCCAGAAGCGGTGGGAAGCACAACAACTCCTTGACTACCAGCTTGTCGCCAAGCAGCCAGGGCTTGTTCTTGGTGCGGGTAAGGCTGCATTTCTACGCTGGATACGAGTTCGAGGTCTTCGTAGGCGCGGGCTTCGTCGGTGAAGTGGACGCAATCTGCCTGGAGGCATTCTACCAGCGGGCGGTAGTGAATTGCTCGGATGCGAAATTTTTCGACGCGATCGTCCCATGTCGCAAAATCCACCCATTCCCTGCCCTTTGGTGGCGGATGTAGCAGAAGAGTTCCGCGATCGAATGTTAATGTAGGTGTGCGTGACATTTTTTTTTAAGACTTGAGTCGCTGCTGTTAAATTGTAAGTGACTGATACTGAGTTACATTCGATCGAGCTATCGCTGCAATTTGAGGTTATAGATGGAAATCGGCGTCCCCAAAGAAATCAAAGATTTAGAGTTTCGAGTTGGACTCAGCCCCACAAGTGTCCGGGCTTGTTCGGACAAAGGCCACGCAGTTTTTGTTGAAACCGGTGCCGGTACTGGGGCTGGTTTCGCCGACGAAGACTACATTCAAGCAGGGGCTAAGATTGTCTCAAAGCCTACTGATGTCTGGAATCGGGAACTAATTGTTAAAGTTAAGGAACCCTTACCTGCTGAGTACCCGCTAATTCAAAAAGAACAGTTGCTATTTACATATTTGCACTTAGCGGCCGATCGCGCATTAACCGAACACTTAATCGACAGCGGAGTCCAAGCCATCGCCTACGAAACCGTCGAACTCCCAGACAGGAAATTACCACTGCTAACGCCGATGAGTATTATTGCAGGACGTTTGGCCGTGCAATTCGGAGCTCGGTTTTTGGAACGACAGCAAGGTGGCCGAGGCGTACTTTTGGGCGGCGTACCAGGGGTAAGACCGGGCAAAGTTGTGATTTTGGGCGGCGGAATCGTTGGCACGGAAGCAGCCCGTATTGCTGTAGGAATGGGCGCTAGAGTGCAGATTTTGGACGTAAATGTCGATCGCCTCGCCTATCTGGAAACTCTGTTCGGTTCCAGAGTGGAATACCTCTACAGCAGTCCTTTACAAATTGAAGCAGTTATCCCCGATGCTGATTTGTTAATCGGTGCGGTTTTGGTGTTGGGCAAAAAAGCTCCAATTCTAGTTTCTCGTAAATTTGTTGCTAAAATGCAGCCCGGTTCTGTAATAGTTGATGTAGCGGTTGACCAAGGTGGTTGCGTGGAAACTTTGCGAGTAACTTCACACACAAATCCTACCTATGTTGAGGAAGGAGTCGTGCATTATGGCGTACCAAATATGCCCGGTGCTGTTCCTTGGACTGCGACTCAAGCTTTGAACAATAGCACTTTGCCTTATGTTTTGCAATTGGCAAATGGTGGGATTAAAGCTTTGGAAACAAATCCTAGTTTGGCGAAGGGATTGAATGTGCAGAAGCACCGATTGGTGCATCCTGCTGTGCGCGAAGTTTTCCCAGATTTGGCTGATTGAATTGCCCGTTTTTTTTAAGTAAGCTATCCCGCATCTAAATTGTATTTTGGTGCGGGGCGGATGCCCATTTAACAATAAATTCGATAAGAACCGGGATTTTAGAGGGCTATGGATTGAAGGTTGTCAGGTTTACGAATGTTGATGTGTTGCAGAGTTTTGATGGGGTTTGTGGGGAGTTGTTGGGTTGGATTGAGGGTGATTTTTGAGGCCAGATCCCCCCTAGCCCCCGATCGAAGGGGGGGACATGAGGGGAGGATAGATTGTTCGCTAATTCCAAGCATCGGGTTTTTTGACTTATTCCAAAAGGGCGATCGCACTGCACAATCGTTAGTCGATTTTGGGCTTGCAATCGACAAAGGATAGAGCCTCTTCATCAAGATAACCGGCGATCGCCATTTCAATTACTGCCCAAACTGGATAATTCATGGTTTTAGCGCGCAGGGATAGTGCTTCACGAATGGTTTTGGGTAATCCTTCTAGGAAGATTTGTGCTAATTCCGGTGACAGATGTTCGGTGGTAATAGGCTGAGTTTGCATAGAATTAGTCCCTCGCTGGAATTTTCACGTACTGCCTAGGTGAATGTTACAATAGGGTGTGATTCCGCATTGTGCAAAAAAATTATGACTCAGATACCTATGCCATCGGTAATCCAAGAACATATTGAAATTACTCCGGGTGTTTGTGGGGGTAAACCGCGCATTGCGGGCCATCGAATCAAAGTACAGGATATTGCCATCTGGTACGAAGATATGGGACTTTCGCCGGATGAAATTGTTTATCACTATCCCTCAATTACTTTAGCAGATGTCTATGCTGCTTTGGCGTATTATCACGATCGCCGACAAGAAATCCGACAACAAATTAGAGAAGATGAAGCTTTTGCCCGCGAGATGCAGGCGCAAACTCCTTCTTTGCTTCAGGAAAAATTAAGAAATCGCAATGTCTGAAACTATTCGCTTTCATTTGGATGAAAATGTTAGCAATGCGATCGCCGAAAGTTTGCGACGGCGTGGCATTGACGTGACGACTACGCCGTCAGCAGGGCTGATAGGTTTTTCAGATGAGGAACAAATTGCTTTTACTTTGGAACAACACCGGGTTATTTTTACTCAGGATACAGATTTTTTACGGCTAAATCAAGAGGGGGTTACTCATAATGGTATAGTTTATTGTCATAAGAATAGCCGCTCAATTGGTGAAATTGTGCGGTGTTTAATTTTAATTTTGGAGTATGTAGAACCGTTCGAGATGCGCGGGCGGGTTGAATTTATTTGAGGGTGCGATCGCCCTTTTTGACTAATTCCAAAAGGGGATGTCGCCCTAGTTGTCAAGTAGACATCATTTGAGATACACTAATTCTGAAACTATCCCCTAAAAATATCGCCCCTTCCCACAATTTTAATGAACATCTTGTCCCCCCCTTCTTAAGGGGGGCTAGGGGGGATCATTCCAAGACTAAGCAACTCACCTATAATTTCCATTAACATCTTGTCCCCCCCTTCTTAAGGGGGGTTAGGGGGGATCGTACCGGGCTCATGCCAAAACTAAACGACTCCAACTTCCACCTACCATACAACCAAAAACTCATCCCCATCGCCAAACAACTGCGGAAAAATCCAACTCCATCGGAAAAAAAACTGTGGCAGGATTTTCTGAGAAATTTCACTTTGCGAGTTTTGAGACAGCGCCCGATCGACAATTTTATCGTAGACTTTTATTGTGCGGCTTTACTGTTAGTAATTGAGATTGATGGGGAGAGTCATTTTACGGAACAAGGGAAACTATATGATGCAGAAAGAACCGGGATTTTAGAGGGGTATGGATTGAAGGTTGTCAGGTTTACGAATGTTGAGGTGTTGCAGAGTTTTGAGGGGGTTTGTGGGGAGTTGTTGGGTTTGATTGAGGGTGATTTTTGAGACCAGATCCCCCCTAGCCCCCCTTAAGAAGGGGCAGGGCTGTTTCATTCTCAGGTACGATCGGCAAAAGTAAAAGCGATCGCGCTAT
>NZ_JAKJHX010000039.1 GCF_021648855.1 Tychonema litorale BBK16 | reverse complement strand
ACTCGAATTAAAGCCGGCCACTGAAGAAGGGGCTTTAGACCCAGTTTTTTGGTAATCCTAGCACTGGATAGCTGTGACAGCAGACACACCTGTTGAGATTCAAGAATGTGCCATAATGGGCTCTGAATTATCGGAAGCTAGGATTTTACAGATAGAGTTTTACAAATAGGATTCTATGTTGGATTTTTGCACCACTGATTATACTTTAAAATTTGTTTTAATGCAATAGTTTAATAAATTAAAAATTCATCAGTCAACAGTCTTCAGTTATACTCCTCAAGACTGTTGGCTGATGAATAATAAGTAGTATCTTTAGGGCAAGAAACTACTAAGGGTGCGATCGAGCATTCAGTCCAATTTTAGGAAACAGAAGGCTCGATGCGAGCGTAGAAGATACCACGAATTTTCACATCCAGAGCAGGTCTAGCTCCCAAATCAGTATCAGAAGGCTGAGTGCTCTCAAAAATACCGGCAACTTCTCCTGTAGTGTTGTCTACCTTAGCAACCTGGAGAGAAATTTTACCAGCCTTAGTGTTAGTGTCAGCTAACTTAACATTAGACCGTTTTAGCTTGGAATTATCAGTAGCCGGAAGCGCTACAGCATTGTCATAGCCAGTGGCAACACCGCGACCTTTAGGGTCTAAGAAGCCAGCGCTACGATAAGAAGGAACGTTGAAACTTCCTTGCAAATCGGTAGAAGTATTGATAGCAACCACTCCTGGATCGGAACTAGCAACTAACTCTTTAATGGTGAACAAGAAAGGTACTTGTTCTCCACCGGGTAACTGAATCGTAATTGCTTGAAAGTCCAAGCCATCTTCTTCTGTAAAAGTCAGAGTTCCGTCAGTACCGACTTTGAGAGTACCTTGAACTTGGTCAATGCTCGACGTGAACCGCGTCAGCAATTTTCCAGGCACAAATTCTGCCTCTTGGCGTTTATTTGCAGCTTCTTCCTTCACAAAATAAGTCGTGGGCTGCAAACACAAACCAGTCAGTTTATAGGTGCCGCCCGCTTCGATGGCGATCGAGCCACGAGAAGTTTCTGCCAAACTTGGGCAGTTATTTGCCAATCCAGTACCTCTAATCTGGTCGTAGGTGAGTAACTCCGTAGTCGCGACCGTAGTATCAGAAGCAGAAGAACAAGCAACCAACGCACTCATGCAAAATGCTAAAAGTGTCACAATTAAAGCACGATATTTCATGGCAAACCTCAATATCCAACATCGGATTATATTAAGAAAAACCCTACTTAGAGCAAAATATAATTGCTCACGGGCAGGCTAGGCCCCAACCGTCCGAAAGCCACTACCGACTTTGACTCAAAAAGTCGAGCTAGTGCAGTGAAATTAACCAATAACTTAGAATTTCTCAAAACCTTCGGATCGTAGCCCAATACACATCCTACGACGGGTTGTGCTCTTTTCCTGACTTGGACTGCAAATTAATATTGCTGAAGTCAACCTACTTAAGTTACGTTGCTATATGCCCCGAATGACGATCGCGACTAGCTCGATTAGTCTGGTGAGACTCAGGTTGGGTACAAAAGCCTTGTAGATTTCAAAGGAAGCGACGCTATGGACAACGGCAAAGATTTAGAGTCAGGAAAGTTGCAGTCTCAACTGCAATCCCTGACAGAGGCGATTCGGACTTTAGCCGAAAGTTGTCAGGGAGACAGTGTGGCGCTTTTGGCTTTGCTGCGGACACTGGAAAGTTCGCACCGAGAAATTCGGGACGGTTTGTTTCAAGCGTCTTTTCCCGAAAACCGCCAAGCACTTTATAAACTGCTTAGGAATATTGAGGCCAATGGCGGCTGGCCTTACATCCATCGCATGAAGCTGCGCGAGATTTTGGGCTACACGGAAAAACTATCCATCCTAGAAGATTCTCCCGCCGACTCTCAATTAGACTTGGATGGGAATCCACAAGGTCTTAAATAGCTGTAGGGACACGGCACTGCCGTGTCCTCCCTTTATATTATTCCGATGCTAGCTAAAATCCTAAAGGTGTAGGAGGAATCGGCAACGCCGAGGGAAACATCGGTGTGGGGCTGGGTATTCCAAATAGGCCGGGGGTTGGAGTTGGGGCGATCGACCTAATCGTCAGCAGAGGCGAATCTGGTAGCCCAATTGTCGGCGGAGAAGGAATTCTGGAAGCTGTCGGAGTCGGAGTTGTCGCCGGAGTCGGAGTTGTCGCCGGAGTCGGAGTTGTCGCCGGAGTCGGAGTTGTCGCCGGAGTCGGAGTTGTCGCTGGAGTTGGAGTTGTCGCTGGAGTTGGACTTGTCGCTGGAGTTGGACTTGTCGCTGGAGTTGGACTTGTTGCTGGAATTGGATCTCTTGGATCGCTAATTGTAGTTGTAACTGTAGTTGTAACTGTCGTCGTAGTTGGTCTGACGGGAGTCGGCCCCGTAATAGATACAAAATCAGTAGGCTCAATTAGGTCTTTTGGAGTATTTGTCAAAATTGCCAAAAGCTTCCCATCTTTCTTCGTCGTAATTACTGTATCCCTGCGGTTTGCACCGTTGCCTTGGCTAATTACCAAGTCAGTAAAAGATAAACTACTCGGTAGTCCAAAGAAATCCTCGGCCTCATTGTAATCAGTAATCAAAGCCAAACTGCCAGGGCCAACTCCCAGTACAAAAATATCGCTACCACTACCGCCAGTCAGAGTATCCGAACCCTCACCTCCGCTCAAACAGTCATTACCTTCTGCCCCAAATAAATTGTCATTACCAAAATTTCCCAAAAGTGTATCGTCGCTGAGGCCACCAGCCAAGGAATCGTCCCCAAAACCACCGTCAAGAACGTCGCTACCTTTGCCACCAAACAGGAAATCGTTATCTTCACCTCCTTGTAGTAAATCTTCGCCTTCATCGCCCCGAATCGTGTCGGAACCAGTACCACCTACGACTGTATCGTTAACTTTGCCACCGAATATTTGATCGTTGCCACCGTCTCCGTAGACCGAATCGGCACCAGCACCACCGTATAAAGTGTCGTTGCCATCTTCGCCTTTGAAGTAGTCGTTGCCATCGCCCCCGAACAATTGGTCACCGCCAGTGCCGCCGTTGAGAGAATCATTGCCGATTTCCCCGTAGAGAAAGTCGTCATCACCATTTCCAAATACCGAATCGTCGCCATCACCGCCTGTGAGGGTGTCGTTTCCAGTGCCGCCAGCAATGACATCAAAATCTCTGTTGCCATCAATTAAGTCGTCGCCAGCGTCTCCGAACACGGTATCGCTACCGTCGTTGCCATCAAGGATATCGTTGCCTAAACCACCGCGAATGGAGTCATCACCGTTGCCACCACTGGCGGTATCCCGACCTGGACTACCAATAATTTCGTCATTTCCTTCACCACCAAACAGCGAATCGGCTCCATCGCCTCCAATGATTTGGTCGTTACCGTTGTCACCCTCTAGGGTGTCATCTCCTGCGACGCCTAGGAGCGAGTCATCGCCATCTAAGCCGCGAATCCGATCGCCTTGGGGAGTTCCGAGCAGGAAATCATTGCTGTCAGTGCCGATTAGGTTTGCCATAAGGGATACACCGCTCCTCAATAAAATAAATTGTTTTAAATTACGCTAATCGCCTTTAATACCAAGCATTATCGCTTGCCTACGTTAGCACAGTTGAGATATTGGCAAGTGGTATTGAACTGGGGATTTTTTGCCTGTGTCCAGAAGTGCGATCCTCTTCGAGGGCTGCGCTAACGGGCAAATATCCACAGTAGGACACGGCAATGCCGTTTCCCTACTTGATAAACTTGGAATACTATATTCAAAACGGAATTTCCTCATCTGCATCTTCCACAGTCTTAGCCCTGATCCGCCAACTGGTAATATATTCAATTTGCACATCAATTTGATCGATCGCTTCGCCTAACCGTTTTTGAATATATTGAGTCAGATTCACCATAAAATTTAACTCAATTCCCACGGATAGCACCAGTTTGGCCAAATTAGCAAAATCCACCTTCATCATGGAAGAACTAGACAATTTAAAATGGGAACTGTTCCCCTTATTTTGCACAACCATTGCTTTTTTCACTCGTTCTTTTAAATGAGTGACTTCTGAATCGAGAAATCTCCATTTAGGTAAAATATCTTTGTATCTTTGTCCCAATATTATCATATCCTCACTCATCGGTTGTGGAGATATTTTATTCGTGAAACTTTGCCTCTTTTGTGCATTAAAAATCAACCGCAAACTTTCATTTTTTTCGATTTTCAAAGATGGATGATCGATCAGTGTTCCTAACTGTCTTTGAATTTCCTTCGTCAGCGTTACCGGAAAATGCAATTCAATCCTCTCGGCTTGGATCAGATTTGCCAGAGTCATAAAATCTACTTTCATTGCTATAGAACTGGAGAGCTGAAAATAATCACTTTCTTTAAGTTTTGTTGCCAGCATCCCAGTTTTGATTCGATCTTTGATTTCAGCAATTTCTGAATCTAGCGGTTTCCACTGAGATTCTGTTTTCTGATATTTTTCCCCCAATGCAGTCAAGTTTTCGCTGGCGGGATCTGGATAACATTTGTCAATAATTTCTAGCAGATGCCGATGCACTCTCGCCAAATAAACAGCATCCATCGTGGCGTATTGTCGCTGATTTTCAGTCAGAGGACGTTTGCCCCAATCACCACTCTGTTCTGTTTTGTCTACATAACCAATATTGCAAATCTTTTCTACTAAAGTCTTCAATTTGCGATCGGGCAATGGTAGAATATAATAAGGAACTTTTGTGGCCATGCTTAAGGTACAAGTAATATTTTGGGCATCATCATTTCCCAGGAACCTGATGTCATAGCTGGCATTGTGCATTACTTTTTCGATATTGGGGTTGACCATGATTTGGTCGATAAATTTTTTTGTTACTTCAGGTTGATTCAAGACATCTAACAAAAAAGTGGCATCACCGGTCAAGTCTTTGGGGTCAGCTAATACCTGAATCAGAGACAATTTGGGGTTAGATATATAATCTGCTATTTCTGTATCAATCCACAGGATTCTAGATTGGGAAAATTTAGCAATGAGTGCTTTGATGTCGTTGGCTACTGTTAAATAAGGCATTTTTAGAAGTTTTAGCTATTAATTTGATGATATAATGATAATATCAAAAAAAGGTTTAATTATTTAGGAGGTGCGATCGTGGTGATTGCTGCTACCAAACCGCCCAGTCTGACCGATCCGACTAAGATTCGCTTTACTGTTGATGAATACCGGGCGATGGAGGAGACTGCGGAAGAACGTCACGAATACTGCAATGGAGAGATTATCGCTATGTCAGGAGGTTCAGAAGTCCACAGCGCGATCGCTTGTAACTTGTTGATTTACTTGGGATTTTTGCTCAGAGACACAGATTTTCGCTTGTATAACAGTGATTTGCGGGTTTGGATTCCCGAATATCAGCGTGGAACTTATACCGATCTAATGCTGGTGAAAGGCGAACCGGAATTCAATGCCGATCGCACGGATGAAATTCTCAACCCTTTACTGATTGTCGAAGTCCTTTCACCCTCTACCGAAGCCTACGATCGAACTGAAAAGTTCAGAAAGTATCGCTCTATTCCCAGTTTTTGTGAATATCTGCTGGTTAGTCAGACTGAACCATATGTTGAACAATACTACAATTGCGATCGGCCAAATAGCGATCGCTGGCAATGGCAAGTCTATGATGGGCTGGATCGCGCGATCGTTCTACACAGCCTAAATATAGAAATTCCAATGTCTGAAGTCTACCGCCGAATTAACTTTTCAGCATGATTTGTTAAAATCTGAAGTGGATCGTGTTTAACTAGAAATAGAAGTTTAGGAGAAAGCTATGGTTACTCTAATTCAACACCCAGCGCCAACTCAACTTGAAACACCAGCAGAGGAAAAAGTCTGGACTGATGCCGAATTCATGGCACTCAGCCGAGATGGACACCGCTACGAAATTGTAAATGGAGAACTAATTGACATGGGAAACTCTGGCGCAAAACACGGTTATGTTTGTAGCGTGTTGATGATTTTGCTCGGTGGTTACGTGCACATTCAAAAGCTAGGCGCAATGTTCGATTCCAGCACCGCTTTCAAGATGAAATCAGGAAATAAGCGATCGCCCGATGTTTCATTCATGGCAAAAGAACGCCTCCAAGGGCTAGATGAACTCCCCGATGGCTTCCTCGAAGGTGCGCCGGATCTTGCCGTAGAAATCCTTTCTCCTAGCAATACAGTAGAAGAAATTCACAATAAACTCGTAGAATATTTCGACAATGGATCGCGTTTAGTTTGGGTAATTAACCCTAAAGAAAAGTATGTTTTGGTGTATCGATCATCCCAAGAGCCCGATCGCCTGCTTAAGTCCATTGACTCCCTAGATGGCGAAGAAGTAGTTCCCGGCTTTAGTCTGGCGATTGCTGAGTTATTTCAGAAACTCGGTTTTTAGTCAAACTTGTAATCAAATTGCGATCGGGCGATTGATTATATATAATCATATAAAACGTAAAAATATATGGATACACCACCACTACCACAACCTCAACTAGATCAGACACCAATTACCTTCGATCAGTACGCAGCCTACACTCCCGAAAAGCTAGAACTATGGAATGGTTTCTATAACTATGGGGGACAAGATTTAACAGGTTTTCATCTTGCAGTATTAGCAAATATGGGCTTACGGAAAGCTGTTCGTCATGTACCGTTGTCACTCTGGTTAGAGGCAATTCAAGAGTTAGCTTTGCAAAGTTCTAAACTTAACTTTGATAGTGAGATGGGGGAAGCTATGCTGAACCGTTTCAACAGAGGATTAGAAGATTTGCAAAGTGTTGTAGAGTATTTGGAAGAAGATAGTTAGTTGTGAGTATTGAATTGCCAATCATATTTTGGATCGTGTTTTAACCCGGAGGCCATTTCATGTGTCTTCCACCCAAAATATGAAGATGCAAATGATCGACAGTTTGACCACCATCATTCCCATTATTAATCACAACTCGATAGCCATTACTAAGTCCGAGTTGTTCTGCTACCAGTTTGACAGTTAGCAGCAAGTGTCCCATGAGAGCATGATCTTCAGGTACAGCATCGGCTAATTTGGGAATAGGCTTTTTAGGAATGACCAAAATATGAATCGGTGCTTGGGGATTCACATCTCGGAAAGCGAGGGCTAAGTCATCCTCATAAACGATGTCTGCGGGAATTTCCCGGCGGATGATTTTGCTAAAAATGGTTTCTTGATTTGTCATGAGTGTGAAGGCAGTTCGGCAACGGATTGTGTAACGGATGTCAGAAAGAAGGAACAAGAAGCAAAAGTTTTTTCTACTGTTCCGAGTTTATTGTTCCATCATTAATCATAATAGAGAGTGGCGACAAGATAGCCGAACAAGGATAAAAAATAATGCTTGCTAGGGTTTGGAGTGCATCGATTGTTGGAGTTGACGCGGTAAAGGTGGGTGTTGAGGCGGATGTGTCGGGGGGACTGCCGAAAATTGTGGTTGTGGGATTACCCGACTCGGCGGTACAAGAAGCTAAGGAAAGGGTTAGGGCGACGCTGAAAAATTCGGGATACTCTTTTCCGATGCGGAGTATTGTGATTAATTTGACTCCGGCGGATTTGCGGAAGGAAGGGCCGAGTTTCGATTTGCCGATCGCGATCGGCATCTTAGCAGCATCGGAACAGGTCAGCGCGGAACTTTTGGGAGATTATTTGTTTTTAGGGGAACTCTCTTTAGATGGGACTTTGCGGGCTGTGGCGGGGGTTTTGCCGATCGCCGCTGCTGCTGCCAAAATGGGTATTTCAGGATTAATTGTACCCGCTGCTAATGCACAGGAAGCCGCATTAGTAAATGGAATATCTGTTTATGGTTTTGAGAATATTTTTGCAGTTACTGATTTTTTAAACAATCCTCATGTGTATTCGCCAGTACAAGTAAACGGTCGAGAAGAGTTAGCAAAACGGCGGATTCCGGGTTTAGATTTAAAGGATGTAAAGGGGCAAATTCATGCGCGGCGGGCTTTGGAAATTGCAGCGGCGGGGGGACACAATTTGATTTTTGTGGGGCCGCCAGGGAGCGGTAAGACGATGCTGGCGAGACGTTTGCCGGGTATTTTGCCCCCGTTGACTTTTGAGGAGGCTTTGGATGTGACTCAAATTCATTCGGTGGCGGGGTTGTTGAAGGATAAGGGTAGCTTGGTGGGCGATCGGCCTTTTCGCAGTCCTCACCATTCAGCATCCGGCCCTTCTCTTGTCGGTGGCGGCAGTTTTCCGCGTCCGGGGGAAATTTCTTTAGCACATCGCGGCATCCTTTTCTTGGATGAATTAACTGAATTCAAAAGAGATGTTTTGGAGTTTTTGCGGCAACCGTTGGAAGATGGTTATGTGACGATTTCTCGGACTAGACAATCGGTGATGTTTCCGGCGCAGTTTACATTAGTTGCGAGTACGAATCCTTGCGCTTGCGGTTATTACGGAGACTCGATCCAACAGTGTACTTGTTCGCCGCAAAAGCGGGAGCAATATTGGGCAAAACTTTCGGGGCCTTTGATGGATCGGATCGATTTGCAAGTGGCGGTGAATCGTTTGAAACCGGAGGAAATTACGCGACAGCCTACGGGGGAGGATTCGGAACCGGTGCGGGTGAGGGTTCAGCGGGCACGGGCGATCGCAACTAACCGTTTCAAGTCAGAAACTAGCTTGCGGTGTAATGCGGAGATGCAAAGCAGCCACATCAACCAATGGTGTCAGTTGGATGATGCTTCTCGGAATTTATTGGAGATGGCGATTCGGAAGTTGGGGCTGTCGGCGAGGGCTAGCGATCGCATTTTGAAGGTTGCGAGAACTATTGCTGATTTGTCGGGGGATGAAAGTTTGAAAACCAATCATGTGGGAGAGGCGGTACAGTATCGGACGATCGATCGAATGCAGTAAGGGGAATTTGTGCGATTCATGCAGATCTGTAGGGGCGCGCCCCATGCCCAGGGCTGTTTCATTCTAGAATTTTAGCACAGCTAAAATTCTGAATAAAAATATTAATATCCGACTCAAACGCCAAAAATTCAACTCTCAATTATCAGGAATTCTTTCTCCCGTCTTGACATCAAACCAATGTATCAACTGAGGCGGAAAAATTAGCTCTACACCTTCTGAATTCCACTTGCGGTCACCAGGTAGCAAAACGCGCACTGTCAATGACTCTAAACCTTTAACTCGAACGCTGATGAGGTTTTGCATTCCCAAGTTTTCGACTAAATAAACCTCACCTTTAATAGTTGTGTCCCCAGCCTCTGTCCCTTCAGCAAAACTGACATTTTCCGGTCTAATTCCCAACACGATTTCTGGTGGCACTGTCGGCAGAGACGGCAAAGGAACTCGAAAATCGCCCAAGATTACAAAATTGCCCTCACATTTAAGCACAAACAAATTCATCTGTGGACTACCCACAAAACCTGCTACAAACTGATTGGCTGGAAGGTTGTAAATTAGGTGTGGTGGATCTAATTGTTGGATGCTACCATTGTTGAGAATTGCGACTTTTGTAGAAAGTGTCATGGCTTCTGTTTGGTCATGAGTAACGTAAACTACAGGAGCTTTTTGGGAAGCAAATAACTGTTTAAGTTCCGCCCTGACTTTTTCGCGTAATAAAGCATCGAGATTGCTCAAGGGTTCGTCTAGCAAAAATACCGCTGGCTGGCGGACTAAAGCGCGGCCTAGAGCGACTCGTTGACGCTGTCCTCCTGATAGTTTATCTGGTTTGCGATCGGCTAATTCTGTCAATCCCAGCGATTCTGCAACTTCCGTGACTAGCCTGTGAATTTCGGCAGACGAGATTTTGCGAAGTTTGAGGCTCGATGCCATATTCTCATATACTGTCATGTGTGGGTAAAGTGCGTAACTTTGAAAAACCATTGCAATATCCCGATCGCCTGGTCTCAGATGAGTGACATTGCGATCGGCGATTCTAATCTCGCCCCTAGTCGGCTGTTCCAATCCTGCAATCAATCGCAGTGTCGTCGATTTTCCGCAGCCGGAAGGCCCCAACAATGTCAGAAATTCTCCCTCGCTAACATTTAAACTAATGTCTTTGACAGGAATAACTTTGGGGCTGTAGGTTTTATTCAGGTTTTTTAGTTCTAGTTTTGACATGATTTTTTAATTCAAATTTTTTCTGTTTTTTCTGCGACAAGCACACTCGTCCTTATGTTCATTTAGAGTGGGCTTTGCCCCAAAGCTCTTTGGCAGTGGTTTACCAAATCTAACCTAGGTAGCGACGACTCCCAAACGACACTGATTTTCGTCTGGGGGAGATGATTGACGCTGAAACAGCCAGCCTCCGGTAAAGCTCATGCCAGCGTGTGGCAACTAAATCAGTAAAAATGCTGTTTAAGGAATTGGTTGTGGCGATCGTACAAGATGCGTAAAATCTCAAAATGTACTACAGTAAAAGGCTGCACGCAAAAAAAACAGTAATCTGGAGGGCAATATGTCACGGAAATGTCAGCTAACAGGGAAGAAGGCGAATAACGGTTTTGCAGTTTCTCACTCGCACCACCGCACTCACAAGTTGCAGGAAGCAAATTTGCAGTGGAAGCGGGTTTGGTGGCCGCAGGAGAAACGCTGGGTGAGACTTCACATCTCGACGAAGGCAATTAAAACCTTGCAACACAAGGGTTTGGAAATCATGGCGAAGGAAGCTGGAATTAACTTGTACAAAATGTAAGAAACGGAGGAGACGGCAATGCCGTGTCCCTACCCTAAAACAATCGCTCGCGATCGCTCGCAAGGTCGGAGACACCAGTGCCGTGTCTCTACCCCAAAATAATATTGTAGGGAAACGGCACGTGCAGTCTCTTGATTTCGGGTAATATTAATTCCGCTGCAACCGGAATTAATATTACTAAATCCACTTTCTACATTGTAGTAAATAAGTATTCATTAAGCCTTTTCCTTTCACTTCGATCGTACCACGATTTTCAAATAAAAACTTTTTTTCCAATAGCTTATAAGTTGTCGATGTCACCTGAATGCACCCAGATTTACCGTGAGATTCCATACGGGAAGCTGTATTAACAGTGTCTCCCCACAAATCGTAAATGAATTTTTTAATCCCAATCACTCCCGCAACTACTGGCCCGCTATTGATGCCGATTCTGATACTAACATCTTGATTGTGAGATATGCTGAAATCGCTAATTGCATCCAGCATATCTAGGGCCATTTCTGCGATCGCTTCTGCATGATCGCTGCGAGGAATTGGCAATCCTCCTACCACCATGTAAGCATCGCCAATTGTCTTAATCTTTTCCAATCCATGCGTTTCTGCTAGCTGGTCAAATGTTGAAAAAATCTCATTCAGCAACGAAACTAATTGCGTTGGAGAAACTCGCGCACTGAGTTGAGTAAAACCTACGATGTCTGCAAACAAAACAGTCACATTCGCAAAAGTATCAGCGATTGTACTGTCTCCCCGCTTCAAACGATTTGCAATTTCTTCTGGCAAAATATTCAACAGCAAACGTTCTGATTGTTCCTGCTGATATTGTAGCGCTTTTAAAGTTTCATTCAGAGTATTAGTCCGTTCTTCGACTCTAAACTCTAACTCTTCATTTAACCTATAAAGCTGCATTTCAGCCCACCTACGATCTGTGATATCCGTACCTATTGCTAGCAATCCTATAAACTTGCCTTCCTCATCAAACAGAGGTTTATTTGCCCAGGATACCCAAACCCGATCGCCATTGCGCCGCATACTTTCATTTTCATTTCGCACGTACCTTTCTGGTTTATTTAAAATTTTTTCTAGCATTACTCCTAGGTCATTTCCTGCTGTATCTGTCGGGGGAAGAATTGTACCAACTGCATTTTTACCAAGTATTTCTTCTTCGTCGTAACCAAAAAACTGCTCAGCAAATTCATTGAAAAAAGTAATATTTCCTTCTATATCTAATTTTAAAATAATGCTATTAGCATTTTCTACCAAGTCCCGATACTTAATTTCGCTTTCCCGTAAGGAATCCTGTGCAGATTCGCGTTCAGCTACTGTTGCTGCCAATAACAGCGATGTAATTACAATTACACTCATGAAAGCCTGCAAAAATAAGATTGCCTGATTGATAGTTTGTGCTTTGGCAATAAAAGGGCCTAATCCCTGGGAACCTCCCCAAATGGCGATACTGAATACGATCAAAGATGCGATGACAGCGCCGCGCTGACCGAATTGAATAGTAGCCCAAATTACCAATGGAAATGGCAAGTATTCTAGCGGATATCCTGAAAAAGTAGGATCACTTTTGGAGTTATATACTACCCAACTGACTATGATTAATGACAGCAGGCATATTCCTGCCCAGATGCGATTTATACTGTTTTGCCGATCGCACCTTGCTGGTTTTTTAGATAAAATCAACAACAGGGGAGCAAAAATTAAAACTCCCAATGTGTCTCCCAGATACCAATTCCACCGAATTTCCCAATATTCTGTCCACTCAACTAGACCAATTAAACACAGGCGCAGTGTTCCCAAAGTGCAGTTGATTTGAGTCGCAACTATCGCACCAAAAAAAACTAAATTTACTACATCTATAAGCCGCTCCAATGACGGACTAAACTTGAGTTTATTCAGTAAACTAAAAGCACATAAAGCTTGCAAACAAGCACAAAATGCCGATACTAATGCAATTATAAAAGAGACTTTTAGGTGGACAGTTTCAAACAAGAGGACACCTAAAGCTATTCCCGGCCAGACGTGCCACCCAAACAATAAAAGTGCAGCTTGTGCGATTCCTGCGGGAGGCCAGACACAGGTAGCTAATTTATTTATGCCTGGAATCGAAACTGCCACTTGTGCTCCCAAAGCGTAAACGATCGCAATTGTAGCTATTTTTGCTAAATATTGCCAATTTCTAGATTGAGCGAATCGTAGAAACTGATTATTGTTTTGGTTCATACTGAGTTTGATAATTTTGATTAAGTCATTTGATGCCATTGATAAAATAAGTGTTCATCTGACCTTTGACCTTCACTTCAATTGTGTCACGATTTTCTAATAAATACTTGTCCTGCAACAGCAACTAAAGCTATAGCAATCCTTGCAGGAGTCGCAAATTTTTTACCCCACCCCTCCCCTCCCCTTACTAAGGGGAGGGAGTAAGAAATTCACAAATGATTTAGGATTGCTATACTTGAGCTAGGTATAGCCCAATTCGGGATTGAGGGGATTGAAGAAAAAGCTCATTTGATGGCTGCTTCTATCCAATTTCTCAAGGTAGAATTGACTTCATCAATGGGGATTTCTTGTGATTTGTGAGTTGCTCTTTCCACGACTTCTACTTTGCCTGTTTTTAACGAACGACCAGTCACAATCCGATAAGGAATACCAATTAAATCGGCATCTTTGAATTTAACTCCGGCTCGTTCGTCGCGATCGTCTAACAGGGTTTCAATGCCTGATTGGTTGAGTTCTGCGTAGAGTTTTTCAGCGACTTCTACTTGTTGAGCGTCGGAAATATTGGGGATGCAGATGATTACATGATACGGGGCGATCGCCACTGGCCAAATTATGCCGTCTTTGTCGTAGGATTGTTCTACGGCAGATTGGGCTAAACGCGATACACCAACGCCGTAGCAACCCATAACTAAAGGCATTTCTTCGCCTTGTTCGTTGGTGTAGGTGGCGCCCATTGCTTGGGAGTATTTTGTGCCTAGTTGGAAGATGTGCCCGACTTCAATTCCTCTGGCGGTTTGTAAGGTTTGTTCGGAATTGTGAATTGCCCGATCGCCTTTTTTGGCTTTTCTGACATCTACTGCTAAACTCGGTAGGGGAAATTCTTTGTCCCAATTGGCTCCCACAACGTGGTATCCTAGTTCGTTAGATCCCGTGACAAAGTTTGTGAGATAGACTGCGGTGCGATCGACCAAACGCAAAAACTTCGGAGATACCCCCCCTTGCCCCCCCTTACCAAGGGGGGGATTCGAGTCTTTTAGCCCCCCCTTATCAAGGGGGGGATTCGAGTCTTTTAGCCCCCCCTTACCAAGGGGGGGATTCGAGTCTTTTAGCCCCCCCTTACCAAGGGGGGGAGTGGAGTCTTGTTGCCCCCCCTTACCAAGGGGGGGAGTGGAGTCTTGTTGCCCCCCCTTAGTAAGGGGGAGAGTCGAGTCTTTTAGCCCCCCCTTAGTAAGGGGGGGTTGGGGGGGGTTCGAGGCAATATAATCATCAGCAACATCGGGAGCCATATAACCCAGAGGTAAAGATTTAGCCGCCCATTTTTGCTGAGCTTCCGCATCGGGCACTGTCAGAAATAGGATTGTTTTTGCTTGATAATCTCCCGCTAATTTAGTTAATTCATTCAGCAATTTTACCTGATTGACATCTTGGTCGCCGCGAATGCTTACCAGCACCAGAACTGTGATACCACTGTCATAAACTGCCTGATAAAGTACATTTTTGACAACTTGAGTAGGAGAACACTTGAAAAATTTGCAGAGTTTTTCAATAGTTTCAGTCCCCGGAGTCTCCCGCTTTTCAAAACTTGCAAAGGGCGAGGCTTCAGTATCAGCAGGTATTGAAACAGCCTTTTCTAAATTAGCAGCATACTGACCATCTTCAGTATAGAGAACCTCATCTTCACCCGCTTCAGCCAACACCATAAACTCTTGAGAACCAGAACCGCCAATTGCGCCAGAATCAGCATCTACTGCTCGGAATTGCAAGCCAGATCGGCGTAGCATATTGCTATAAGCTTGAGCCATATCCTGATAAGTTTTTTTCAGGCTTTCTTCATTTGTATGGAAAGAATAGCCATCTTTCATAATGAATTCACGACCGCGCATCAAGCCAAAACGAGGGCGAATTTCATCACGAAACTTAGTTTGAATTTGATACAAATGTGTAGGTAATTGCCGATAAGAACGAATCATATCTTTAGCAATTGTAGTAATTACTTCTTCATGAGTTGGGCCCAATCCCAATTCTGTATCGCGACGATCTGTCAGAGCAAACATGATACCTTCAGCCTGAGTGTAGGTATCCCAGCGGCCCGATTCCCGCCACAAATCGGCAGGTTGCAGTTGCGGCAAAAGACATTCTTGAGCGCCGGTAGCATCCATTTCTTCGCGCACAATTTGGGAGACTTTTTTGAGAACACGCCACATTAACGGCAGATAAGCGTAAATACCGCTACCGATGCGGCGGATGTATCCCGCACGGAGTAATAGTTTGTGGCTGGGAATTTCTGCTTCGGCTGGATCTTCCCGCAGGGTGACGAAAAGCATTTGAGATAGTCGCATGGCTGATTTCCTTTAATGACTGAACGATTGTAATCTCACATTAACTTCTGATATTATCAGAGGTGAGGCAGATTTGATTAGATATTATGAATAAGATTTTGCAAAACTACCAAAAAGGTATGGCAGCATTTGATGAGTGTCACAATTCTACTGTGCGATCGCAGTGGGTTGCCTTAACAGATGAAATAGGAGAGTTTGTTTCAGAACCTAGCTTGAATGAAATTTGGGATATTCTTCATGCTGCTGGTCGATTGTTTTACAAACTAACCGGAATTCCATTATATTTATTGGCCTATCCTACTGTTCGCAAACACGCCCAACGCTTCGAGGAGTATGGCTGCATTCGCAGCCTTCGCAACTGTGAGGGTAAATGCTGTGGCAAAAATTCCTAGCTATGCTGCTCACTAATTCTCAATCCTCAATCTAAAATCTAAAATCGAATGACTAGATTCATCCATGACCAATTTGCGAAACAGTATCTGAAAGAATTATTAACCCCTTTCGGTAATGTAGAAACCAGCCGCGACATTGCTGGAGAAGTGAGACAGCTTGATGTTTTATTTTCTCCGAAAGCAGAACCAGAAATCGATGCGACAGCCCTCGGAATTCTGGGTCAAATCGCAGCAAAACCCGCTGTATTTGAACCATTCCGCAGTCCCGTCCAATCCGCAGAAATTCGCAGTTGTCTGGGCAAACTTTTTGACCTCCACGCCGAATTTGAACGCATCGCAACTAGAGAAAATACCCGCATTGTAGAGGCAGACTTGCCCCAACTTTGGATACTGTCGCCAACTGTTTCCGACATCATGCTAGCTGGATTTCGAGCGCTTCCAGAACCGGAAAATTGGGTAAATGGAGTTTATTTCCTGGGCCCGTCTCTGAAAGCAGCAATTATTGCGATTCACCAACTCCCCCGCACTCCAGAAACGCTGTGGCTGAGAGTTTTAGGGAAGGGAAACGTGCAGAAGCAAGCGGTTGCCGAATTGAGAGAACTACCCTCTGATAATGTGTTTCGGTTGAATGCGTTAGAATTGTTGTACAACTTGCGAACGATATTAGAAGTTCGCCAAGATATAGATCGAGAAGATCGGGAGTTAATTATGGAACTGTCACCCCTCTACTTGCAACGGCTGGAAGATGCAACTCAGCGAGGTATCCAACAAGGTATTCAGCAAGGTATTCAGCAAGGTATTCAGCGCGCTCAACGCCAGGAGGTTGAAAATCTGCTAAAAGCAAAATTTAGTGAGATTGATGAAGAATTAGCCCAAATAATCGAGCCTTTGATTCAACTAGAACCCCTCGATCGTATGCGGCTGATTATGCTGCTCGATCGCTCTGAATTACTAGCTCGTTTCGATGCGTCGCAAAACCAACCAGAATCCTAACTCGGTAGCGCACTCTACGATATGTAGGGTGCGCTAAATATCACTTTATTATTTATTATATCTCGATCCAATCTGGAGTTAATTATGGAACTATCACCCCTCTATTTACAACGGCTTGAAGAAGCAACTCAGCAAGGTTTTCAGCAAGGCTTTCAGCAAGGCTTTCAGCAAGGTTTTCAGCAAGGTTTTCAGCAAATTAAATGCCAGACTGTTGAGAATATACTACAAGTAAGATTTGGCGAAATTGATGAAGAATTAGCCCAAATAATTGAGCCTTTGCTTCAACTAGAATTCATCGATCGCACGCGAATGATTATGCAGCTCGATCGATCGCAATTACTAGCTCGTTTTCACCCTCACAATCAAACGGAATCCTAACTCGGTAGTGAACTCTACGATATATATGGTGTTCCACAGCACACCTTACTACTGTAGATCATTGGTGGCGATCGCCCTTTACGTCAGATTTACTTCCATTAAGCAAACTCTGCATTTCTACTTATTTTGATATTTATTGAAAACTAATTTCAGACTTTAGATGGATTCATTTAGAAGCCTCAACCGCCATGATAAGTATATAGACATAACCAGAACGCTAAAAGTTATGAGTTTTGAGTGCGGAGTTTGGAAGCATCCCTACTGATACATTTGCCAAAATGGCAGACTTCCGCTCAGTAGCGAGTAACTCGGAAGTCACAACTTTTGAAACAGGCAAAAAACTATCTAAAAGATTGCAAAGTTTCCTTGCACAAATCTGGGGATAGGTTTCACTGTGCCTAATTTGGCTAAAAAATTTAGGAGGCAGATTATGTTGGAAAACTTACAATACGACCATCCCGATATCGGAGGGCTGATGTTTTTAAGCCCACAGTTTTTTGTATCATTAATCGCCGGAGTCATTATGGCTTTCGGCTTCCAATTTCTGTTGACAAATTTCTCGATCGCAGCCAAAATCTCTAATTGGGATGAGGCTTTACCTGATGACGATGATGATGAATCCGAAAGTTTAGGCACTAAAATTCGCAAAACTGAAGGTCTAGTAGGCGGTTGGATTTTAGTAACAGTCAACATTGCCTTATTTTTGGCTTGTTTTCTCGCAGTCAAATTGACTTCAATCGCTAGCGTAGATGGAGCAGCAATTATTGGTGTTGTGATCTGGGCAGCGTACTTTTTAACGCTGGTATGGCTGGGTTCTAGCGCCGTCGGTTCGTTGATTGGTTCCTTGATAAAAACTGCTTTTTCCGGCGTTCAAGGCGTGATGGGTACTGCCGGTGCAGCCATGAGCGGGAAGATGGCAAGCGACCAAATGGTGAATACTGTAGAGGCATCTGTGGCTGCTGTCCGCCGCGAATTGAGTTCGGCTATAGACCCGGATAGCATTCGCGAAACGGTACAAGATTATGTCGGTTCTTTGCAGTTACCGAAGCTGGATGTCAAAGATATTCGCAGTCAATTTGAAAAGTTGCTAGGCGATGCCGATATCAAGTCTTTGGCGGGAAGCGATGTTCTGAAGAATGTTAACCGCCAGACTTTTGTGGATTTAGTTAGCAGTCGCACTGACTTCTCTAAAGATGAAGTAAATCAAGTGGCTGACCAACTTGAAGGCGTTTGGAAGCAAGCATTCGGTCAGCAGCAACAACAAAAAGACCCGAAGTTAGAGTTGGTTGATTTTCTGAAATTTGCTGCACCCGATTTGCTAAAGTCTGACGAACTAAACGCCAAGTTGTCTCAAATTATTGAGACTAAATCAGACAAATCTGAACGCAGCGGTGGGGTGATGAACCGAGCGATGCAGTTGGGTGTTGAAGCTCTAGTCGGAACTGTGCTGTCGCGGACGGATTTGTCTGATTTAGATGTGGAAAAAATTTCCGGTAAGTTAAAGGAATTGACCGCAAAAGGAACCGAACAAGCTAAATCTCTGGGGTCTAAGGTAGCTGAAAAATTGCCTGCATTGCCTTTTAATACAGTTAAGGCTGATGTAGAAAATTATTTGCTGAATGCTCAGCCTTGGCACTTAAACAGAGAGACAATCAAACAGGAATTCAGAGATGTACTCTACGATCCTGATGCTTCTCCTGGGGCTGTTTTGCGCCAATTAGAGATGTTAAATCCAGAGTATTTTGTAGGGGTGCTCAACCGCCGCGAGGGGTTCGATCCAGAACAGGCTGCGGAAATTACAGCACAGCTTGAAAGTATCCGTATGGAAGTTTTGGAAACTCTGCAAACTGCTGCGGGTCAAGAACAGTCTCAAGATTTGCGGAGTCGGATTGAGAATTATTTACGATCGACTGGCAAGGATGAATTGAATCCTGAAGGTATCGAAAAGGATTTTCAAGCGCTGTTGGAAGACCGGGATGCTGGTTTTGAGGCTTTGCGCGATCGCCTGTCACACTTCGATCGCGATACTTTGGTACAGTTGCTCGGCCAGCGGGAAGATTTCAGCCCCGAAGAAGCCGATCAATTAATCGGCAGACTTGAAAGTTCGCGCGATCGAGTGATTTCTAAAGCTCAGGAATTGCAAGAGCAAGCGAAATCGAAAGCGCAAGAAGTGCGGCAAAAGGTAGAAGAATATCTCCGCAATACTAACAAGGAAGAACTCAATCCTGAAGGTATCGAGCGCGAGTTCAAAACTTTGTTTGAAGACCCGCAAGCAGGCTTGAAAGCGCTGGGTGAACGCTTATCTCAATTCGATCGCGATACGCTGGTGCAATTGCTGTCACAGCGCCAAGACCTCAGCGAGGAACAGGTAAATCAGGCGATCGACAAGATAGAATCGGTGCGCGATAACATTATCCACGCGCCTCAAATAGTTGCAGATAAAGCTAAGGAGCAGTACGAAGAAGTTACAACTAAGATTGGCGAGTACCTGCGGAATACAAACCTGGAAGAACTCGATCCTGAAGGTATCAACCAGGATTTGACCAAATTGTTTGAAAATCCCAAAGAGGGTGCTTTGGCGCTCAGGGAAAGGCTTTCTCAGGTCGATCGCGAAACCTTAGTGAAGTTGCTTTCGCAGCGGGAAGATTTGAGCGAAGAACAGATAAATAAAACGATCGATCGCGTCCAAGATTCACTCCGCACCATCGTCAAATCGCCGCGCCGCTTGGCTTCTCGCGCTCAGAAAACTGTCCGCGATTTCCAAGGAAGCTTGGAAAATTACTTGCAGAATACCAATAAGGAAGAACTCAATCCCGAAGGTATCAAACGCGATTTGCAGTTGTTGTTTAACGAACCGGGGGCTGGGATGCAAAGTTTGGGCGATCGCGTGAAGCACTTCGATCGATCGACTTTAGTAGCATTGCTGTCACAGCGGGAAGACATTTCCGAAGAGGAAGCTAACAAAATTGCCGACCAAATTGAATCTGTCCGCAACCAAGTTGTCGAACAAGTTCAAATGGTTCAAGAGAAGTTTCAGTCGGCACTAGACGGTATTTTCGGTCGAATTCGCGATTACCTGAATTCTCTCGATCGCCCTGAACTCAATTATGAAGGCATCAAACGCGATTTCCGCAAAGTGTTTGACGACCCAGAAGCGGGATTTGATGCGCTTAAGGAACGTTTGGGTGAGTTCGATCGCGGTACTTTAGTCGCAATTCTCAGCTCTCGTTCGGACATTTCCGAGACAGACGCTCACCGCATTGTTGACCAAATGGAAGGAGCGCGGGATAGCGTTATCTTGCGATCGGAACGCCTGCAAGAATCAGCCAAAAAACGCATCAAACAAATCAAGCACAACGCCAAAAAGCAAGCAGAAGAAGCGCGAGAAGCTGCTGCAACTGCGGCTTGGTGGTTGTTCGGTACGGCTCTGACTTCTGTAGCTGTTTCGGCCCTAGCAGGTGCGATCGCAGTCGGCGGAATTTCGGGTTTGTTTAGCTAAAGTTTCAAAGAGTTTCATGTGTAGTTCTCCTGACGATAGGCTGGCCAAAAGCTAGCCTATTTTTTTTGACTGATATCAAATCTGGTAGCATTCGTAAATCACAATATTGGAAAATTTGGCTCATCCTTTGGTTACAAATCTTCCAATTTTAGGCAAGGTTACTCCATGAATTTACGTCGGGGATCATCTCTGTCTTAAGCAAGATTCAAGCGTAAGTATTTATTTGCTAACTTTCATTAAGTAGTAAAAACAGTTTTCCCAATAAATCAGAAAACTGAGCAATTTATATTATTTTGGAGGCTCGAATGACATTTACCACTGCCGGTGCTTACGACCAAGGAAAAGCAGACATCAAGACCTTGAGTATAGACGACCAATTAGGTTTGTTGTGGTTTGTTTACACAGAAATGGGCAAGTCGATCACCCCTGCTGCTCCCGGTGCTTCTGGTTCCGAAATCGCTCAGGGTTTGTTCGAGCAAGTTAAGGCTTTGCCCCAGGTCGAACAACTGCAAGTTATGCGTGATATTGCCTCAAAAGCCAATACAGAAATTAGCCGGATGTACGGCTCGATGAGTCCAGAAACCAAGCTGGCTTTTTGGTATTTTCTAGCAGTAGGAATGGACGAAGGAACTATTATTCCCGTACCTCCCGACTATCAGTTGCCCGAAGCAGGAAAAGCCTTATTAGGCAAGATTCAAGGCATGGACTTTCAGCAGCAAATTGATTTTCTGCGCGGCACTATTTTAGAAATGGGTGCAGAAGCTGCCGGCGTTGGCATTTAAAAAGATTAGGAATTACTCAGCAAATTTATTGCCCGCAATCCGGTAGCAGCACTTTTGGTAGTATGTAGGTACGAGCTTCTGTAGGGACACGGCACTGCCCATTGGTGTCAACTTAAGGTCAAACCTAGTCAGAGACTGTTGTTTGACTATTAAGTCTAGATCCCCCCTAGCCCCTCTTCCCAAGGGGGGGACAGGAGTCTTTTCAAAGTCCCCGCAACGATTCGGGGGATTTAGGGGGATCTAGACTTAAGTAAAAACTAGAGAGATCAAGGATTTCAGGCTTAAATTGACACCTATGGGCACTGCCGTGTCCTTACGGGGATATTGATAGTACCTATAAACCTGCAATCTTAATAGCTGAACTCAACGCTTCTGTTACCGACAATTTCGGGCGAATTTGCGATTAAACGCAGATCTTCGCAAGCCACAGTTAGCCAAGTCTGACCTAAGTTTAAACTGGCAAAAGGACTCTGTTGAGGTATTTCTAATTCCCCTCGAATCAAGCTAGTACGAGATTGAAATTCTCCTTTAAAATATAGTAAATTACTGCTGTTAGCACTAAAAACATTTCCGCTCAAAGACAGCGGTAGCGCCCAAGTTTGTTGACTGTAACTGAGACTGCACAGTTGACAGTTTTCTTGACGCACAGTGACACGGTAGCCCAGTGATGATGCTTTGATCGAATCGCTTCCTTCCCAACTAAATTGAGCTATTTCTTTAGGCAGTCCCCAAATCTCGCGCCCGCCTGCTACCGAGTTAGGATTGTCAACGTAAATGTGAGAAATCCAAGCACCCCATTTGCCGGCATAATTGGCGATCGCACTAACCACAATTAATTCGTTATATTCCATTACCGATCCTAACCCGTAGGAGGAGATATAAATCCCGCCCAGGGTTTTACCGGGGAACAAAGAGATGATTTCTAACTCCGAAGGAATCAGGGGGCGCACGAGTGCAACATCTACCAATTGTAAAGTTGCGATCGCGTAGCCTTGCAGATTCCAAGGTGCAGGTGGATATAACATTTTAAGTGATTTATATTTGAATTTTGTAGGGGTTCACCAACAATAATTGCCTAAAACGGACAATCTAGTAAACCCGCCCTCACCCAACGACAGATCGAAATCTATACGTTTTGATCTGCGGTTAAAAACCTCTAAATCTACTTACTAGCATAACCCGTACTTACCAAAAACTCACGCAACTTCCTAAAAAATTGAGTGCGATCTGCTGCTTGGTAAACCCTTTCCAGTAACTGCCAACTTTCCACCTCTTGCCCCAATACATACTGGTTCGCAATATAAGCCGCAAGCACCCCTTTTGCCTCCCCATCTTCACTCAAACGCTTGTTAGATTCTAGCCAAAGTTCACAAGAATTAGTGTATACTTGAACCGGATACTGCTTAGTAACATCCAGCATTTTTCCTTGACGGTACTGCCAAATTTGCAGCGGCAACCGGGAATCAGCATAATTCGTAAAAGCCTCGGCAAATCGCCCGTCTAAGCTCTTGAATTCCGGGATGTCATTTTTGCCATAATCGACGATTTCGTAGCTCACATTGCCCCAGAAATGCTTAATATGAGTGTATTTCTTAGTTGCAGGTTCGTATCGATAGATAAACGAATAGTTACAGCAACGAACGCCGCTTTTGATTGACACTAAATCTGCGAGCACTTCCGGTTCTTTGTCGCCGTCCAAATCGCGGACTCGCAGCGATAACAAGCGCCCTTCCGATATTTCATCGTTGGCTTTTTTGTCCGGGTTATCTACTAGAGAACGAGTCGGAATTAGCACGGGTTCTTGTAATAAAACTTGACCATCGCGGATGATTTTAATCCGAATATTTTTGCCGTTTTCCTCTTCCTTCACAAAGGAAATCTCTGCCCGAACTTTCTCGGATTCCGAAGTTTCTGTGGTTCTCGGTGGTCCGATATCCGGCGTAACTTGCGCGATATATTGGGAAGGAACTAGAGATATCTGTCCCGGTTTAGCAATTGCTTGACACAGGAAAGTTGCTACTTCGGCGCGAGTCGCATTACGTGTAGGTTCGAGTTGTTTGACTGCGGGATAGTTGACAACGAGTTGTTTTTCTGCGGCGGCGGCGATCGCATTTCTGGCCAGTTCGGGAATTTCCCGCGCATCGTCAAAAGTCGCATCCAAAATTTCAAGGGCTGGGCCGGCGGGTGTATATTTCAATCCGCTGCTTAAAGCTACCAAAACTTGCCAGCGGGGTATATTTAAAGTTGGGTTAAAAATACTGCCACTGTAGCCGGACAGAAAACCTGTTTGATAAGCTTCTCGAATCGCTTTGAAACCCCAATAACTCGTAGGAATATCCACAAAATTAATCGGATTGCGGACGTTTTTTGCATCTGGAAAAGCCTTGCGAAGCATCGCCGCAAACTCAGCACGACTGACTGGGCGATTCGGTCGAAAACTGCCGTCTTCATAGTAGCCGGTGATGATTTTTTTCTCCGCCAACTCTTCGATGCAAGCTTGGGCCCAATGGTCTTTAACATCCTTAAATTTAGCTTGAGCAAATGCCGGTTCTACATTTAGCCATGGGAAGGCCAAATTTCCGATAATTATTCCCACAGCTACTACAAAAGCGATGAGAGCTTGACTTTTGTGCGATCGAATCATACAACAAACTCCTGATACTTGGAAATATATCAAAACATAACATCAGAGCGAAACCCACAGGCACAGCGGGCTGCTAAAAAACCGAAAGTGCATCCAATAATCCATTACCGTCTGGTGTTTCGCGAATCGATTACTTAGAATCTAAAGTCATCTCCATCGCGAATTCACTTTTTACTGTCGATTCTTGAGGACGACCAACAACTTTAATACTGATTTCGGTATTGGAATTCATTGAAAGAGCGGAGCGAATAGGCATCAATTTATCCAACTGCATTGTGGATTCTCCCCGACCTTGAGCAGCCAAGGATTTTAATTGTAAGGTAGCATCGGCTGGAAATTGTGGCGAGTTGATATTTTGTGGTTTTGCTTGTTGTTCTAGGGCTACATTCAGAACAGCAACTCCCTCTCGAAAACTAATTAGTTCATAGGTGGCAATATTATTGACACTAATTCCGTTATAATTGAGCGGAAAAGAACGACGCCACTTGGCTCCTTTACCAACTGCTTCTGCGGGTAGTGGTGCAAAAAATTGCTCTAGAGATTGAGACATTTGTTGAATTATTTGCTTCAAGCGATTGTCAGCATCTGCTGGTACAATAAATTCACCTCCTTTCATCAAGCCACGACTATCAATCACGAAAGATCCCTTCAATCCGACGAGTTTTTTGACGGCGGAACGCATAGTTTCGATCGCTGATTCTGTAGAATTTCCAGTATTGCTGAGCAGATCTGCGTTGATGTAAGAAAACTGATAGTGAATATCACCATTGGGATCGATCTTAGTAGCTTCTGCTTGGATAGTCAGCACGGAACTAGGAATTACAACTTCTGGCAGAGATTGCCCATCTGCCGACATTTTTACTGCCAGTTTCACGGTCATCATCGCTGTTTGCTTGACATTGAGGCTGGGTTTCAAACGCATTTGCTGTCTGGGTTCGACTCCCGGATTTACCAGTTGAACTTGAGATGGTTCTGAGTTGCGAGATGGTAGAGATATATCACTGGTTGGCTGCTGCTGTGCCACCATTGGAGTCTTGGCAATAACAGCACCGGGGGAAAGCTCGATCGCCCATCCTGCACTCAGAAGACTAATAGATGCAATAAACAATGGTTTTTTCATGAATTTATTCCGAAACGAGTTAATTGTTTGCCTTTTGCCAAAGTTGGTCTATGCTCACAAAATTGTAACCTTTATCCAGAAGCAAGGGAATAATTTTTGCAACAGAAGCCGCCACATCTTCGCCACCGCAAGCACCGTCATGGAGTACAATGATTGAACCATTTACAGTTTGATTAGCCACGCGACTAACAACTGTCGAAACTCCCGGCCGCACCCAATCTTCTGGGACAACACTCCACATCACAGGGCGATATTCCCACTGTTTTAATAATTGGAGTGTTTTAGGTGTAAAAATGCCGTTGGGTGGCCGCACATCTCGGATTAATTTTGGGTCTAAATTGGTAGCTTTGGAAATTGCTTTTTGGGTGTCTTCTAAACTTTGTTTAAATTCCTGGGATTTCATTCCAGGAAAAGATTTATGCTGATACCCGTGGAGGCCGATCCAGTGTTTGCGATCGCAAATTTCTTGAGTGATTTCTGGATATTTGTCCACACAACAACCAAGCAAGAAGAAGCTAGCTGGTATTTGATACTCATCTAAAACTTTTAGTAGTTGAGGGGTATGGAGATTATGTGGGCCATCGTCAAAAGTCAGGGCAATTTCTCGACTGTTGACATTTCCCGTCCACAAACATCTCGGAAATGCCGATTTCAAAATTGTGTGGATGATTGGAAATAGAGGTGCTAGCTGCATTGATTAATCTTGATAAGGCTATATAATCTATGTTGAACCAAAATCAGCGAGAAAAAAATTGTCCGATCGCATTCTTCAAATTATAGTCATAGGTGGCGGTGCTGCGGGGTTTTTCAGTGCAATCACCTGTGCCAAAACCTACCCACAAGCCCGCGTTATTTTGTTGGAAGCTGGCCGACAGCTTTTGGCAAAAGTTCGCATCTCTGGCGGCGGGCGCTGTAATGCAACTCATGCTTGTTTTGACCCAGCTATTTTAGTGCAGAATTACCCCAGAGGAGGGAAAGCTCTACGTGGTGCATTTACTAGATTTCAACCCCGCGATACTGTGGAATGGTTTGCTAGTCATTCTGTTACATTGAAGACTGAACCAGATGGGCGAATGTTCCCAGTGACCGATGATTCTGAGACAATTGTTAATTGTTTAATTCGGGCCGCTGAGGATGCTGGCGTGAAAATTCGCACGGGTGATGCGGTAGTTTCAGTAAAGCAATGTCCATTGGAGAATGAGTACGCAGATGCAGCGATTACAAATAAATCAGGGTTTGAAATTGAGTTGAAATCGGGGCAGGAATTAAAGTGCGATCGGCTAATTTTAGCTACTGGTAGTAATCCCTCTGGTTTCAAGTGGGCAAAAGATTTAGGTCATACTATCGAACAGCCAGTTCCTTCTCTATTTACTTTTAACATTGCTGATAGTAGAATTAAAGATTTAGCCGGAGTTTCTGTTGCGAATGCTAAGGTAAAATTACCGGGTGCAAAATTAGAACAAAGCGGGCCTTTATTAATTACTCACTGGGGTTTGAGTGGGCCGGCTGTACTCAAACTTTCGGCTTGGGGTGCGAGATTTTTGCACGATCGCAATTATCGAGCATCTGTGTTAATAAATTGGCTTCCCCAGTACAATCCAGAGGTTTTGCGCCAGCAATTGCTAGGGGTGAAGTCGCAGTTATCGCAGCGATTGGTGGTCTCTAGTTGTCCGTTTCCGATTCCGCGTCGTCTGTGGGAACGTTTGACAAGTGCGATCGGTATTGATGAACCAAAACGCTGGGCTGATATCCCTAATAAAACTCTCGATAAACTGCTGCAAGAACTTGTCCAAGGTGAATATCAAATTTCTGGAAAAGGTGCTTTTAAAGAAGAATTTGTCACCTGTGGAGGTGTTAATTTAAAAGAGGTGGATTTCAAAACAATGGAAAGTCGGTGCTGTCGGGGACTTTATTTTGCTGGCGAAATTTTGGATATCGACGGTGTGACTGGTGGTTTCAACTTCCAAAGTGCTTGGACTACGGCGTGGCTGGCTGGGATTGCGATCGGTAAATGATATTATGAAGGAAGAAGGAAGAAGCATAATTTGACCTTTGTAAATCACCTTACTAATTACCCATTATGATTACGATGAAAGTTCCCAAAGTCATTATCAAACCACCGACATTCAACTCAATAGAAGAAGAACGTCGCCACCGCAAACAACGTCTAGCAGCCGCTTTAAGATTATTCGGCAAGTTTGGTTTCAGCGAGGGTATCGCCGGACATATTACAGTCCGAGATCCCGAATACCTCGATCATTTCTGGGTCAATTCTTTTGGAATACACTTCAGTTTAATTCGAGTCAGCGACTTAATTTTAGTCAACCACAAAGGCGAAGTTGTTGAAGGAAACAAACCTGTCAACGAAGCAGCTTTTGCTATTCATTCCCAAGTGCACAGCGCCCGTCCCGACGTAGTAGCAGCAGCCCACGCCCATTCACCCTACGGTAAAAGTTGGTCGAGTTTGGGTCGTCTGCTAGACCCGCTAACACAAGATGCTTGTTCTTTTTATGAAGATCATGCTTTATTTGATGATTATACCGGAGTAGTTTTGGAGATAGAAGAAGCTAAACGCATTGCCAATAATTTAGGTGACAAAAAAGCGATTATCCTCCAAAATCACGGACTTTTAACAGTCGGTGAAACAGTAGATGAAGCGGCTTGGTGGTTTATTGCAATGGAACGTTCTTGTCAAGCACAATTAATGGCGCAAGCAGCGGGAAAACCGATTCTCATTAAACCGGATTGCGCGCGTTTGACACAGCAGCAAGTAGGGTCACACCGCATGGGATGGTTTAGCTTTCAACCACTTTATGACATGATAGTGCGTCGGGAACCTGATTTATTAGATTAGCTGTTTCTTACCCACAATGAAACCTGTTTGTAGTATTGTTGGCTCTCCGTTGTAGAGCATAGCATTGAGGAAGCTCATCAAAACTTCTTTGCTCTGGGGAGAAGCAAAGATTTTTTTGAATCCAAATTCTATCTTAGGGTTGATGAACTCCATAATAGGAATTAGTAATGGTGTTTAATGATAATAATTATATCACAAAAGTCCTTCCATTTCTAAGTCTTCAATTGTCTGTAAACCGCGCGGATCGCCTACTCGTAACAAGGAGGATTTAGCATCTTCTCTTACGCCCATATCTTGGTCTTCTTCTAAAGCTTCAATGAGAGCATCGATCGCGCCAGCATACACTACATTATTCGGCAATTCGCGGGCTAGTTGCCCGATCGCCCAAGCGGAGTTACTTCGCACAGCAGACACAGCATCTCGGCGGAGTGCTTGAATCAATGGCGGAATCGCAGCAATTACGACATAATAACCAACTTTTGCCATCTGACCGAGGGAACTGGCGGCCCACAAACGTACCGCCGAAATATCTCTTTTCAGAGCATCTATTAAGGGTACTAAAGCGCGATGATCCTGGCAATTTCCCAGGGCCCAAACTACTCCTTTGCGAACGTAACCGTTCCAATCACGGTTTAGTTGCTCAATCAGGGGTTCCACGGCATCGGGACTCGGATTTCGCCCCAAGGCATAGGCTGCGCTGACACGGACTAAGGGACAGCCGTCTGTTAATAAAATGATTAAATGGGGAATTGCTCGATCGTCTTGTAGTTCGCAAAAAGTCCGCGCAGCCATCATCCGATGCTGAGCTTCGGGCGATTCAAGTAAAGGTAACATTTGGTCTGGATCTGGTAGCGGGGGTTCGGATTCATCGAATTGATCCAAGGGGCTTTCCAGTTCTGGGTCAGTATTAATGGCGATCGGGTTGTCGTTATTGTGCATAAAAAAACTTTACCGCACTGAGGATGCTCCTGAGCAACTCAGTTTGCTGTTAGTTGACTGTTGACGGTTAACTGTTAACTGTTAACTGTTCTTATTTGTGAGTTGTTATTTGTGACTAGCCTATAGCTAATAACTGATTATAGATATTTTATCATCGATATGGAATGACTTTGATATCCTAATTTTTGATAGAGATTCAAGGCTGGTTGATTACTCAGAAATACTTGCAAACCAATTTGTATATCGCCTCTTTTTTTTGCCCAATTTTCGGCATGAATAACTAAATATTTACCGATACCCAAACGCCGATGTTCCGGTGCTACATAGAGCAAAAAAATGTGAGCGTGGCGTTGTCCAGTGCCTTGGTCGATCGCATTTCCCAACCATAAACATCCGACAACAGATTTTGGATTGTGAACTTGGGATTTGGGATGCAAATAAGAAGATGGAAGTACAGGTAAAATTTCTGCCTCTTCCTGCCTATTTTTGTGGTACTCCACCAACCAAAGCGGTGTTTGGTTGGAAAAATACTGCTCAACAGTTTGAGCTAAATGTCCCAATTCTCCATCAGGGTAAAGTTCTCCGTAAGTCCGGTGCATAAACTTTACCAGTTGTGCGCGATCGAGTCCAGAGCCCGATCGCAACGAATAGCCTGGTATCAAATCCGACATCAGATTAGCCAGCGCGCTTGAGGGAGTAATTTAGCCCCAAGAAAATCGGATTTACGGTGGCTGCTTGTTTGTCTGGAGTCACTTCCTCGATCGGTGCTGGGGCGGCCATGTCAGCGGGCAAAAAGATGCGAGCACTGACTGCTACGAGGGCTGCAAAAAATACTAATATAGCTATCAATGGAGCAATGTATTGACGAATGATACTCATAACTGTAACAATCTTAATCTTAGAGTTGATAATTTTAAGTATATCATATAAATGCGATCGGCTATAATTATCTCAAAGGCACAATTAGCTCCTTGACTGGGCGGTCATCAATAGCAACAAACACAAAAAATAATATTATGAGTGTATCCCCTGCGGTTTATGAATCTTTAGCTAAGTCTATTGTTTATGTGAACGAGCGACCAGATTCACAAAATCTTGTTTCGCGTTTTCTGGATACTAATGGCTATTATATCGATCGCGTTTTTGACGATCCGCAGACTGGTTTTTATGCGATCGGCTTCGGGGCGATAGATCCACAGAACCCGCCAGTGCTGGTATTTCGCGGCACGGATTTTATCGGTGATGATGGTGTATTTGCAGATTCGCGCAACATTGGTTTTCCTGAATTTGAAAACAATAAAGATGCGATCAACAATTGGCTGAAAGAAATTGGTACAAATTCTGGTCAAAATCCGAATTTGTTACTACCGGATGTGATTGGTCATAGTGTCGGCGGTGCGATCGCACAAATAGTCGCTACTGAGTCTAATTTGATTACTGGTAATGTATTTACTTTCAATTCTCCCGGAGTCTCGAAAACCACAGTCAATACTTTTAGACGCAATCTCAGCAGAACCCCTAATAAAACAGCTAATCATTACATCGTTAGCGGAGATTTTGTTAGCCTGTTTGGAGAAGGCTTTTTGCCAGGAAAAGCATTTATTCAAACTTTTACAGATTCCAATATTGACCCTCTAGCAGTCTTAGCTAAACATCGCTCAGAAAAACTATTAAGTAATCCACCAGTCGGTTTTTTTCAAAGGCAAATCTCCGTCGAAGACTTGAATAGTCCAGAGTTTACTTATAACAATGACTCGGACTTTAAAGAATTTATAGCTGCCATGAATTATGCCCTTCCAGAGGTATCAATAGCAATGAGGACAAGAGCCAGTGCTGAGAGTTTGAGAACAGCTCCAGAATTCTCTTTTGTGGAACTAATCAAACAAATTCAAGTTGGTTTGGCTCCCCTACAACCCAACTATTTATCAGGAGACGATCGCAATAATGCAGCTACCGGTGGCGGCGGAGATGACACTATTATCGGCAATGGTGGTAACGATACTCTTAGAGGTAATAGAGGTAACGACAATATCACTGGTGGTGGTGGAGATGACTTCTTATATGGCGGCAGAAATAACGATGATTTAAACGGCGGTGATGGGGATGATTTGATTGCTGGGGAATTTGGTAATGATATTTTAATTGGTGGTAAAGGACGCGATCGTTTTGTATTAGAATCCGGCGGTGGAGCAGATACTATTGTAGATTTTGAAGACTCTCAAGATTTAATTGCACTGTCGCGTGGTCTAACTTTTGCTCAGATTAGAATTAGTCAAAGTGCTGATGGAGCTTTAATTACTATCCCGATTACTGGCGAAATTCTTGCTACTATTATGGGTGTATCTGTAAGCAATATTTCTAGACCAGATTTTGTGCAACTTTAAAAATGCAAATAAATGCTTGGTAGTGTAAAATGATTTAATTAGGTTTAATAGTAACCTCAAGTGAAAATACAGGAACAGAAAAATATGCCATCCTCTCCCGCAGTTTACGAAAATATTGCCAAGCGATTAGTTTACATTGATGATAACCCCCTATTACAAGTTCTAGTTCAAGGTGGTTTGACTGCTGTCGGCTATCGAATCGATCGCACATTCGACGATCCAACCACGGGATTTCATGCGATCGGTTTAATCTCCACCACCCCAGACAAACCGCCAGTTCTAGTATTTCGGGGCGTTGATGGTGCGATCGACGATTTGGCCAATGCAGACAAACGAGGTATCGGTTTCAACCAGTTTGAAGCCAACAAACAAGCACTAGGAAACTGGCTGACACAAATCGGTCAAGATACCACAAAAAACCCCAACCGCTTACCACCAGACGTTCTTGGACATAGCTTAGGCGGTGCTTTGACGCAACTAGCAGCTACCGAGTTCACATCTGCGATCGGAGATATTGTCACCTTCAATTCTCCCGGAATCGATCAGGATACAGTCAATATATTTAAGCAAAAAGTCGGTGCGGGCAAGAATGTAACTCACTACATTGTTAGTGGTGACTTTGTGAGTCTGGGAGGAGAAGCTTTTCTGCCAGGAAGAGTGTTTTTTCAAACATTTGTTGACCCAATTATCAGCCCGCCACTTGTCTTACAAAAACATACGGCATCTGATTTTCTGACAACTCCACCTCCCGGTTTTACTCAGAGAGAAATACCTATAGAACAGTTGAATCGTCCTGATTTTACTTTCGTAGATTCAGATTATTTAGAGCTATTAGCTGGCTTGGATTCCGCATTGCCACTGAAAGCAGGATTACAATCTCGTGCCACATCAGAGCAAGTGAGAGTAAGTCCTGGATATTCATTTTTCGGAAATGTTATTGCCATCCAAACTGCTCTAGATCCATCAAAACCTAATAATTTGTTGGGTGATGGTGCGAACAATACAGCTTTTGGTTTAGCAGGGGATGATACGATCATTGGTAATGGTGGAAATGATACTCTCAGCGGCAATCGAAATAACGATACTATTAGTGGTGGAACTGATAATGATTTGCTTTTCGGTGGCAAAGGAGATGATAGTTTGAATGGGGGAGAAGGTAATGATACGCTAGTTGGTGGATTGGGTAGTGATTCATTAATTGGTGGTGCTGGACGGGATGTTTTTGTATTAGGAACAGGGGCTGGTACTGACATAATTTCTCAGTTTCAGAAAGGTGAAGATTTAATCGGTTTGAGTAGAGGTTTGACCTTTAGTCAACTGAGAGTTAATCCAACTCCGACTGCAATTGCGATCGAACTCGCTAGCAGTGGTGAAGTTCTTGCCACTATTCCCGGTATTCAAACTGGTATTCAAATAATCGCTCTCACAGCTACTGATTTCATTTCAATTTAATTGACTTCCAGTTTAACTGGAATAATAGAAATGGAGGAGACGGCAGTGCCGTCTCCTGATTTACTAATTGATTAATCTGGATCGTCCAATCCTGGCCTCGGCATTGATGCTAATTTTGGTTCATCTTCTAGTGGCAAAAAGAAGATTGTCATCATACCCGGAATCACAGCCAGTGCGCTCATCAAGAAATAATTTTGATAGCCGAGATCCGCCTGTAAATAGCCGCTAAAAACCCCAGGAATCAGCACTCCTGCGGCCATGAAGGCAGTTGTAATCGCATAATGGGAGGCTTCATATTCTGGGCGAACAGTCCGCATCAGGAACACTGTATAGGCTGCTACGCCAAGTCCGTAGGTAAATTGCTCGATCGAGTTTACCGCATAAGCCCATTCAATTCCCGGCTGATTTATCGCTAACAGCCAATACAGCACATTAGTCGAATTTTGCAGAATAGCCGTTGGCCACATCCATTTTTTCAGTCCTTGTTTGGCAATCAAATAGCCACCTAACAACCCACCAACTAACAGAAACATTACCCCTAAAGTACCCGATAACAAGCCCATATCTGAGGTAGAAACTGCTAATCCTCCTTTCTCGACTTTATCCATTAAAAATGGAGGAGCCATTTTAAAAGTCAAGGCATCACCCAATCGAAAGATTAAGACATAAGCGACAATCCAACCAATCTTTTCTTGCTGAAAATAGGTAGTAAATGACTCAATAAAGCTGATGGTTTTTCTAGGTGCGCCGAATTCGATATCGTGACTTTTAGGATAGGGCAGATACCAGCGCTGAAACAAATAAATCAGTACAAATATAATGGCACAAATCCCAAATGCTGTCGCCCATCCATACTGAAGCGCTGACACCTTAAATGATGAACCTAAAAATGACAGGGAAATGTCCTGATATACTTTAGTATCGCTTCCGGTTCCGGTGACTAAATGTTCTTCTGCTAGCTTACCGGCGAAGAAAACCAATACGCCACTACCGAGAATCACAGCACCTCTATAAGCCGTGTTGCGAACACCCACAAACAAGGCTTGTTGGTCTTTATTCAGCGTGTTTAAATAGAATCCATCAATGGCGATGTCGTGAGTTGCGGATGCAAAGGCGATCGCAGTTAGGATCACCACAGATATAATGATAGCCTGGGGCATTAATACACCAAAAGCTAGGGCCGCAAACAGAAAAGCGCAAATGATTTCGGTGTTTAAAATCCACTTACGTTTAGTGGAGTACATATCAACTACGGGGCCCCACAAACCTTTTAAAACCCAGGGAAAAGACAACAGACTTGTCAATCCAATTAACTCGTTGCTGGTACCCATACCTTTTAAAAAAATCACCGACATTAAATTAACGACGGTGTAAGGGAGACCTTGAGCGAAGTATAATACTGATACCCACAATCCAGCGTTATGTTTTTTTTCCATAGGAAAGATATTTTGGCTAGTTAGTTATTTGATTTACTGAGTGCGATCGGAATTTTCCGGGAAACCTCAACCGCTGGCATGATAAGTATATGACATTACGAGTAGTTATTGATTGCCATTGAGTTATCATATAAAAAATTTATTGTGTTCAGTAGTTGTTTATCGATAAATTTATGATTAGTTGGGGGAAAGTTGATCGCGATTACAGTTAATTTTTACTATAATTGGCATCTATAGGCTATCATAGTAGCATTCTAATCTCTTCCCATCACAGCAAGAGGCAGCAATGAACCAAGAGAATGTGACCTTTCCAATTGATAGCGACAAACAAGAAGCGCTCAGGGCGATTGCTACTGTTATGGATCGCGATTTAACCTATGTTTTGAACGAAGCGATCGCTTCTTACTTAGAAATCTATCAATGGCTGCTTGATGAAATCAATAAAGGTGTTGCCGAAGCAGAAGCTGGAGACTTTGCCAGCGATGATGAAGTTCAAGCAGTTTTTGCCAAATTGACCAATGAAAATTAGGTGATGTTGCCGATCGCTATTTCAGTTTATTTTAGTCCAAATTGGATTAGTATTATTGAACCGCGAAGACGCGAAGGACACGAAGAAAGAAAGAAAGAAGAAGAAGGAAGAAGTAGATAATCTTTATCGGGAAGGGAGTAAGAGGCTCGATCGCCTTTTATTCCATCTCACGTATTTTGCAATACCGATTTTACTTATTTGCCCGAATAATATACCATTGTGCGAAAATGTCAAGCGGACGCTCAAACCAACAGTCCGTAAAGGACAGTTAAACGCTCTCTCACACAATTCTGATGCGAAAATACAAAACATTCTTTTTGTCAAGTCTATTTTCGATCGGCTTAACAATCAGTTTCCTCCTGACTCCAGGCTGGTTATCACAATGGTTTCCGAGTCAAGCTAACGCAAATCCGCCCCCACAAACCCAAGCCGCCGAATTTCGCGCCTTCTGGGTAGACGCATTTAATCCCGGTTTCAAAACACCCCAAGAAGTGACAAAACTGATCGCAGATGCCAAACTGGCCAATGCAAACGCGATCGTTGCCCAAGTCCGCCGCCGAGGTGATGCTTTTTACACCAGTGCGATCGAACCACGTACTATCGATTCCAATGTTCCGGCCGGTTTCGATCCCCTCCAAGATTTGATTGACAAAGCCCACGGCGCAGGCATGGAAGTACACGCTTGGATGGTAACGTTACCAGTGACTTCGGGCGGCAAACTCCCCGCCAATCACGTTTGGCAACAACATGGGCCCAATGCCCCAGGAAAAGACAATTGGGCGATGCTAACTTACGGTGGGAAAGCGGAAGGTTATCTCGATCCTGGGCATCCAGACGCTTTAGATTATACTGTTTCCGTGTATTTGGACTTGCTGAAGCGCTACGATGTGGACGGCGTACAGTTGGATTATGTGCGCTACGGTGGGCCGAATTGGGGCTACAATCCTACTTCGATCGCACGTTTTAACCAGCACTCCCGGCGTACAGGCAAACCCGCACCCTCAGATCCCGCGTGGATGCAGTGGCGGCGCGATCAGGTGACAAATTTAGTGCGGAAGCTTTATGTAGAGGCGATCGCAATTAAGCCAAAAGTCAAAGTGACGGCGGCAACGATCGCCTGGGGTGATGGCCCGAACAACGATGCAGCTTGGTATAAAACGCAACCCTACAGAGAAGTTTTGCAGGATTGGCGGGCTTGGCTGGAAGAAGGAATTATCGATATGGCGATGCCGATGACTTACCAGCGGGAGTATAAGCCACAGCAGAAGCGCGGTTACGACAATTGGATCGAGTATGCTAAAGACCATCAGTACAACCGCCAAATTGCGATCGGGCCTGGTAATTATCTCAACTACATCGAAGACACTTTAGGGCAGATTCGTCGGGCTGAAGCGCCTTCTGCGAAAGGAAATCACGTTGCTGGTACGGTGCTTTATTCCTACGCTAGCACTAATATTTACAGCAACATTGAATTGCGATCGGGCGGCAGCGGTAATTTGCCCCGTCAGCCTTGGAAATTCCTGTTGCAGAGTAATGATTGGTTTTATACCGCGCTATCGCAGCCTAGTCAATACGTTGATGGTGCGACGGGTAAAACTGTTCAAACTCAGCCTGTGTGGACTACTCCTGTGGGGATTCCTGATATGCCTTGGAAGTCGCGGCCGACTATGGGTGCGATCGCCGGAATGTTACAAAAGTGCGATCGAACTTGTGATGGTGCGAATTTGACATTACAGGCGATCGGTACTTCGGGCAAGGTTCGTCAACTGCGGGCGGATGGTAAAGGATGGTTTGGCGCGATCGAGCTTTCTCCTGGAACCTATCAGTTAAAAGTTGATGGTAGTCAGATTCAACAAACAGTTAATGTTGTCGCTGGCGGAGTCACAAAAATCAATTTCGGAGCCTCTTAATCACTTTTTATAAATTAGGACACGACAGTGTCGTGTCCCTACGGAATTATTTCGGGTAGGGAGACGGCACTGCCGTCTCCTCTGTATCATTCCGGTGTAACCGGAATTGATATTACTGTTAGAGTCGATAGGGGCATTTCTACCCCTACCTCTCATTCAGAACGGAACGTGAAACTTTCGCCTCATTCCGCTCCTTGATATCTTCATCCTTTTTTAAGGATACAATTCAAAACGGATTGTTATAATGGTTCCTATCTAGGGAACCGTCATTTTCCGTTTTTGTGTCGTGACAGTGTTTATGCAGAAGTTGGAGATTTTTATACTCATCCTTACCGCCTAGGGAGCGGGGTTGGATATGGTCAACTTCTACAGTGTCCGTAGGTGTGAAGTACAGACCACAGTGGGTACATTTACCTTTTTGTGCTTTCAAAAGTGTTGCCACTCTTGTCGGCGTTTCTGGGTATTCTCCACGTCTTTTGCTCCAGTAAATCCAGTCACCGTTGTAAGGTGTTGAGCTGCCTTTTACCTTGACGTGCCTTATTATGGGCGTTGCTTGGTGTTTGGTTAGCTCTAAACCTTCTTCTGTGCTGAAACACCAATTTCTGTCGCCTACTGTTCGCCAGTATTTGTCTTTGTTGATGCTACCTTTTCCCCGTCTTTTAGCCCATGCTCTTAACTTATCGTAAATAAGGTCGTCTAACCTTGAGAAGGTTTCCTTACTTACTACTGTTGAGTAATAGTTTGACCACCCCCTAATTATTGGATTTAGCCTTTTGATTAAGGCGTATTGCGGGGAATGGTTATGAGTGTCTATTACTTCTTCAATTTTCGACAAGTGAGCTTTGACTTTAGGCTTTGACGGAGTGATTAATGTCTTAAAACCGAGTGAGGTTCCGTTTGTACTTTTAGCACTTCGGTAGTTGCCTACCTTATGTTGTTGTACATGAAATCCTAAAAACTCAAACCCAACATTTCCGTTGTATTCATTAAGGGTGTGGGTTAATTTTGTTTTACTTGGTTTTAATTCTAAGCCAAAATCACTTAACCATTCTGCAATTATCTTCTGACAGGCTAGTATTACTTCAATGTCTTTGTGAATAATCACAAAATCATCGGCGTACCGGATTAAACTTAAAGAACCTCGTTTATCTTTTTTATTGATTCCTGAGTATCCTTTTGTTAGCGTTTCCGCGTATTGCTTAACCCGTTCTTCCATTCCGTGAAGGGCTATGTTAGCCAGTAGTGGGGAAATGACCCCTCCCTGTGGCGTACCTTCTTTAGTTGGGAAGATTTCACCTTGGTCTAATACCCCGCTTTTAAGCCAGGACTTAATTTGTCTTCGGAGTCCTGGATAGGTATTGATTTTGTCAAGTAATGCTTTGTGATTAATGCGGTCAAAGCATTTGGCAATATCAGCGTCTAGCACGTATTTGGCTTTGTATCTGATACTGAGAAAAATAGCTCCAATCGCATCGTGACAAGACCTGCCTGGTCTAAAACCATATGAGTTTGGCTCAAATATTGCCTCCCATTCTGGTTCAAGTGCTGCTTTCGCAACTGCTTGTAAGGCACGGTCGTACATTGTGGGTATTCCTAATGGTCTTGACTCATTAGTTCCTGGTTTTGGTATCATTACCCGACGAGTCGGTTGAGATTTACCAGTTACTTTAAGTTGACTTACTAGCTCTAATCGTTGCTTCGGGGTTAGTAATTTAATACCATCCACACCTGCTGTACGTTTGCCAGTATTGTCTTGTGTGACCCGTCGTA
>NZ_JAKJHX010000038.1:9316-39736 GCF_021648855.1 Tychonema litorale BBK16 | reverse complement strand
AGAGTCTTAGCAAGAAAAATAAGGCAGGAATGTTTAGAAGAAAGCCATGAATCTTGGAATGAATGGCTGAAAGAATTGAGAGAACGAATTATTTCAAAAAGCGATAACTGGACTTCTAAACATTCGCACATTTTGAGTCAAGATCAGCTAATTAAAGATTATGCTAATCAATTTGTTCGAGAATTAACACAAGATATTAATTTCTGGACTAATCACAAACTCTCTGAAATTGTGAAACAAAAAATGGGAGTTTTGGATGACCAAATTTATGATAATCTTGAACCGATTTGTGAAGAATTTGAACTTTTTGATAAGCGACTTAATACCCGCCTTTTTACTCAATTCAGGGACTTTGCAACATCAGGTAATCGGGGTGGAATTAGGATAACTGGAATCGGAATTGCTGCATCAATTAGCGATATAGGCGTAGACGTAGGCGGATTCGTGGGCGGTACTTTAGGGATTGGTGCAGCAGTCGGTGCTGCGTTGTTTTTTTTGACTGGAGTTGGTACTATTCCAGTTATTTTGGGTGCCTTAGTTGCGGCTGCTGGTGGAGGTCTGGGCTGGGGTTTTTTAGATGGCGATACAGTTAAAGGTCAAATCAAGGAAAAAGTTTGTGAGTTAGGCTTTGAGAAATTTGAGGAATCTTCACAGTCTATTTTTGATAAGATACACGAAAGAATTCTTGCAGTATTTGAAGAAAGAGTTGAGACGAGTAGCGGTGCGATGTCAAAAGCGATCGCACTGTGGGAGAATTTATTAGAACAGCAGGAAAAGCGCGATCGCCAAAATCAAGCAGAATGCGAAGCTGAAAAAGTTTGGCTGGCTGACAAACGTCGAGAACTCGAACAAGTGCAAAATCAAATTGAAACAATCTTAAATCAAAGTAGTCGATAGTTAAGGAGTGCAAAATCTCCATTAACCTAACTTGGCACATTTGCTTAATTGATAGTTTTCATCTCACTTTTCGACAGCCGTTGTTCAATCAAACCCAACCCAAAATCAGCAGCTAGCGCCATCAAAGCCGCCGGAATTGCCCCAGCAAAAAGTAACGGATTATTCTACGATCGCACTTGTGGCCTAGAACCCAATAAGTGATGAACGGCAATCATCAAGTCGCTGAGGATAAAACTGGGCTGGTATTGTTGCAGTTGATGGTGACTGCGAATTCCACAGGTAACGGCAATTGTTGGTATTCCCAATGCTTGTCCTGCGAGGATATCTGCTTCGGTATCTCCAATCATCCAAGCAGAACCCAGAGATGACTCAAATTCTTCGGCAACTTCAGCCAATAATTCGGTTTTTAAGGCTGCATAATTGTGATAGGCTGCATCGGGCATCTGAGTTCCGCAAATAGAGGTAAACAGTCTGGCTAAGCCGTAATTCTGTAAGATTTGAACTGCTTGATCTTTCGGTCGCAAAGTGACTAAGATCAGTCTCACGCCACGGGAATGAAGCTGCGCGATCGCCCATTGTACTCCCGGCTGGATACGATCTAAGTGCAATAAGTCCGGCTGATTGACAATCCGACTCACGCATCCGAGAAAAACATGAATTTCTTCTCCCGATAAGCCCGAACTTTTGGCAATTTCAGTATCCGGTACGCGGTTTTGCTTCATTTGCCAAAACTGCTGTTTGCTGAGTGTTTGCAGGTTGAGGTTGATGCCTCGCTCAAGATACACTTCCTGAGTGTCTGCTAAGCCGTGTTGATAGGTGGCATAGTAGCGATCGGACACATCGACGATCGGCCCGTCTAAATCGCAAAATATCGTCATCCGGGGAGACGTGTGGGCCTGTGAAGGTAGCTTAAACAGATGGTGTTCGGAGTCCGGTGTGACAGCAGTTAACATAAAACCTTAAGTAAATCAAGAGTAGCAATACATTTCTTTACTTTAGCAAAAAACGTATAAGTTATAATATAAAAAATAAAGTTAGATTATTAAGAAAACCTATTGAAAATATGGCTCAGGGCGATCGAGCTGAAGAGAATAGACATTAAACTTTAAACTTAAGTTTTTAGCCATTTGTCCTTATATGCTCAAACATAGCGATTTTCCCAGAAACGTAGAGACCAATCGAGTTCAGGTGCTTTCGGAGGCATTACCTTACATTCAACAGTTTGCCGGCCGCACTATTGTCGTCAAATACGGCGGCGCAGCGATGAAAGATGGCCGTCTCAAGGAAAAGGTAATCCGTGACATTGTACTGCTATCCTGTGTGGGGATGCGTCCGGTTGTAGTTCACGGTGGTGGGCCGGAAATTAATATTTGGTTGGAAAAATTGGGCATTGAGCCGCAATTTAAAAATGGTTTGAGAGTGACTGATGCCGCGACGATGGAAGTTGTGGAGATGGTTTTGGTGGGGAAGGTAAATAAGGAAATTGTTTCGTTAATTAACCAAGCTGGCGGTAAAGCGGTGGGATTGTGTGGTAAGGATGGTAATTTAATTCAAGCTCGTCCAGATGGCCGGGAAGGGATTGGATTTGTTGGCGAAGTGAGTGGCGTCAAAGTCAAGATTTTGGAGTCTCTGGTGAGTAGCGGATATATTCCGGTGGTGTCGAGTGTGGCGGCAGATGAAAATGGTCAATCTTACAATATTAATGCTGACACGGTGGCTGGAGAGATTGCGGCTGCTTTGGGTGCGGAAAAGTTGATTTTGATGACTGATACTGCTGGAATTTTGGAGGATTATCATAAGCCTGAGAGTCTGATTGTGAAGTTAGATATTCAAGAGGCTCGACAGTTAATTGAGTCTGGGATTGTTTCTGGGGGGATGATTCCAAAGGTTAATTGTTGTGTGCGGAGTTTAGCTCAGGGTGTGAAGGCTGCTCATATTATTGATGGTCGCTTGGAACACGCTTTGTTGCAAGAGATATTCAGTGATTCGGGTATTGGGTCGATGATTGTTGCTTCGGGGTATGGAACGAATTAAAATGGATTGATATCAATTCTGATTGCAGCGGAATGATATAGAGGAGACGGCATTGCCGTGTCCCTACCGAAAATAATATTGTAGGGAGACGGCAATGCCGTGTCCTTACTTCATTAACTCAAATGTCCGAAATAAATGTTATAATTCTAATCGAGACCTATCGCTTCACAATCGAGGTTTAAAAAATGCAATTTATCAATCCCAAAACAGATTTTGCCTTTAAAAAAATCTTCGGTGATGAACAAAACAAAGATATCCTCATCAGTTTTCTCAACGCCATTCTCTACCAAGGAAATTCCACCGTCGAATCCTTAGAAATCCTCAATCCCTATCAACCCCCCAAGATTAGAGGAGTTAAAGATACTTACTTAGATATCCGAGCTAAGTTGAATAACGAGCAAACAGTCATTATCGAAATGCAGGTATTGAATGTAGAAGGCTTTGAAAAGCGGATCTTGTATAATGCTGCTAAAGCTTATTCGATTCAACTCGACACGGGAGCAGATTATACGCTACTAAATCCGGTAATTGCCTTGACTATTACTGACTTTGAAATGTTTCCCAATCTCGACAAAGTAATTTCCAATTTTATTCTCAAAGAAAAAGATTTTTTGGTTGACTATCTAATTTATGATATCGAGTTAGTGTTCGTGGAATTACCTAAGTTCGACAAAAAATTAGAGGAATTAGAAACGCTAACCGATAAGTGGATCTATTTTCTGAAAAACGCCAAAAGTTTAAAACTTGTACCGGAACAAATGGAAAAAGTGCCAGCACTTCAGAAAGCTTTTGGAGTTGCTAACCGCGTCTGTTTAACCCGCGAAGAGTTGGAAGATTTAGAACATCAGGAAATTTATATACAAGACCAGCGGAATGCTATTACTAAAGCGGTTAAGCAGGCTGTTTCACAGGCTGTTTCACAGGCTGTGAAACAGGCTACGAACGAAAAAGCGATTGAAATTGCCAAAGGACTTCTGGATGTGTTAGATGAGGCAACAATTAGTCAAACAACTGGATTGAGTATTGAGGAAATTCAAAAATTGAAGCAAGCAAGTTGACATACTCCCCGACAAACAGGCGCGGGGATTCTAATTCATGGTTCACAGAAGTCCACTTGCTATATCGGGTTGCCCTTCAATAGTAGAGGTGGTCTTCTCCCCATGCTTTCCCTCTTTCGAGGCGGATTCTTCTTGCCCAGTTTTCTGGTAAAAAGCGATCGCACTTGATCGATTCTCAAGGATCATTCGATCGCACTCGATCGAACTCTTCAGAATCTCCATCCAGATGAGAACCCTCGCTATTCCTTTGTCGCGCCGAATCCCTAAGCGAAATCGCACTTCTTTGACTAGGCGATAATCGATCGCCCCCTCGACTTCTTCCCCCAGAAATCGGTGGTTTTCGAGTTAAAGTTTTCCAAGCAGCCTTAACCCCAGTCATCACACTACGAGTTGTAACTTGCACGTTTTGTGCTTGCTTTTTCGCGGTATCAAAACTGCGATCGACTTGTTTGACAACATCTCCCGCAGTTTGCACCCCTTCGCTGACATCATCCGTCAACTCGCTAATTTCCAGCCCCGTCAACCGAATCGCCTCCAAAGTGGGGGGAAACTCGCGACAAAGAGTGTCAGCTAGTTTTTCCATGCTGCGCGCAGCCCGCGTCAATGCTTGAACTGCGGGTATCAAAGTCACTAAAACAGCAGTTAAGCTAACTGCTACTAGCAAAATCGACATTCCTAGCCAAAATAGGGGATCGCTCACTTGAATCTCGGATTTGGGGTTTGGGATTTCATAATCTGCTGTCCGTCTAATTTTACCCTCAATTTTAATGAAATTCTGAATAGCAAAAGTACCACGGCGGTTAAAACCGCACGAGTCGCTTCCCTAGGAAGGACTAAAGTCTCGCTCGTTTCCCGCATCCCGTATTAATTTTTATGAGTGACAGCTAGCGTCAGTTAGCGGAGAAGAGGGCGCGATGGAGAACTCACTTCAACTTCAGTTTCCGACAGGGTTTGGCGTTCCCGCTGAGTCGCTTCCAAACCGGCGGCGATCGCGTCTTTAAGTCTAATCAAAGTTTCATCCCAATTTCGGATTGCAGATTCAGATAGTCGATCGGCTTGCAATTGTACGCTAGTCGATAAATCTTCGGCTAATTCCGGTAAAGCATCGGCCGATTTTTTCAATATCTGCCGCGTTTCCTTGCCCGTTCTGGGTGCCATCAGCAAGCCAGTCACGGCCCCGATCGCAGAACCCACCAGCAAGCCACCAATAAATAATCCTGAACGTTTAGTTGACATTTTTATAGCTTCTCTCCATACAGCAATTTTAGGGGGGTTTTGGCAATTTTAGCTACTTCCAGTTATCTTAAAGGTCGATCGCGCGATCGCCAAAACCTCCGTCCTAAACCCAACAATCCCAAAAGTTGCTGAACCTGTTGTAGTTGCAATTCCAGTTCTAAATAATTCCGTCGCAGTTGGCGTGCGGCTTGCTGTCTTTTGGCAAGGAAATTTGGAGATTTGATCAAGACATTGCTAGTACAGCGATTAATTGCGATAATTCTGCTTTCAAAACGTTCGATTATCCGCTGCACTTTCCACACTTTCGCAGCTATGTAAAAGCAAAACAGAGATATTAGTAGATTGATAATTACAACAGCCGTCAGCATCTTTTACCTGTTTCTCACTAGCCTATTTGCCTTGCTGTGGCGGGCAAAATACCATCCCACAATAAATTTTATAAATTGTGGAATAGGCATCTTGCCTGTTCCCTATTTGCCTTGCTATGGCGGGCAAAATTCCCACCCCACAATAAACTTTATAGATTGTGGAATAGGCATCTTGCCTGTTCCTAAAAATGAATGCAAAATCTCAATTTTAAAAGCTTTAAGCTTGAGACATTGCAGGCAAACAAACTTTTGTACCGCCCAAACCACAATAGCCGTTAGGGTTTTTAGCAAGATACTGCTGATGATAGATTTCTGCGTAATAAAACTCAGGAGCCTCAATAATTTCAGTAGTAATTTTGCCGTAACCGGCTGGTGTCAGAGCTTGCTGATAGGCATCTCGCGATGCTTCTGCTAGCTGCATTTGGCTAGCAGAATATGTGTAAATACCCGATCGATACTGAGTACCAGAATCATTGCCCTGACGCATTCCTTGAGTCGGATTATGGCTTTCCCAAAAAACTTTGAGGAGTGCTTCGTAACTAATGATTTTAGGATCGAACACAACTAAAACCACTTCATTATGTCCCGTCATCCCACTGCAAACTTCGTTGTAAGTAGGGTTGGGAGTGAGCCCCGCCGCATAGCCAACTGCGGTCGAAAAAACTCCTTTTTCCTGCCAAAATTTCCGTTCTGCTCCCCAAAAACAGCCCAAGCCAAACACCGCAGTTTCCATACCAGTTGGAAAAGGAGGTTTGATCGGGTTGCCATTCACAAAGTGATTTGCCGATACCGACATAGACTGTGCTCTTCCCGGCAATGCGTCTTGGGCAGAGGGGAGGCTCGACTTTTTGCCAAATCCAAATAGCACCATAGGTTTGTAAGGGCGATCTTTGATAAACATCTTTACCTTAGCAAAAAAAATGGGTTTAAAGCCTCCCCCTTCCAGGACAGCTTTAATTTCCTAAATTTGTCTTGTGGAAAATGCCGTCCAGCTATAAAACTTCGCGTCCCAAATATGGTTGTAAGACTTCCGGCACTTTTATAGTACCATCTGGCTGCTGATAATTCTCCAAAATTGCGGCCATTGTGCGACCGATAGCTAAACCGGAACCGTTCAGCGCGTGCACGAATTGAGTGCCTTTTTTACCCGCTTCTTTGAAGCGAATATTTGCCCGTCGTGCTTGAAAATCGGCGACATTGGAACAACTCGAAATCTCGCGGTATTTGCCCGCAGATGGCAGCCACACCTCTAAATCGTAGGTTTTTGCTGCGGCGAAACCTAAGTCTCCAGTACAAAGTGCGATCGCGCGATAAGGCAATTTCAGCGCCTGCAAAACTCCTTCGGCATCTTGCACTAATTTTTCGTGCTCTGCCTCGGAGGTACTCGGATGCACGAGTTTCACCAATTCGACTTTGTTAAATTGGTGCAATCGAATTAATCCCCTGGTATCTTTGCCGTAACTACCAGCTTCGCGGCGAAAACAAGGAGTGAAGGAACAGTGATAAATTGGCAACTGTTCTGCTGTCAAGATTTCATCTCGATACAGGTTGACTACCGGAACTTCGGAAGTAGGAATTAGCCACAAATCATCTTGGTCACACTTAAAGCTTTCTTCAGCAAATTTTGGTAATTGACCTGTTGCTGTGAGAGATTCGGTGTTGACTAAAAGTGGGGGAATTACTTCTACATAACCTGCTTTTATGTGCCTGTCGAGCATGAATTGAATAATTGCTCTTTCCAGCGCCGCACCTGCTCCAATCAATGTAACAAAGCGAGGTTGAGAGATTTTTACAGCGCGTTCAAAGTTGAGTATCCCTAATTTTTCCCCGATTTCCCAGTGGGGTAAAATACCGGAGTTTTGGGGAATGTATTCGTCTCCCCACTTCCGTATTTCGACGTTTTCATTTTCATTTTTGCCGATCGGGCTTGACGAGCTAGGCAAGTTAGGTAGTGGCAATAATAGGGCTTCTATTTGAGCTTTTAACTCTTTTTCTTGTGCTTGTAATTCGTTGGATTCGGTGCCGACTGCGTTGCCTTCTGCTTGCAATTGGTGAACTTCGGGAGATTCGAGGGTTAAACCCGCTTTCCTTTTTTGGCCGATGAGTTTGGCAATTTCGTTGCTGCGGGCTTGTAGTTGCGATCGCTTACCTTCCAACTCCCGCTGCTGTTTGTCTAGTTGTACGATCGGCTGAATTTCATACTGGCCTCCGCGAAGGTTGAGGCTTTCCTGTACGGCTTGCGGGTTTTCTCGGATTAATTTGAGGTCTAGCACAGATTTATTCTAAATTCCAAATTTTAAGTGATTGGGGGCAAAAAAATAGACATAGAAGTTTTGTCAATCATTTGCGTACTTAATCATAATTTATTCTGATTGAAAATATGTACTTGGTATCACCCATGATGGGTGACACCCCATAAAGTTGTGCTATAGTACAAACATTAGTAGATGCACCCTGATAATTTTTCTACCCCAGCCAGCGATGGCCGGGTTTTTTGTGCGTAAATTCTGAAATAGAGGAGACGGCTGAAATAGAGGAGACGGCAGTGCCGTGTCCCTACTGTGATTAATTGTAGGGACACGGCAGTGCCGTCTCCTAATTTCGGCTACTAATAATTCCGGCGCAAATAGCAACAATCTAAAAGATCGAGAGTTGACAGTTATAGTGTCGAAATCAAAAAGTATCGCAATATCAAAACTTATGACTATTACTCGTGTCTCAGTTGACTCAGCAGGAAATGAGGGGAACGTTAACCCCAACAATCGTGGTGACATTGGCGGTGATCCCTCCATCTCAGCCGACGGCAGGTTTGTAGCGTTTATATCTTTTGCTTCCAACCTCGTGCCGGGGGATACTAACGATGCACCAGACATCTTCGTGCGGAACTTGTTAACCAATACCACCACCCGCGTCTCTGTTAATTCAGCAGGCAATCAGGGGAACAGCTTCTCAGGCAGTTCCTCCATCTCAGCCGACGGCAGGTTTGTGGCATTTAGCTCTTTTGCCTCCAACCTCGTGCCGGGGAATACTAACACTGGTCCTGGTAACAACATCTTCGTGCGGGACTTGTTAACCAATACCACCACCCGCGTCTCTGTTAATTCAGCAGATCAGGGACAAACATTCGAGAGTGGAAGTCCATCTATCTCATCCAACGGGAGGTTTGTGGCGTTTGCTTCTCGTGTTGCTAACGTGAAATATAACACATCAGATATCTTTGTGCGTGACCTGCTAGCCAATACCATTACCCCCGTCTCTGTAGACTCAACAGGCAGTCAGAGGAAGGGCTTTTTTTCCGGCAATCCCTCCATCTCAGCCGACGGAAGGTTTGTGGCGTTTGAGTCTACAGACTCCGACCAAATATTTCCGGGGTTTGATGATTCCAATAAACAGAACATCTTCGTCCGAGACTTGTCAACCAACACCACTACCGATGTCTCAGTTGACTTAGCAGGCAATCTGGGGAAAAACTTCTCCGGCATACCCTCCATCTCAGCCGACGGCAGGTTTGTAGCGTTTAGATCTTTTAGCTCCAACCTCGTGCCGGGGGATACTAACAATCAACCAGATATTTTCGTGCGGGACTTGTCAACCAAGACTACTACCCTCGTCTCTGTTAACTCAGCAGGCAATCAGGGGAACTCCTCCTCCGGTATTTCTTCCATCTCAGCCGACGGCAGGTTTGTGGTGTTTAAATCTGATGCCTCTAACCTCGTCCCGGAGGATACGAACAATCAACCAGATATCTTCGTGCGAGACTTGTTAACCAAGACCACTACCCGCGTCTCTGGTGACTTACCAAAGCCTCCGGGCGAGGTATCCCGTGCTCCCTCCATCTCAGCCGACGGAAAGTTTGTAGCTTTTCAATCCGATCTCTCCAACCTAGTGCCGGGGGATACGAACAATGCCACAGATGCCTTTGTTGCTGATATCGGCATCACTCCAGGCAGCATCAATAACCCTCCAAAGGTCATCAACGGCACTTCGATCGACGACAACCTCACAGGCACTCCCGGTAACGATACGATCAACGGTTTGAACGGCGATGATGCGATCGCAGGTTTGCGGGGCAACGATATCCTCAATGGCGACGACGACGATGATATCCTTCTCGGCGGCAAAGGCTTTGACACGCTCAACGGTGGCTTGGGTGACGATAATCTGATCGGTGGCGTGGGCAACGATGTATTTATTTTAGGTGCGGGGTTCGGAGTTGATACCATTTCTGATTTCGGCAACGGTCAAGATATCATTCAATTAATCAATGACTTAACCTTTGAAGAGCTATCTATTTCCCCTGGTGCTAACGGCACATTAATTGGAATAGCTGGCAGTGATGAAGTTTTAGCTGTTTTGAGAGGTGTTGCTCCCAATCTGCTCGGTTCTGAAAAATTCATCTCTGGTTAGAGAGAGTTTGGAGATATAGAAATCCTAAATCATATCAATTCCGGCTGCACCGGAATGATGAGGAGACGGCAGTGCCGTTTCCCTACCCGATTAATTGTAGGGACACGGCACTGCCGTCTCCTAATTTCTAACTAATAATTCTGATTAATGTACGATCGCCCTTTTTCCCTAAATAACTCTACACCAACAGTTTTCTGTACTGTCAATGCGTAAATCCCAGAGGCGATCGCCAAATTACCTATTCTGCTTCCTAGAAATATTTTCCAGTGAAGGTGGGATTCAATCCTACGTTCAAGACATCCTGAAAGCTTACCTATCTGTTACCGCAGAGACAGACTGTCTGCCACAAGCAGAAGTTTTGCTATTGCGAGATTCCCCAGACTGCCAAAATCCCTTCGAGTCAAAAAATCTTAGATTTGATTACCTCAAAACTGATCCAGTTTGGTTTGGTCGTCTGAATTTTGCAGCTAAAATACTGATTAACTTAGTCAAAAAACGCCCTGAACGAGTTTTCTGCGGTCACATTAACCTCGCACCGTTGATTCAAACTTTGTGCGAACCTTTGGGAATTCCCTACACGATTTTAACCTATGGCAAGGAAGTTTGGGAAACACTTCCACCCAAATATCAAATAGCCCTGAGCAAAGCCGATCGCATTTGGACGATTAGCAGATGTACGCGCGATCGCACTTGCTGCAACAATCAATTAAATCCTGCCAAATTCCAGATAGTGCCTTGTGTCGTAGATGGTGATATATTTGCGATCGGGCCAAAATCTGAGGAGTTATTGGCAAAATACAATCTGACTGGTGCTAAGATATTGATGACTGTCGCCAGATTGCGATCGACTGATATTTACAAAGGCGTTGATGTCACAATTCAAGCTTTGCCGCAAATAGCCAAAACTTTCCCGAATGTGAAATACTTAGTGATTGGCAGAGGAGATGACCGATCGAGGTTAACGCAACTTGCCCTCAATTTGGGAGTTGTCGAAAGAGTAATATTTGCGGGTTTTGTACCAACAGAAAATTTAGCAGCACATTACCGACTTGCTGATGCTTATGTGATGCCTTCTCAAGAAGGGTTTGGGATAGTTTATTTGGAAGCGCTTGCTTGTGGATTACCGGTACTTGCAGGAGACGCGGACGGATCGGCAGATCCGCTGCAAGATGGTAAACTGGGATGGAGAGTTTCTCATCGAAATCAAGGCGCAGTAGCGGTTGCTTGTATCGAAATGTTGAAGGGAGAGGACAGAAGGTGCGATCGCAACTTCTTGAGGGAAGAAACCATCGCAGTGTTTAGTTTTGAATCCCTTTGTCAATCTGTAGCAGGGATTTTAAACATACTTCCACCAGATTGAGTGCTGGCATAAATAGTGGTTTCGCGATGTACAATGGGAATGTTAGCTCCCACATTCACCTGAAATTCTTAGTAGGATCTCACTATACTTACCAGCAAAGACACCCAAGGAGACGATCGTGAACCAAGGCACCCCAAAAATATCTTTTAAGCTACCCGCTATTAGCAATTGGCTGGTACTGCTAGGTATTGCATGGCTGTTGGCATCACTGGGTTTGGGTTGGATAGTTAAATCGATTTTTATTTTAGTGCTTTTTTTGCTGATAACACCTGTAATTGCAGTTTTCGCATTCCAGTGGTGGCTGAAACGCAATTTAGTTGAAGGTAAGTGTCCCGTCTGTCAATACGAACTTACGGCTTTAAATCAAACTCAGTGTCAGTGTTCCAACTGCGGTGAACCTCTGAAGGTAGAACAAGGTCAATTTATTCGCTTGACTCCGCCCGGTACGATCGATGTTACCGCAGTTGAAGTCTCATCGGTTCAACAGTTGGAAGAATAATCTTTGGGAATGGGGTATAGGGCATAGGGCATAGGGCATGAGTTAGTTGTTGGTTATTAATTGGGAATTGGGCATAGGGCATGGGGCATGAGTTAGTTGTTGGTTATTATTTTATTTGTTTGTTGTTATTTGCTATTTGTTACTTGTTGGTTCTAATAACCAATTCTCCATGCCCGATGCGCGATGCGCGATGCCCAATTCCCAATTCCCAAAATTACTTTTCCAGACGCACTGCGTACCACTGCAAAAACTTTCCAGGGCCGACATCTAATTCACAATAAGTATCAATTAAATACTTAGCTTGAGCTTCCACCCCAGAAAGTTTTTGCACATCCCGTGGTAAATCTTCCTGTCCAGAAGCTAAAACTGCTTTCAGCTTTTCTAACAGTTCCGCGACGGTCAAAAACTGCTCTGGTTGGTTTGTTTCTAACACTACAAATGTGTCTTCGTCATACAGTGACATAGTTTAAGATGTTGAGATTAAGTATTTCTAAAGTTTCCTGGAATTAGCCGATCGAACTATACAGTCTTATTTAGAGCCCCAAGGCGACCGGGCGATCGTGTTACAATTAAATACCGTCAGAATTCCTATCGGATTACCGTTATTAACTTATTTGTTAACTGAGCCGATCGAGCACTTCTGAGGAAATTTGTCAAGTCCAAAATTTGTCAACTGTAAAATTGTCAAGAAATATCAAACCGATCCTTATCTAATTATAACGGACACTGTACATTCCCATGACTACATCTGCCACTTCAGCGCCGGCGACGCGCAAGCCGTCTAAATCAGAAGGCCTCAAAGAACGCAGCAACTATTTACGAGAACCCGTTGCGACTGAACTTTTACAAGAAACCACCCACTTCACAGAAGACGGGATTCAGATTCTCAAATTTCACGGCTCGTATCAACAAGACAACCGCGATAATCGAGTTAAAGGGCAAGAAAAAGACTATCAGTTCATGCTGCGTACCCGCAATCCCGGCGGTTTCGTTCCCCCGCAATTATACCTAGCCTTAGATCAGCTATCCGAAGAATACGGCAACCACACACTCCGCGTCACGACACGGCAAGGATTCCAACTGCACGGGGTACTGAAGAAAAATCTTAAAGCAGTGTTTTCTTCAATTATTAAAAATATGGGGTCAACCTTGGGGGCTTGCGGCGACTTGAACCGCAACGTCATGGCACCGCCAGCACCGTACAAAAATCGCCCAGAATACGAGTATGCGCTGAAATACGCCAATAATGTTGCCGATTTGCTGACACCGCAGACGGGGGGTTATTACGAAATTTGGTTGGATGGGGAAAAGGCAATTAGTGCTGAAGAAGACCCGGCTGTGAAAGCTGCAAGAGTGTCAAATGGCAATGGTACAACATTTGACGACGCTCAAGAACCGATTTACGGCCAGCATTATATGCCCCGGAAGTTCAAGTGTTCCGTGACAGTACCGGGAGACAATTCGGTTGATTTGTACTCTCAGGATTTGAGCTTGGTGGTATTTACCAACGAAGCTGGCGAATTGGAAGGTTTTAATGTGTTTGCTGGCGGTGGTTTGGGCCGCACTCACAACAAGGAAGAGACTTTTGCGCGGGTTGCGGATGAGATTTGCTATGTTGCCAAGGATGATGTTTATGATCTCGTCAAGGCAATTGTAGCAACTCAGAGAGATTATGGCGATCGCACAGACAGAAGACACGCCCGCTTAAAGTACCTAATCAATGACAAAGGCGTAAAGTGGTTCCAAGAAAAAGTAACCGAATATTTTCGCAAGCCCCTAGAAGCATTTAAACCGTTGCCAGAATGGAAGTATATCGATTTCTTAGGGTGGCACGAACAGGGCGACGGTAAACTGTTTGTGGGCATTTCTGTAGAAAACGGCCGCGTTAAGGATGAAGGTTCATTCCAGCTAAAAACTGCTTTGCGGGAAATTGTGCAGAAACATAGCTTACCGATGTTGGTGACACCGCACCAAAACATCCTGATTTATGATATTTCGCCACAAGCCAAACAAGAAATTCAAAGTATTCTGGCGCGATGTGGAATTCAGGGCGAAACTGCGATCGATCCCTTAGTCCGCTATGCTATGGCTTGTCCGGCAATGCCGACTTGTGGGCTGGCGGTTACTGAGTCAGAGCGCGTGATTCCGAGTATCCTAGAACGAATTCGGGTGCTTTTGACGAAAGTTGGTTTAAAAGACGAAAATTTTGTAGTGCGGATGACGGGTTGCCCCAATGGGTGCGCCCGCCCTTATATGGCAGAATTGGGGTTTGTCGGGAGTGCCCCAGAATCTTACCAGATTTGGCTAGGCGGTTCTCCAGCGCAAACGCGGCTGGCAAAACCAATTGAGGAAAAGCTGCACGTCAATAATTTTGAAGCTTTTTTAGAGCCAATTTTTGTTTATTTCAAGCAAAAACGGCAATTAACTGAGAGTTTTGGCGATTTTTGCGATCGCGTCGGGTTAGAATCTATCCGTCAATTTGTAACCAATTACCAATCTGCTGCCTCGATGACAACTGAGATAAATGAATTAGAAGTTACGTCTAGTAACGATGACGGAAACGAGACAGCCACTCCTGGCAAAGTCCGCCGCCGAATTAGCGTCCGTGATGAAATCTACAACGAGCTCAAAGAAGAAGCAGCCCGTCAAGGCAAGCCAATCACACAGCTAGCTACAGAGGCAATTTCCACTTATTTGAACAAAATTAAGGAGGAAGCATAGGCCAATTTTCAATTTTCAGTTTTCGATCGCATTAAATAGACCTCACGCAAAATTAATATAAAGGCAAAGCATTTGCAGAAAAAACCTTGAATTTGTAAAATAATTCTGGTTGTAAATGCTTTGCCTTTACTGTTATTAGTTATTGGTTATTGGTTATTTCTAATGCCCAATGCCCAATTCCCAATTCCCAATTCCCAATTCCCAATTCCCAATTCCCAATTCCTAATGCCCCAATTACAAAGATTAGCAATTAATGTTGCTCAAATTTGCGATCGCACGATCAACCTAACCACCGAACAACAACATTACTTACATCGCGTGTTACGACTGGATCAAGGCGATAAATTTATTGCTATGGACGGGCGAGGACATTGGTGGCTAGCAGTCCTAGAAGCCTCGGAAACAGGCTTAATTGCGTCGATAACAGAAGAAATCGCGGTTAACAAGGAACTTGCCGTAGAGGTGACTTTGATGGCAGCTTTGCCCAAAGGAAACGGGTTTGATGAGGTTGTGAGACAGGCGACAGAGTTGGGTGTGGCCAGTATTTTGCCGGTTACGAGCGATCGCACTTTGCTGAAACCGAGCGATCAAAAGGTCGATCGATGGAGGCGGATTGCATCTGAGGCGGCGGAACAGTCGGAAAGGCAATTTGTACCGACTATTTTCGAGCCAATTTCGTTTGATTTGGCGGTAAAAGATTGCACTCAAAAATATCGATATATTTGTGTAGCGCGCGGCGAAAATCGGCATTTGTGGGATTGTTTGATGGAATTAGAACCCCCCCAGCCCCCCTTGCTAAGGGGGGAGCAAGAATTAGAAATCACCTTTGTAGGGGCGGTGCCCCCATGCCCGCCCTCCGGGGAACAATTATCGATTGCCATAGCTATTGGGCCGGAGGGTGGATGGACGGATGGTGAGGTGAAAAGGGCGATCGAATTTGGTTTTGAGCCTGTTTCTTTGGGGAATAGAATCTTGAGGGCGGTGACTGCGCCGATAGTGGCTTTATCGTTAGTTGGCGCGGCGTTTGAGAAGTGCTGATATCCCCAAAAAAGTACGGAGACTTGCTGGGTTTGGCGATCGCACCTAAAATATAAATAGGTAATTATCAGAGGAGTAAAATGTTACAGTCAGTAGAGAGTATATATCGAAATGGCAAAATTGAGTTATTGGAAACACCTGCCGACATGGAAGAAACGCAAGTTATTGTTACTTTTATGCCAAAATCAGGGCTAGTAAACTTGCGATCTCGCGGTATTGACCAGGAGCAAGCAGCAGATTTACGGGTTCGGCTGAGGAGATTTGCTCCTGATTGGGAACTACCAGAAATGGATGCTTACAATGCCTTCAAAAAACAGGAGCGTAATTCATGAAAGTGCGATCGTCCATCACCATCACCATCATCACAGCAATCCTAGCCGCCAGCATACAATCTGTAACAACGGCCCAGCGGCCAAATCAAGGGAAATTGCTAGCCAATACTCAACTATCTGACAAACAAACAAATCAGCTTAAGTCTCTGGGAAGTAAAGTTGCCATTCCTAGCTATGTTCCCGCCGGATTTCAGGTGGCTAGCGTTGAAGTTAAACCTTGTCCTTCAGGAGTCCGCCGTTTTTGCCCTGAGTACGCAATTATCTATCGGAGCTCGAATAACTCTTGCTTTGCTATTGAATCCACTGGTGGCGGTGTTGGCGATATGCCATCGGCTAACTTAGAACGGAGTTATCCAGTCAACAATTCAATATTGGGCAAAAGCGAAGTGTTAAAATATCGTAAAGGCGATCGACTTTCTGGCCCTACTTTAATAGGAAGTTGGATGGGGGAAGGCCCATTTTACAGATTTACTGGTGCGGGTTCTCGTTTTCTCTTAGGTACTACGCCTACAGAGTTATCTAATTGTAAGGATATTAGCCCTCAAGAAGCTGTCCGGGTTTCGGAATCTCTGCGATACTTGCCCTAAAACTCTCAGATAATAAGCTGTTCGGCATTTAAAAGACGATTGTAGGGTGCGTCAGTTTTAAGATATTTCCCATGTATAGTAAGTGTTCACGAGTGACGCACCCTACAGGCCTCGTTAGTGGTTTAAATGCTCCACAGCTTAGCAGCATAGTGTTCTGATTTTTGGGCGATCGCACCAGCAAAGGTACTTACACATTAAGCGTTAATTCCGATCGACTTTAACTAAATTTAAACCAACCGCTAAGCAAACTCAAAAACAGGCGTTTCAATCACCCTAATAGGTTTTCTATCTTCCCAAATCATCTTTTGTAACTGTTCCACAATTTCAGGCGAAAAAAATCGCTCTCCTGTTTCCAAACACACTCTAGCAGGAACATTTTCGATGATAATAAACTTACCGTTGATTTCAAGCGTGTAAGTTACCTTTTGTTCCACCATTGTTTCTTTCCGGCATATCATACTCATAACTTAACACAAGAACGAAAGTTGTTAACCAGTGGCGGAACCAACCAAACATCAGCCAATATAGAAACAACCTCATTCCCTCAACCGCCATGACAGACATCCACCAAATAGCCGCCGCCCTAGAAGCCAAAGACTACAAACAAGCAGCCAAACTCATCAAACAACTCCAAAAAGAATCACCCGAAAATCCTTGGGTGAAATACTACATGGCGCGCTACTACGAACTCACCAATAACCCAGAAAAAGCCGAAACTACTTACAAACAAATACTCCACGAAATCACCAACCCCAAAATAATCTCCCAAGCCCGACAAGGGATTCAACGCATCGAAACCGCAGTACAAAACAGGCGCGAACAAGCCATAGAAACCGCCAAAAATGACCCCAGCAACCTTGAACCAGCACTTTTGATTCTCGAAGCAGTCAGCCAGGAAGATAAGCCCGCAGCCATCCAAAATATTAGCAGAATCTTCAAAACCGACCTGTATACAACTCGGATGCAAATCCAAAGTCGTGGCTGGAGACTCTACAAAACTGGCCCCATTGGCGAACTCGAAATCTACGGCCAAGAAATCCTCAACGCCGGAATTCCCGTATTTTGGGGCACCCTAGCCGACATTGAAAAAATCCAAATTTTCCAAGTCCAACACTTCCAATCTCTCTCGCCGCCCGCCGTTGTTTGCAAAGATACGCTCGATCGACTAGGATCGATCGCATTCAACTGGTCAGAAGTCAGCGAAAGAGTAGAAGGGTCATTACCGATTTTTATCGATATTATGGACTACTCACCCAACCGCAGAAACGAAGAGTTTCGCCACAAAGAAATCATCCAAGATTACGCTCAAATCTGTGATTTACACATTCCCAGCAGAAACTGCATTTTGCGAATTTGCGACCAAAGTTACGATTTTCAACAAGGCGTTGACTTCACCAAAATTTCAGCAGCTATCCCCGCTTCAGACAATCCCAAAAACAAAAAATCTAGTTCCCAACAATCTCAACAAATTCCTCAAAGTACCACCAGAATTAACTGGAATCACTTACTTGAAATGCTAGACCAACAGCTTGACGTGACAGTTTGGTCTGAGTTTACTCCCTTTGCCGAGACTGTGCTGGATTACACTAATATGTTGAGTAATATCGATGCTCATGTAGAGATCGATCGCAAATCCGAAACCCCTTGGGACTCAGCTTTCCAGCTATATAGCGGATTAGCTTTTCTGAGAAACAAAAGTAATTCTGACGGTTAACGGTTGACGGTTGACGGTTAACAGTCAACCGTTAACTATTCAGTTTTTCTTATTTGGTTTTAACTTGACGAGCCATGTCGCGGAAACCATTCATGCTAGGGCCTGGAGTGCGACGACTAGCAGTTGGTATCGGCATTAAATTGTTAGGAGCAAAGGTAAGAGTGGGTTCAGTTGAACTCGATACTTTTCCATTAGTTGTTGCTGCTGCGACTACCTTCACAGCTTCCTTTTCTTTCTGAGATTTTTTGGATGTTTCAGCCTTGGCTTTCTTCGGCGATTCAGACTTTTCAGGCTTAGCAGAATCTGCTTTTGCTACTGCTGGTGCTGCGACTACAGGCTCAGGTTTTTTAGCAGCAGCAAGTTCAACTTTCGGCGAGTCATTAGCATCAGAGTTACCCAAATCTAGAAAATATTCAGACTTTTTAAAGCCGAATAATCCGCCGATAAATCCGAAAATACTACCGAAGAAATTTTTGATAAAACCAAACATTAGATTTACTCCTTTTGTTTTTTTAGAGAAATTTGTACAAGCTTTTGATACTTCCTTGTCCCCATGTCTAAAGCTAGGGGCTTGCGTCTCGCTTTTCGGTCAACAAAGTCAGACTACGAGCTAAAGAAACTTTTGTCTACATTTCTTAATCAAAATTTACATTTTTTGATAAAAAATACTGACCTTATAGTAATTTTTACTCAAAAATAGCAGCTTTACTTTGCACTTATTTACCATTATCTCAGAATTATCGTCTTTTAAATGCCGAACAGCTTATCCGATTCGCTAGCTGTCCCACTAGAGGTTAGACTCCCTAGGGTAGTGATTTATGCTGTAATTGATAAGCAATTTTCTTTTCCAATGAACAGTTCGCTCGATCGCAATCCAGTCATCCTGATACACGGCATCTGGGACACCAAAACAATTTTCAACAAAATGTCCGCCCACCTCACCGAACTCGGATGGTGTGTACACAGCCTCAATCTCACCCCCAACGACGGTAGCCTCGGCCTCGACTCACTAGCCAAGCAACTCGCAGATTATATTTCCCAGACATTTGAGCCAGAACAGGCGATCGACATAGTAGGCTACAGCATGGGCGGTATAGTCAGCCGCTACTACGTCCAGCGACTTGGAGGAATTCACCGGGTACAACGTTTCATCACCATATCTTCCCCCCACAGTGGGACTCTCACCGCCTACTCTCTGCCCTTACCAGGATATCTAGATATGCGCCCAAATAGTGGCTTACTGCGCGATTTGTACCAAGATGTCACGATGCTCAAACACCTAAATTTCACATCAATGTGGACACCCTTTGATGTGATGATTTTACCAGCTCATAGTTCTAAAATGCCAGTAGGAAAAGAAGTTAAAGTCAACGTTTTACTGCACCGCCAAATGGTGACTGATTCTCTGAGCATCAACGCATTAGTTGAAGAACTAAAAGCACCTATTAAGCATAAAGTTGTTAGTTAAAAACGTAAAACTTTTTCTTCTACAATTGGTGATTATTTCGCGCAGCAATCAAACAGCATCGCCGACTTCAGCATATTCGCTCAGCCCAAAAATTGCTTCAGCTTCACAGTAATACTTGAATTCTAGTATATTATGAGAGGGATCTTCTAAAAAGAAAGTGCGGTGCTCTGTAGGTAAACCAACAAATCGCCGTCTTGGTTCTTGATAGAAGTTCAACTTATTTTGCTGTGCCTTTGCTAACAAACTTTCCCAGTCAGATTCCGAAGTAAAAATTAAGCCAAAATGCCGGGGATAGATGCCTCGTTGGGGTGTCAAAGGTTCGTGGCTGAGGTGGGCGACTATTTGATGGCCACAGATACCCATAATTACAGAATTTGGGGATTCGCGACCCAATTCGCAGCCTAGCCCGTTCACGTAGAAGGCTTTAGTTTGGTCGATATTGCTGACGGGAAAGGCAAGATGAAATAAGACTTTGTTCATGGAGATGCTAATGCAGAATTCTGAATTGTTTTTTAATTATTTTTCTTGGTCTAATCCTTGGTTGGTGGCGATCGCCCTTAATACAATTTTACTGGCGATCGCCACTATTGTCCCCAAAAAATTGCTCACGGATGCAGGACAATTTCACGGCTGGCTACTGGGTGTCACCATCTGGGGCTGTTTGGGATGGCAAGGCTATGCTGTGGTGATGTTCTACTTTCTCGTCGGATCGGGAGTGACTCGCATTGGTAAAGCCCAAAAAGAGGCAGAAGGGATAGCCGAAAAGCGATCGGGTGCGCGAGGCCCGGAAAATGTCTGGGGTTCGGCTTTAACCGCGACTCTTTGTGCTTTGGGAGTTTTAGCTCTATCTATTTTAGGGGAGACAGGCAAGATACCTGTCTCACAAGATGTAATTTCCCTGTTATTGCTGGGTTACGCGGCGAGTTTTTGTACCAAACTTTCGGATACCTGCGCTAGCGAAATCGGCAAAGCTTATGGTTCGCGGACGTTTTTGATTACTACCTTGCAGCCGGCACCTAGGGGTACAGAAGGGGCCGTGAGTTTAGAAGGAACTCTCGCTGGTATTGTAGGTTCGATCGCGATCGCGCTTTTAGCTTGGGCTGTTGGTTTAATAGACTTGACAGGAATTGCTTTTTGTGTTATTGCAGCTTTTATCGCCACAAATATCGAAAGTGTGATTGGTGCGACTATTCAATCAAAGTTTGAGTGGCTCACTAACGAGGTGGTGAATTTTTTGAATACGCTGATTGGAGCGATCGCAGCTATCATCTTAGCCTCAGCCTGGACAGTTTTTTTCGCTTAGTTATAAATCACCAGTCATTAGCCTCAAGCAGTTAACCAATGACCAATGACTAATGACCAATGACTAATGACTAATCCTCTTTCGGCCCAAAAACCATTTGTACAATCATCGTTGGTTCACCACGCTTGTGATAGCGATCGGCCCAATTACGAATAATTTCATCTAATTCCTCAACAGCTTGGTCGAGACGTTCCGGCGGGATATCCAACGTTTCCATAACCCGCATCACTTTAGGTTGTTTTTCCGCCCAATCTTGCATTAGCCGGAAATATCTAGCCGTATCTTCCACCATAGTGAAAGTACGTTCTTCTTGCTCTGCGGGAGAGTAAGTGGCACGAGTTAGGGCATAAAACGGCATTCCCCAAGGAGAATCAATACGAGTAACTGTTCCCGAATAGATCAAACGGCGTTTGATGTGTTCGGCTAGAGCTTCACTCAAAGGCATCCGTCTTTCTGGAGACATTTCCTCTTGCGATCGCCTATGCAGAAACTCGATCAACTCCATAAACTGAAAAGAATTGATCAATTGAGCGTCAGGCGGATGAGGAGGAATCTTTCCTTCCAGATATTTTTTTTCATCCGCTGTCAAGCTGTTCCCAGGAATGCGAGGGCGTCCCGGAAGCCAAGCATACTGTTCCAGCCAGACATAGGGAAACTGAATTAAATATCTAGGTTCCTGGGAACCCAGCATTTTCAGCAATTTTCCCTCAGTCAAAGCTTCCCGAACTTCCTCGACAATCACCTTGACCCGTTTGGGTTCAATGTGATGCAAGTGTCCAGTCATCCGCAGGTTATGATCCTGCTCCATATAAGTCATGTAAATGGCACACTTAGCCGCCGTTGCAGCAGCGTCCAGAAACGCGCCGTGCCTGTGCCCACTGGTTCTCATGGCGCTAAACGCCAGATAAAGCATGATCTGATCCATTGCACTAGGGCTTAGGCTTTTGACCAGATCCAAAGAGTCATTTTTCATTTTTATTCTCTCTTATAGACCCCCACCATAGCTTGAGTCAGCACTGGTTGGGAAAGAAAAAGGGGGTAGGGTAAGAACAACATATCAGATAAATTTAGCCCAGAAAAATCAGGCAGTCCTTGATACTTCAAGGTTTACCATGACTAGCCTCGATAGGGGTCAAGACCTTGGGGTTCTAAACCCCCCTTAAAGTCAAGCATAGCCGACGGTTGGCCGAAACATTGCTAGCAACCAAAATGTTTACCCAAAAAGGAAAAATGCTCCTGTCACCGAAAAACTAGCGGGAAGCCCCTAGCTTTAGACATGGGATAGGGGATAGGGCATAGGGCATAGGGCATAGGGCATAGGGCATAGGGCATAGGGCATACCTCACTTTTTCGAGAACCGCTATACATATTCAAATAATTTAATAAGTTGAAATACTCCCCCGATTCATCAGTGGGGAGTATCAAACCTAATCTATTGCGGAACTGGCTTTTGTTGAAAGGCATAAAATTTATTGTAGCGGTTGAGTTTCAGCGCTGGGCTGGATGAAACTTAAGCGTTTATTACGTCTTGTTGGACGGCTATCGCCTCTTTGTTGAGTTTGCGCTGACAACATATATTGAGTGGTGGAATTTTCTACCTGTTCGACTGGCGATTCAATGGAGAGAGCGCAGGTAGCACTTAAGAAGAGGCCAGATAGGCTCAATAAAGCAATTGTTGTGTAGTTTTTCATGGGTAGTATTAGTGTCAGTATCTATTTAGAGATACAGATACTAACCATGCACATCAGGATTAATTTCCTGGAAATTATCAAACTAATTCCCGACTTCTGCTATGTATCTCACATACCTGAAAATTGCTGTATTAAACTAAGCGTTGAATATACAAAACCGCCACATATGAGAATCAATCTCTCCATACATGGCGGTTGAAGGTGTATCTGCTATCATTACTCACACAAAGGAAAATCCTAATGAATGTAAACAAGAAGTACGGTTGTTTTGCGAACCTAAAAAACTAGCATCTCAGAAAATCAGATTGAGCCATAGACTCAATAGTGGAACTGACTTTCATGCAATGTCGTTATCATGCTTGTAGGGGATGAGTGTCTAGGTTAGACTCACTTAACTCTCAGCGTCCGCTACCTCTTTCTGGAGAAATATCGCCCCTTTGTGCAGTTTGAGCTGATAAGATGTATTGAGCGGTGGTAATGTCGAGTAGTTCGACTAGGGATGCAAAGGCTCGATCGACAATGTCGCTCAAAGTAAGGTCTAAAAGACTTAGTAAAGCAATTGGTGTGTAAGTTTTCATAGGAGTAGTGTCCGTGTCAGTGTCTATTAACTGATACGGAGTTTCTCCGATCGATCAGGATGAATCTCTATTGAATTTTAGGACTTATGCAAAAAACTTCAACTATTCAACTCTACTCTTAAAATTAACAGCCAATTACCCGCAAAATTAGGTCTAGCCCATACTGTCAGAGGCTTTTCGGTTTTATGACGAAGTAGAAGCTCATCTGTTTCAGGGTCTAAAGTCACGAGTTTCCAAGCTTGAGAGGCTAAGGATAGCGGTTCAGTGAGCGTCAGGGAGTAGTCTTGTTCGCCGAGACGATGGAAAATACCAGAAAATTGACTGTGAGCTCGATCGAGTGTAGAGATACGACATTGCGATGTTCCTGCTTTGTCTACCGACGAAGGACAATTACCGCTGGCTGGATAGGAGGAAGGTCGATCGCAATAATAGCGTTGTTGGTTCAACCAGTGCGCGCGATCGGGTGTCAAATTAAATAAAGGAATAACTGTTGCACTCGCCTGGGAATCTTGCAGCAAAGCTTCCTGCAAAACTCGCACCGATAACTCCCGTGGCTGACAGCCTTGTTCAATACACAAAGCCGCCGCCATCCCCGCCGCCTGTCCAATATTCATGACTGTCGGTTGTAAGCGAGTTGCACCGTTGGCGATGTGAGAAACGGAGATGTTTTTTTCACAGACTAGCAAACCGTCTGTACTCGTAGGAATTAGCGCACTATAAGGAATTGTAAAAGGAGTTCCCGTCCAGCGGCCGCCCCAACGGATGGATTTTGGCTGTAAGGGAATGTCGCCACTGGGGTAATGATGATCGTTGGCGTAGTTACCAATGGCTACTGCTTCACAAATTCCCTCAGTATTCAGGGGCAATTTCGCGACTCGGCCGCGGGTAATTGGTAAGATATCTTGTTCTCGGATTGTGGTGATTCCTTGCAAGCGGCGACTTTCTCGGTAGTAGGGATGGAGGGCGAAGGCAGAATTTTGCTGATTTTTGGTGTGGGAAGTGGGAAAAATGTTTTCTGCTAAACCGTAGCGGCGGCCGAGTTGGGTTTGAATGAAATGGGTGAAACTTTGACTATGCCACAGACTTTCTTGGAGGAATTCTTTTTGAGATGTTTCAGATTGAATTAGCCGATCGCTCTTTTCTCCATAATCATTACCACTAATCGGCCAATTAATCATCAGCAATCCGCCAGGAAGTCTACCATAATTGAGAAATTGTTCGGGAGTATAGTTGTCCCAAGCACCGATAAAGCGATCGGGATTGTGTATCGGTGGTGCGGGAATTTCTGGGGCTACAGCACCTTCCCCAAAGTCCCGCATGATTGCTACCCAAGTCGGAGCTTGTACTGGATATGTTTGTGTGAGATCATTAGGTGCGATCGGTGCACTGGGTTCTCCAAATTCTGCTTGAAACTCCCAACCCCAACGGTGAGAAACCTCACCCAAAGCCAATAAATCTCCCAGTTCCGTGCCATCCAAAGTAATCCCGGCTAAAACAGTAAAATCTGTGAATTGAACGCCTACGATGCGATCGGCTTCCTTAATCACATCTTGAGGTTTGTATCCAGAAATCCAGTGTAAATTCGGTAAACACTTAACCCAATCAGCAAAAATTGTCGCACCGATGCGGGGATCGTAAGTAAAAAAACTGACCCAGCCCCAATCCAAACCTTCCGGCTGTCGCTGCTGAAGTTCCCGAAGAAACGCGCCCCACAAACCAGTCTGAAAAGCTGCTAATTCATTACCATCGGGGGCCGAAACCCCAGCAGAAGTCAGCATTCCGCCTAACCAAGGAAATTCGCTCACTAAAATAGTTTTTGCACCACGGCGGGCTGCTTGTATGGCGGCTGCGATGCCACCGGTGCCGCCACCAACTACTAAAACATCGGCTTTTAAGACAGAAGACATAAGGATTTTAGATTTGAGATTTGAGAATAGCGAAAGACAAACACTATCAGTGAAAGCACTTAGAAAAATGAATACCCAGATACCCAAATTCTTGAAAAAATTTGATATCTAATAGCGATCGCATTTTACGTTTAATCAGGAACAAGTTATTCCTCTTTAATCACTGTCGGTAGATAAAAATCTCAAATCCCTATTTTTACGAACTTTTATCGAGTCCCGCCGTAGGTTGGGTTGAGGGACGAAACCCAACAGCTAAAAATTTTGTGATTGTTGGGTTTCACTCCGTTCTACCCAACCTACATTTATTTTTATTTCTCCAGACTGACAGAAAGAGTTATATAGTTTCTGGTTACATCTGTATTATTAAAACAGTCAACGGTGAACAGTCAACATCATTCCGGTGCAACCGGAATTGATATTACAAAGCAATAGAAAATGGACAAAGGTTTTATTTTATGGTTCACCGGACTGAGCGGATCCGGCAAAACAACTATCAGCAAAGCTCTCGAACCAGAGTTGAAAGCCAGAGGTTGTAAAGTAGAAATCTTGGATGGAGACGTAGTGCGTACTAACTTATCAAAAGGTTTAGGATTTAGCAAAGCAGACCGAGATACTAATATTCTGCGGATTGGATTTGTGGCGAATCTATTAAGCCGGAATGGAGTTGTGGCAATTACCGCCGCGATTAGCCCATACCAAGCAATTCGTGACCAAGTTAGAGCTCTGGAGTCAAATTTTGTGGAAGTGTATGTCAAAGCGCCCTTAGAAGTGTGTGAAGCGCGGGATGTCAAAGGGATGTACGCAAAAGCCAGAAGAGGTGAAATCAAGGGCTTTACAGGAATTGACGATCCCTATGAAGAACCCCTCAATCCTGAGATTATTTGTTACACAGACGAGGAAACTGTCCAAGAAAGTGTTACAAAAATTCTCGGTAAATTAGAAGAGTTGGGCTACATTTGATTGAGATGGGGTAAGAAGCGGATAGAGGCGAAAAATCATGATGGTGAAAAACTATTCAGGACTTAATACTGTCAAGGGTTTAATTGTCCAATGTTTAACAGTTTCAGTGCTGGCGGCGGGTTCATCTCCGGCGGTAGCCCAGTTTTTGCCTCCTCCTCCGCCTTCTGATTCTGCGATTCCCGTGCCCGCAGTTCCGTTTCCGGCTGTTCCGGCAAATGGGCGTGTCAATGGGGCGACAAGTGTGCGATCGGAAGTATACACCTTGGGGGCGGGCGATCGCGTGCAAGTTGACATCTTTAACGTTCCAGAATATAGCGGCCCCAACGGTCAACACCAAGTACAAGCCGACGGTTCCCTCAGTTTGCCATTGGTGGGAAGCGTTTCTGTGTCTGGGATGACTTTGGAACAAGCTGCGAATATTGTCAAAGGGCGATATGGACAATATTTGAAACGTCCTTGGATTACGCTGAAATTGCTAGCCCCGCGTCCTTTACAAATTGCGATCGCAGGCGAAATCAACCGACCAGGAGCCTATACAATATCCTCAGCCGCCGGGCCAGGGGGTACAGCAGAACAAATGGGAACTCAAATGCCCACAATATCCCGCGCACTGCGACTAGCTGGCGGAATTACCCAATCAGCCGACGTGCGACAAATCAAAATCCGCCGCCCCCAACGCAACGCCCCGGAACAAATTATTAACGTTGATTTATGGGAATTATTGCAAGCTGGAGATTTGCGGGCTGACATGACTTTGCGCGATGGCGACACTATATTTATTCCCACTGTAACTAGCCTCAATCGCCAAGAAGCATCAACTTTAGCAGTAGCAAATATCACCGGACAAAGCACTCAACCAATTAATATTGCTGTAGTGGGAGAAGTTGCTCGTCCCGGTACTTATACTCTAGCAAAAGATGCTTCAAGTAAGTTACAAGGGAATGAATCGGGTGCAAATTCTGGTTCACTTGGTGCCGGGGATAGTAATAGTGGCGAAACAGTTTTGTTGCAAACAGTAACGAGGGCAATTAGAGTGGCTGGTGGCATTACACCAGTAGCTGATATTAAACAAATACAAGTTCGTCGCCTGACGCGGGCTGGTACGGAACAAATTATTAATGTGGATTTACGGGAACTTTTACGAACAGGAGATGTATCTCAAGATCTAACTTTGCAACAGGGAGATACGGTGATTGTTCCCAGAGCTGAGAACATTGACCAACCCCAAGATGCACAGGTCGCTAGTTCCACTTTTTCACCGGATACAATTAGTGTGACAGTGGTCGGAGAAGTAGTCAAGCCAGGAGCAATCGCTGTGCCGCCAAATACTTCTTTAAATCAAGTGTTAGCAGCAGCGGGAGGTTTTAATAAAGCGCGGGCGGAAATGGATTCGATAGATTTAATGCGGATCAATCCTAATGGTACGGTTTCCAAAATAGCCATTAAGGTAAATTTTGCGGCAACTCCCAATGATCCGGCAAATCCTCAACTACAAAATAATGATGTGATCATGGTTAGGCGATCGGGCCGTGCTGCATTCTCCGATAATGTAGGTGGTACTCTCGCTCCTTTGAATCCTTTATTAGGAGTATTCAGATTGTTCAATATTTTTCGATAGATAAATCGTTCTCTGAATCGTTCCCTAAACCCTTCGACTACACTCAGGGTACCGCTCGTTCCCTGAGCGAAGTCGAAGGGTCTTCTTCCTTCTTCCTTCTTCCTTCTTCCTTCTTCCTTCTTCCTTCTTCCTTCTTCTTACAAACCTTTAAACTAATAAGTTGTAGAATCACATGAAACCAGGGAAAAACTCTCAAATATCAGTCTTTAAGAAAAACAAACAAGCACAAGTACAGCGACAAGCATCTTCCGTATTTTATCAAAATGACGATTTTTTAGAACTAGAACAAACAGAGACAAAACAGTTAAACTTTTGGGAAGTGTGCCGTAATCGACCGTTGTTAATTCTCAGTGTAGCAGCCGCAGTCACAACCGCCGTTTTCGCTTGGACTTTGACTCAAAAAAGTGAGTACGAAGGACGCTTTCAATTATTAGTTGAACCTGCAATCACCCAAAATACCTTAGCAAAAATCTACTCTGGCGAACTGAAACTGCAACCAGCAGCCCCAAGTAAATCAGAAAATCCGGTTTTCGACTACGAATCACAAATCCAAGTCTTGCAAAGCCCGCAAGTCATGTCCCCAATCATCAAACAATTGCGGGCAAAATACCCTGAAATCAATTACAACTATCTTTTTGGTCAAAAAGCAGATAGTTTACAATTTTCCCCGCAAACTAGACTGTCAATTAACCGCTTCAAAAATACCAAAATTATCGAAGTAACATATCGGGACAACGATCCGAAAAAGATTCAGTTTATTTTAGAAAAAGTAGCTTTAGGCTATCGTAACTACAGCGTCAAAGACCCCAGAAATCAAATTAGCCAAAGTCTCGACTTGGTGAAATCGCAAATTCCGAATCAGCAAAAACGCCAACAAGTAATTCAAACAGAAATCCAAAAGTTGCGTCAGCAGTACAACTTCATTGATCCACAAATTCAAACCCAACAACTAGCACAGCAAGTTAGTCAACTTCAAGCTCAAAGATTGGAGGCTCAAAGCCAAATAAATCAGCAAAGATTGCTCTATGGTAATCTACAAGCTCAGCTAGGACTCAATCAGCGACAAGCCCTGATGGCATCGTCTTTGAGTCAAGCACCTCGCTATCAAGCAATGTTGACTCAATTGCAGCAATTAGAAGGACAAATTGCGATTAATTCAGCTACTTATACTGACCAAACTCCGCAAATGCAGTTGTTTCGAGAACAGCGCAAGAATCTGATTCCGTTGTTGAGAAAAGAAGCAGAACAAGTTTTGGGAACAGATTTAGCCAAGGTGAATTCAAAAGTTTTGGCTTTTCAGGATCCGGTGCGGATTAAATTAATCGAGCAATTTATCGGTACTGCTAATTCGATTGAAGTTTTGGGAGTACGGAATCAAGTTTTGGAACAAGCTGCTAAGCAGTTGAGCAAATATTCTCAGGGATTTCCGGTGGTTTTGCGGCGCTATTCCGATTTGCAGCGAGAGGCGGATGTGACTACTAATACGTTGAAGAATTTGCTATCAAAACAGCAAGCTTTGCAGCTTGAGGCTGTGGATAAAAAAGAGGTGGCTTGGGAGGTGATTGCTAAGCCGGAAATTCCCCGTTATCGCAATGGGGAATTGATGGCGGTTGCTCCAATTATGCCTTTAAATTTGGCTTTGGGTGGATTAGTTGGTTTGGTGTTTGGTTCGCTGGTGGCGCAGTTAGCCCAACGGTTTAATAATACTAAGGTGTTCCACACTCCAGAGGAAGTCAAACATTCGATTCGTTTGCCTTTGTTGGGGGTAATTCCTGCTAGTGATAAAATTTTGAGACTTCCTCCTGCTGAGACAGTTACGGTGGATGTGGGAAGTTCGCAAATGCCGACGGATGCTTTTCAGGAGGCTTTTCGATCGCTTAATGCTAATATTCGCTTGTTAAACGTTGATAGCCCGATCGCATCTTGTGTCATTACTTCGTGTCAAGTGGCCGATGGTAAATCTACTGTAGCAGTAAATCTAGCGCGGGCGGCGGCGGCAATGGGCCAGCAGGTGCTGTTGGTGGATGCGGATTTACGACGCCCGCAGGTGCACGAAATGCTGGGTTTACCGAATTGGCAAGGTTTGCACAATGTGATTGCTGATGATTTGGATGTAGAAAAGGTGATTTTGCGATCGCCCCGTGATGAAAACCTGTTTGTATTAACATCAGGGCCAATTCCTCCCGATCCCACAAAGGTGCTTTCTTCTCGCAAGATGCAGCATTTAATGGCAGCTTTGTCCAGTCATTTTGATTTAGTTATTTACGATACTGCGCCACTTTTGGGTTTAGCTGATGCGAATTTATTGGCGGCTCATACTAATGGATTGATGCTGGTGGTGGGGCTGAATCAAACTGAGCGAGAGGCGCTATTGTTGGCGTTGGAAGATTTGAGAATGGCTGATATTCCGCTGTTGGGAATGGTGGCAAATAATGATAAAGGTAGCAGGTATTACTATCAGTCTTATGTGCAGAATTACATTGAGGAAAAATCTGTTTGATGGATTGGAATGCGATCGGGAATTGCCGATTAGCTGATTATCGTAGGGGGCAAAATCTGAAGTAGGGGCAATTCATGAATTGCCCCTACTTCATGAATTGCCCCTACTTCATGAATTGCCCCTACTTCATGAATTGCCCCTACT
>NZ_JAKJHX010000038.1:7120-9216 GCF_021648855.1 Tychonema litorale BBK16 | reverse complement strand
TCATGAATTGCCCGAATTTTCAAGACAGATCGCACATCTAGAAAAAATTATATAATCAATCCATATTCTAAAATCTATAATCAAATGGCGACACCTGTTGACTTTCCTAAATATCTGCAATCCCTGGTTGAGTCTTATAAAAAACAACAGCATCTCTACACGCTGACGGATTTACAGGTGGAGGTGGAGGTGGAAATTCCACCGGAGGATCTATGGCAACCTCCATCCCCAGAAGATAAACCAGAAACGAAAATCGATCGCCTGGAAGTGCTCTCAGGAATCCGCAAATACTTGCGCGACGGAAATGTGCTGCTAGTGGGGAAGCCCGGTTCGGGAAAATCGACGGTTTTGCAGCGTTTTCGGTGGGAATTGGCACTAGAAGCGCTCGAGGAGGGCGATCGCCCGATTCCCGTGTTGGTCGAATTGAGGCACGATTGGTCGATCGTACAAGCAATCTGTGCCGAATTTCGACAGGCAAAGCTGGAAGTTAGCCCGCAAGAGGTAAATGATTTGCTGCTGCATGGCAGGTTGCTGCTGTTGCTGGATGGCGTGAATGAGATGCCATCGCAACAAAGGCGGCAGGATTTGCAGCTATTCCACGGCGACCATCCCCATACGCCGATGATTTTCACGACGCGGGATTTGGCGCTGGGCGGATCTTTGGACCTTGAGCAACAACTGGAGATGTGCGCCCTGACGGAAGCGCAGATGCGGGAGTTTGTGCACAAGCATTTGCCACAACCTGGGGATTTGCTGCTGCAACAATTGTGCGATCGCCTGCGAGAGATTGCCGAAACGCCGTTGCTGCTGTGGATGATGTGCAAGGTATTTGAAAATACCGGGGAAATTCCCCAAAGTAAGGGCGAGTTGTTTCAGAAGTTCGATCGCCGATATGACAAGTTTAAGGATGTTCCCTTGGTTTCGGATGATTTTCGGCGGTTCAAATCGGATATTTTGCCGCAGTTAGCTTTTGTGATGTTGCAGGGCGATTTGCAGCAGCCTGCGGAGGGTTTGGTCGCAATTTCTCGCGATCGGGCTGAGGGAATTTTGGAGGGCTGGTTGCGCGATCGGGGGGTTTTGGATGCGCCAACGAAGGCGAAGGAATGGCTAGAGGATTTGTTGGAACACCATCTATTGCAGGTGGCGGCAAAGGCGGAGGAAATTGAGTTTCATCACCAATTATTTCAGGAGTATTATGCGGGGCGGGCGTTGCTGAAACTGTTTGATGAGAAGCATTCGGATGCGATCAAGGATGAACGGTTGCAGCATTTCTATTTGAATTATTTTAAATGGACGGAACCTCTGGCGTTCATGCTGTCGTTGTTGCGGGATGAGGTGCAGGCGGTGCGGGTGGTGCGGCTGGCATTGGAGGTGGATTTGAGGTTGGGGGCGAGGCTGGCGGGGGACGTGCAGCGGGAGTTTCAGCAGCGCGCGGTTGGGTTGGTGGATGGGTTGGATGTGCCGGGGTGGTTGAAGGCTGAGCTTTTGGGGGTGACGCGATCGGATGAGGCGATGACGGGATTACTTAAACTCGTTGAAGATTCATACGATGATGTGCTTAGTAGCGCGGCAGATGCTTTAAGCAATATCGGTGGCGATCGGGCGATTCCGGGATTACTTAAACTCGTTGAAGATTCATGCGGTGATGTGCGTTGGATCGCGGCAGATGCCTTATGCAAAATCGGTGGCGATCGGGCGATGACGGGATTACTTAAACTCGTTGAAGATTCAGCCGATGATTTTGTGTGTTGGATCGCGGCAGATGCCTTATGCAAAATCGATGGCGATCGGGCGATTCCGGAATTACTTAAACTCGTTGAAAATTCTGAATTTGATTGTGTGTATTGGAGCGCGGCAGATGCCTTAGGCAATATCGGTGACGGGGCGATTCCGGGATTACTTAAACTCGTTGAAAATTCAGGCTCTGATGGGCGTTGTAGCGCGGTATATGCCTTAGGCAAAATCGGTGGCGATCTGGCGATGACGGGATTACTTAAACTCGTTGAAGATTCAGACTCTGATGTGCGTAGGAGCGCGGCCGATGCCTTAGGCAAAATCGGTGGCGATCTGGCGATGACGGGATTACTTAAACTCGT
>NZ_JAKJHX010000038.1:6820-7020 GCF_021648855.1 Tychonema litorale BBK16 | reverse complement strand
TGAAGATTCACACCCTTATGTGCGTGGTAGCGCGGTATATGCCTTAGGCAAAATCGGTGACGATCGGGCGATGACGGAATTACTTAAACTCGTTGAAGATTCAGACTCAGGTGTGCGTAGGATCGCAACAGATGCCTTAGGCAATATCGGTGACGATCGGGCGATGACGGAATTACTTAAACTCGTTGAAGATTCAGACT
>NZ_JAKJHX010000038.1:6465-6720 GCF_021648855.1 Tychonema litorale BBK16 | reverse complement strand
CAGGTGTGCGTAGGATCGCAACAGATGCCTTAGGCAATATCGGTGACGACCGGGCGATGACGGGATTACTTAAACTCGTTGAGCATTCACACCCTAATGTGCGTAGTAGCGCGGTAGAGGCCTTAGGCAAAATCGGTAACGATCGGGCGATGACGGGATTACTTAAACTCGTTGAAGATTCAGACTCAGGTGTGCGTAGGAGCGCGGTAGAGGCCTTAGGCAAAATCGGTAACGATCGGGCGATGACGGGATTAC
>NZ_JAKJHX010000038.1:6061-6365 GCF_021648855.1 Tychonema litorale BBK16 | reverse complement strand
AGATTCAGACTCAGGTGTGCGTAGGAGCGCGGTAGAGGCCTTAGGCAAAATCGGTGACGATCGGGCGATTCCGGGATTACTTAAACTCGTTGAGCATTCAGACTCAGGTGTGCGTAGGAGCGCGGCAGATGCCTTAGGCAATATCGGTGACGAGGAGGCGATTCCGGGATTACTTAAACTCGTTGAAGATTCAGACTCAGGTGTGCGTAGTAGCGCGGCAGATGCCTTAGGCAAAATCGGTGACGCTCAGGCGATTCCGGGATTACTTAAACTCGTTGAGCATTCAGACTCAGGTGTGCGTAGG
>NZ_JAKJHX010000038.1:0-5961 GCF_021648855.1 Tychonema litorale BBK16 | reverse complement strand
ATCGCGGCAGATGCCTTAGGCAATATCGGTGGCGATCGGGCGATGACGGGATTACTTAAACTCGTTGAAGATTCACACTATTATGTGCGTATGATCGCGGCAGATGCCTTAGGCAAAATCGGTGGCGATCGGGCGATGACGGGATTACTTAAACTCGTGAAAGATTCAGACTCTGATGTGCATAGTAGCGCGGCAGATGCTTTAGGCAATATCGCTAAGCAGCACGCAGAGAAAGTCGCCCCGCATCTCCCCCACTTCCTTACCTTAATCCCCTCCGAATCCGGCAAAGAATTTCACCGCCTCATCCTCGTCATCCAAACCGCCTGCAAATACTACAACTACCCGATACGTGAGTTGTCCCCACCGGAAGCAACCAAGGCCAAAGATTCGGCTGGGCTAACTATTAATGGGAACGTTGGGAATCTCAACACTGCACCCGTCAATATTAAAGGCGACCAAATTGGCACACAGCAGAATAACCATCCAAAAAATTGATACAACAAAGATAAGTGCGATCGCCACCGGAGACTAACAGCATGATTCAAAACCCAGCATATCAGCAGATGGTGCTAGACACCTTTTGCACCGCCCTAGAGGATGCCAGCCCCGCTGTCAGGGCCAAAGCAGCAGAAGCATTGGGAAAAATCGGAAATGTCGCGATCGCCCCCATCCTACTCAAAACCCTCAAAGATACCGCCCCTGAAGTCCGCCGCAGCGCCATCCAAGCCCTCGGACAACTCAAGGATCAAGCCTCCATTCCTCACCTGCTAGCAGCGGGGCAAGATTCAGACAACTTTGTGCGTCAAAGTGTGGCCGAAGCATTAGGCGCGATCGGTTCCGAGGTGGCAATTCCGGCTTTACTCAAACTTGTTGAAGATGCCAACTACGATGTGCGTAAAAGTGCGGCAGATGCGTTAGGAAAAATTGGTTCCGATACAGCAATTCCTGCCTTACTCAAATTAGTTGAAAATCCTAATGCCGAAATTCGTCAAGCAAGTGCGATCGCCCTTGGAAAACTCGGTAACGAAGCCTTGATTCCAGTCTTAATCCGCTTGCTAGAAGACTCCAACGCCCACGTCAGGGAAAGCGCCGTAGATGCCTTGGGTAACGTTGCCCAATACCAAGTTGCTTAAAGAAAGTAGAAGGCATCAAAATCGTAGCCCCTGCCTTGGGAATTCCGATCGCAATAACTCAGCGACTCTATGAAATATACGATCGCAACCGCAACCAACCCCCCGCCTGACGATGCGAAGGAATTAATCCGGGGGCTTTGTACCCTGGATGCTTTCAGTCAGCAACCCCTGCACTGCATTCTGCGATCGCATTTCCCGCTCAACATTAGCATCAAAGACTAATATTCTTAATATTTGCGATCGCGAATCTGCACTATAATTAAAACCTGAGAGTTTAAACAAATCCCGGCACTTGCCAATTCGCAAGACCTAAAAACGTGACTCGCAATTTCAAATTTTGTAATACATTGATACAACTCCCCTGCTAGTTTGAGAAGTAGAAGGGAGTTTTGTGTTTTTCATACAGGAGATAAAAACAATGGCTATTGCTACTATCAACCCCACAACGGGAGAAACACTCAAAACTTTTGAGCCGCTCACAGATGCGGAAATCGAAACCAAATTAGAATTAGCACAACAAGCTTTTAATAAATACCGTCGTTTGCCCTTTGAGCAACGAGCTCTGTGGATGCAGAAGGCTGCGGATATCCTGGAGCGCGATCGCGAAATATACGCTGAAATCATGACCCTAGAAATGGGGAAAACTCTCAAATCGGCGATCGCAGAAATCGAAAAATGCGCCCTAGTTTGTCGCTACTACGCCAAAAATGCCGCTCAATTCATGGCAGACGTACCAGCCCCCACCGACGCTAGCAACAGCTTTGTCCGTTACCAACCACTAGGGGCTATCTTGGCCGTCATGCCCTGGAATTTCCCATTTTGGCAAGTTTTCCGGTTTGCTGCACCGACACTGATGGCGGGCAACGTCGGCTTGCTCAAACACGCTTCCAACGTGCCACAATGCGCCTTGAAAATAGAGGCAATTTTCACAGAAGCAGGCTTTCCCGAAGGCGTTTTTCAAACATTGTTAGTGGGAGCCGACAAAGTAGCTAAGATAGTTACAGACGATCGCATAAAAGCAGCAACTCTCACCGGTAGCGAACCAGCCGGTGAAAGTTTAGCAGCCAATGCGGGCAAAAGTTTGAAAAAAGTAGTGCTGGAATTGGGAGGAAGCGACCCATATATTGTGATGTCTAGCGCCGATTTGCCAGCAGCTTTATCAACTGCTGTGATATCGCGAATGCTCAATAGTGGCCAAACTTGCGTATCTGCCAAACGGTTTATTTTAGCCGAAGAAATCGCCGATGAATTCATCACAGGATTTGTCGAAAAATTCGAGCAATTAAAACTAGGCGATCCGATGTTACCAGAAACCGACATCGGCCCCTTAGCGACTCCCGCCATCCTCAAAGAATTGGACAATCAAGTCCAAGGCTGCATCCAATCAGGAGCAAAACTGCTGACAGGTGGCCGCCCTTTGTCAGAGAATGCCGGCAATTTCTACTTACCAACTATCTTGACAGACATTCCCCTAGATGCAGCCGCCCGTCAACAAGAGTTTTTCGGGCCCGTAGCCTTAGTATTTCGCGTTGCAGGCATCGATGAGGCGATCGAACTAGCCAACAGCACATCCTTTGGTTTAGCGGCGACAGCTTGGACTAATGTAAGCTCAGAGTGCGATCGGTTTATTTCCGAACTAGAAGCCGGCGCAGTATTCATCAACGGTTTAGTCAAATCAGATCCGCGATTGCCCTTCGGCGGCATCAAACGCTCCGGTTACGGCCGCGAATTGAGCACCCAAGGAATCCACGAGTTTGTTAACATTAAAACAGTTTGGGTAAAATAAGTCAAACTTTATCAACTTCTCGCAAGAATCTGCGTTTATCCGCATTCATCTGCGGTTAAAAATTCCGATATAGTATTGTTGCGAGAAGTTGATCGAGAGAACAGATTCCGATTTACAGAGGAGAAGAACGGAATGAATACGGCTCAATTATTGGTAAAATGTTTAGAAAACGAAGGTGTCGAATACATCTTCGGACTCCCCGGCGAAGAAAATCTAGAAGTTCTAGAAGCCCTAAGAAACTCCTCAATTAAATTTATTACTACTCGCCACGAACAAGGCGCTGCTTTCATGGCCGACGTTTACGGCCGCCTCACCGGGAAAGCCGGCGTTTGTTTGTCCACCTTGGGGCCCGGTGCAACTAACTTAATGACAGGCGTTGCTGATGCGAACTTAGACGGTGCTCCTCTAGTAGCAATTACCGGACAAGTTGGCACTGATAGAATGCACATAGAATCCCACCAATATTTAGATTTGGTGGCAATGTTTGCTCCAGTTACTAAGTGGGGAGCTCAAATTGTCCGCCCCGGTACAACACCAGAAATTGTCCGCAAAGCCTTTAAAGTAGCTCAGAGTGAAAAGCCGGGAGCAGTTCACATTGACTTGCCAGAAAACATCGCAGCAATGCCTGTAGAAGGAGCTCCGCTCACTAAAGACAACCGGGAAAAAACCTTTGGTGCTTACCAAAGTCTTAATAAAGCTGCTGTCGCAATTTCTAAGGCAAAAAGTCCTTTGCTTTTAGTCGGAAATGGCACAATTCGTGCTAACGCCAGTGATGCTTTGACAGAATTTGCGACCCGATTAAATATTCCATTAGCTAATACTTTCATGGGCAAAGGTGTAATTCCTTATACTCATCCTTTGGCACTTTGGACAACGGGATTGCAAAAACGAGATTATATTAGTTGTGCTTTTGAAGAAACGGATTTAGTGATTGCAGTTGGCTATGATTTAATTGAGTATTCCCCGAAAAAGTGGAATCCTGACGGCAAAATTCCGATTATTCATATAGGAGCTTTGCCATCCGAAATCGATAGCAGTTATATTCCTATTGTAGAAGTTGTAGGAGATATTGCTGATTCGCTAAATGAAATTTTACAGCGTGCGGATAGAACCGGTAAAGCCGATCCTTTTGCGAAGCAATTGCGGGCGGATATTCGTGCGGGCTACGAACAGTATGCTAACGATGATGGTTTCCCAATTAAGCCACAAAAACTGATTTACGATTTGCGACAGGTAATGGGGCCTGATGATATTGTGATCTCTGACGTGGGAGCACACAAAATGTGGATCGCGCGGCACTATCATTGCGATCGACCAAATACCTGTTTAATTTCCAACGGCTTTGCTGCGATGGGAATTGCGATTCCGGGCGCGGTGGCTGCAAAACTGGTTTATCCCGATCGCAAGGTGGTAGCAGCCACGGGAGACGGCGGTTTTATGATGAATTGTCAGGAGTTAGAAACTGCTTTGCGTGTCGGTACTAATTTTGTGACGCTAATCTTTAATGACGGCGGTTACGGGTTAATTGAATGGAAGCAGGAAGATCATTTTGGCCATTCACATTTCGTCAAATTTGGCAATCCCGACTTTGTGAAGTTTGCCGAAAGTATGGGTTTGAAAGGCTATCGAGTGGAATCTGCAACCGATTTTATTCCCATTCTCAAAGAAGCCCTGGCTCAAGATGTACCTTGTGTGATTGACTGTCCGGTTGACTACCGAGAAAATGCGCGTTTCAGTCAACAAGCTGGGGATATGAGTTGTAATTTGTAAGAGTAACCTAAATCCCCAACTTCTTTAAGAAGTCGGGGATTTAATCAGGGACATTCTTCGAGAATGTACATCTTTATAAGGATGGTACTGTAAAATCAGTTTGCTACAATTATTTAAGTCAGCTCTCAGAACTGCCATGACCCAAGCTACCTCAATCACAACTGAATATCAAATAACTGTAAGTTCTCCAGTCTGGCAAAAAGTTGAGCAAATTGCCGGAGAATTTAACTTGTCAGTTTCTGAACTATTGGAGCAGATAGGCGAAGGTCAACTGAAAGTTGTTGCGGTTCCAGCTAATTCGGACAAATTGAGCGATCGAGATATTGCAAATGCTTTGATTTGGTTAGCCGCACAAACTGATGTAGCAATCAACGTCTACAAGCTACAAAAACTCATGTATTACGCTCAAGCTTGGTATTTAGGAGTTTACGGCAAGCCACTCTTTGATGCAGATTTTCAAGCCTGGATTCACGGGCCGGTTATTCCTGATTTATTAGAGAAATATCAACGCCAATTTAGCTGGGAAGCAATTACAGAGAAAATCGAACAACCGAAACTTCCCCAAAAAATTGGGCAATTTATCGAAGAAGTTGCCGAGGCATATTTTGAGTACGATGATGAAACTTTGGAACGAATGATTTGCAGTGAAATGCCTTGGCTGGAAGCGAGAGGCGATTTGCCGAGAGATGGATCTTGTCATGCCATTATTTCTCAAGAATCTATGGAAAAATATTATTCCGGCCGTATCTTTTCTAAATAATGGAAATAAGGCGCGATCGCACTTCACGATTCAACCAGTAATCAGAGAGTATATAACCAACAAAACCAGAAACAAAAACTGACTCCACTCACAGAGTTTTACAATGGCTACAGCAACATTATTAAGTCACGAAATAGCAGAAGGTCAAAGACTAATAGACGCTCTAAATGCAGCAAATCTATCAGTTGATTCTGCTCTCTGGAACTATGCACCAGAACCAGAAACATGGCGGCTGATGCTCACCTCACCTCTGTACGATAGCGAAGGGCCTCTTAAAACTTATGGGGAAATTCTGTCAGTCTTTCGCGAAGTTAAACCTGAATTGAAAATCGATTGGACAGCACTTGTAGCAGTAAGCCCAAAACATGACTTAATTGAGGGCTTACGTCAGGAACAGCAAAAGTGGAATTTAGACTTATCTGGCAGAAGATTGACAAATAATCGGGTTAGTCAGACGTGGATCGAAGATGCTTATCAAAAAATTGGGTTGAAAACCCCGTCCTTAAGGACGG
>NZ_JAKJHX010000037.1:26715-40716 GCF_021648855.1 Tychonema litorale BBK16 | reverse complement strand
GGGTTGTCTTCCTAAGCCCGCTTGGCCTCCGACTTTGCCGTGTCCCTACTGAAAATAATATTGTAGGGACACGGCACTGCCGTCTCCTAATTTCTTCTAATTAAAATCTATTACCAATTTAAAATCAGTGGCAATCCGGGGCGCAAATCTATCTGCTGCCCCTGCATTTCTCCATCAAACCCAAGCTGGATGCAATAATCTTCTCCAATACTTAGCTTAATTTGTTTGGTATCAAGTACAGCTTGCAATTCTGGCGATCGACTATTTGCCGCAGGACTAACTAACTCGACACGAGTGATTTCGCGCCAACCAATAGGATGTTCTAGAGGCTGCGCTTTTTCGGCCGGGAATCGATCGGGACGTTGACAAAATGGGATCTGGAACAGCATTGGCTCAGTTAATATATCACTATTTGTGGCGACTGCAATACTGATTGTTTCAGGCAAATAAGGTGGATGATAGTCCCAACTGGGAAATGCAATGCGATCGCCAGAAACGCTGGTAGGGCGCAGACAAATCCCAAACGGACAGGCATTATTCTGTCGATTTGTCGATCGCTCCCAAAGACGAGTCCGATGAATTTGTGGCGATTTCGCTTCTTCTGGATTGTGAACCCACAACAATTCCAGCATGGCGTTATGGAAAAAGAAACTGCGATTGGCGGTGCCTTGTCCGGTATGTGTTCTAGACGCTCCTTCGATTAAACCGAGTGAGATCAGGCGATCGGCTTCACCAGCGCCTATGTCAGTAAAGATAAAGAGATGGTCAAATTCAAATGCCATAGTTTTAAAACAATTAATTTACTTAGTGCGTCTAAATTAGGCGTTCTTACTGTTTTTGAATCAGGATTACTCCAATCAGCAATAATGCAGTTCCCAAGACACGAGACACGCTGAGGGAAATTTGAGTAACACCAAATACGCCAGTAGAATCCAAGACAAGTGCCGCAATCATTTGTCCACAAATCACCAAAGAAAAAACGACCGCCACACCTAATTTCGGGATTGCGATCAAGGACGCCACAAGATAGTATGCCGCCAAAACCCCACCGAACCAGGCCCATTGTGGAAGAGAATTGAATGCGGGGATGGAGCCGCGATTAGTCGTTCCGCTGACCCACACTAGAGCGAGTGAAAGCAGAGTTACGAATACTGAGATGATGGTAGTGAGAACCGGAGAGCCGGTTGACGATCGCAAACGCGCATTCCAAGCCATCTGGATTGTGAGTCCTGCTCCGCCGATCGCAACTAGAATAAAGAGGATGAGTCGAGTAAACATATGTGATGTTTTTCATAATCGTGTATCACCACAAGCCATAACTCTTCGTGAACTCCAACGAAATGTCTGGAAGATTACGAAGCATATCATCCCATGTATTCTGTCCTTGCAATGCTTCTATAACGATTTGAAGTGGCTCTGAGAATATGGCTGGATAATCTGCCTCTTCTGGAAACTGAATCTTAAACGCTAACTGTTCTTGAGGTGGAGTGAATTGAGCGTTGACTCCTGCTTTGTTACCTCTGCAATCAACCCGATACCAACCAACTTCAGGTAAATGGATAGCATTCAACCCATGCAAGCAGTAAGGCGCACCTTGATCGTCAATACTCAACCGCTGGTAACAAAAACCTGCTGGAATTTCATTTGCTCTTAGTAACGCTGCTAACAAGTGACTTTTCGCATAACAATAACCTGTTTTGTGCTGAAGAACATCTGAAGCTCGACAGGTAACAGGATTCATTTGATAGTCATAACTGTGACGAATTTCATCTCGCACCCACTCAAAACACGCTTGGGCGATCGCACTTGGTGTCTCATGTCCCGATGCGATTTGTTTGGCACATTCCATAATTTCGGGATGCTGCCAATCAATAACTTCACTTACTTTTAAGTATTCTTCCATTTCCATGACTATGCCTTATTCTACTGCTGTCGTTATGCTGACTTTGCTACGAATGTTGGATAGGTTTTGTGTGCATCTGCATAGATCCTAAGTGCTATAGACATTTGCTGTTCGGCACTTTCTCCTTGTGCTTGAAACCAGGCAAATGTTTCAGGATCGACTTGAACTGGCATAGTAATAGCCGACTGAGGAATTCGTAATTGCGCTCTAGCAAAAAACTCCTCCGATAGTGGTGGAATATCGGAAGTATCGATATCTTCATCGCTCATTGCGTCAATTCTATCCCAGTCGGTTTTTGAGGTATTGTTCATAGCGTCTGCGTTCATAAGACAGTGACTTTCGTAATGAGATAATGCGAACTGTTTCCTGATCGGGCTCTGTGTAGACAACAACTACAACTCGTCCATCAAGTAAACCAATACCGATACATCGATCTTCACCATAATCATCTCGCTCATCTAATTCGACAACCATCGGTAGGTTGAAGATACGAAAAGCATCACCGAAATCAAACCCATGCTTTGCAAGGTTGCTTTGGTTTTTACGATCGTCCCACTCAAACTTCATGAACTTAAATCTAGCACATGAGCCAAGTTTAGAGCAAAAGTACCAAGATTTTACCACCAAGCAGAATTAAAATTCGATCGCACTTCGCTTACCCTGACTAAAATCATACTCCGTTTCCATGACTATTCCTCTCCCTCTTCTTGTTCATCCTCTGTGCCCTCTGCGGTTCCTTCACTCTTTCCAGGATTAACCTCAATCTTTCGCGCCTGGCGTTCCGACGCAGCTTGTTGCACTATTTTTAATTTTTCCGGGTCAGCATCCGATCGCCAAAACAAGCGATGACCCTTAATTCTGACACAATTTTCCTCCAAACAGTTCAGCAATTCCAGCTCCTTGAATCCACCCGGTTTATCAACAATTCCCAACTTTTCCTCTTGGCGACTGAGTTTCGCAAACTTCTGATAATGCGGATAACTCACCGCTACAAAAGCTTCTTTTCTTACTAAAATTGGCGGATTCGGCAAATTAGAATAGTCTTGATAGCTCACAGAAAGACCGCGTAAATTTATGTGCATGGAAGTGTGAAGAACTGGATGGGGATTAGTATCAAAGTCGGGATAAAATAAATAGGATATTTTCGGCTGATTAGCATGAAATTTGATGATTGTCGCGCCGTCAAGTCTGCCGATCGTCCGATTCGCACAGCCTTCATACAGTCGCAATAAAGGGTCTAATTCTTCTAATGCAGAGACGTGAACCGAAAGAGAACCGGGGAGTTTGTAGCCGATCGCACTATCTTCGCAACAATCACCAATAATCTCACTTTTGCCCAAACTGTACAGCATTAAATCCGCCAAAGTGCAAGCTTTCTGATAACTGTCAAACAAACCTTTGATGTCATTGCGGATTTGAGCCGGGAGTTGGCGCATCGAAGGGCGATCGTCCAAACCGTTCAGAGCGAGATATACTAGCAAATCCTGGCGGCGTTTATCGGCGATATTCTCCCACTCATCCGCGTCGGTAGCTTGCAAAATCACCCGCCAAGCGCGGTTAAAACTGTGAAATTCCCCCTTAATCGCCGATTCTTCTGCTAATTCGCCCTTCACCGGAAGGCGGCCGCGATCGCTCACAAAGGCCATCAGAGGAGCCAGCATTTCCGCGTAATCTTCAAAACGTTTGACTTGCGATCGCACTCTGGGAGTCAATAAGTGCGATCGTAACCGAGAAGCGCGAAAACTTTGACCTTCCGCTGCATCTCGAAACACAAAATAGATTCCCAAAGCCACAGGAATTGCATCCACATTCAAAACTTGGTCAATATAAACCTTCAACTCTTCCTGTTCGTAATACTTCTGAAAAGTGTTCCAAGAAGTAATGATTCCATCCCCATAGGCAATTTGACCTCGCTCGCCATCATCAATCAATACTTGAGCCGCTACTATCAATAATTTGTTAGTTAATTCCCAAGCATTCAACAAAGCTTCTCGCCTTTCTCCCAAAGATTCAATCACATTAATTACATAACCAATATTCACAATATCAGCACCAATTCGCGGACTCTCCGGTTGATAATACGGGTCCCATCCAGAAGCAGCGTAACCTTCTTGTGCAATATGTTGAATATCGCCGCCGTAACCGCAACCGTAATCAAAAAAAGTATCACCATCAATAAATAAATCAGCTTCCAAAACCAAACGCACAGGTTTAGAAATAGAGTTGCGTATTATTGCAGCTTTGTGTCGGTCAATCTTGGGGATTGATAGCTGGCTATTTTCCTGTTTCGCAAGTTCAACTACAGCATGATCTTGAATTTCCACACCGCAATATCCCAAGTATTTGAGCCAACCTTCGCGAGTGCCAATAACGCTAGTATTGTCAAGCAGTCCCCATTTTTCTTCGGAGCGAGTTAGTTGAGAAAACTTCTGGTAATGGGGATAATCCGTAGTTACAAAAGTTTCCTTGCGGTGCAAAACAGGCGGATTTTCGCTGTTGCTGTAGTCAATACATTTCACTTCGCCTGTTTCGAGATTAATTTGGATGCTGGTTTGCAAAGCAGGGTGAGCATCTGTATCGAAATCTGGATAAAAAAGATAAGATATTTTAGGTTGATGAAGCTGAAACTTAACTAAGGTTGCTTCATCAATATTTGGGATATTTTCTCTGGCACATTTTTCATAAATTATGAGTACAGGATTGAGTGCGGATAAAGCCGAAACGTGAACGTAAAAAGCCGTGGGTAATTTTTTGCCAACTTTGCTTTCTCGACAGAGGCGAGCAACTTTTGCAACCAGATTATCCACCATAAATTTCTCGTTACCAGGCTCTGGCTGGTAATGCAGAGCTGAAGAATCTGCCTCTTTTTGATGTAGCAAAAGTTCCCTATCAAAAGCCATCAGAGGCGTGAGTAGTTGTCCATTATTGTCTAATGGCTCGCTCTGTGAAATATTGTTGAGATCGGGGTCATAAGTCATAGCTAAATTAATGCCATTTCTTAATATAGAACTTTTTCAATCTTTACCAAACATTATAGTTTCTATGAATTGCTTAATTAGTAATAAATTATTTAACAAATTAGCTAGTATGTTTTCAACTGCATCAATTGTTGCCAATTTTACGTTTTCTGGCTGAGATTTAAACGTGCAAGCATGAGCCTCCAATTGTGCAGCTAAATCCGCGATCAGGGTAACTCCCACATTAGCAGCAGTTCCCTTGAGACGGTGAGCTTGATATTCGACTGTTCGCCAATCTTTAGCTTCTAAAGCAATTTTAGCTGTTGCCAAATCAGCTTGGGCATTCCCCACAAAAGCTTGCAAAAGTCGGTGTGGCAAGTTAGTTTTAATCCGTCCGAGTTGCTCTAATCTATTCTTGTCTAATATCCCGCCACAATCCCCATGTACCCAAGTTTGAAGTGCGATCACCAGTTTTGCGGGGACTGTCGAATTCCCCGCTTGTTGCAAAACTTCTGTATAGTTTGTTACTATTTTTGAATTTAATTCTAAATTAATAGTTTTAATTTCATACTGATTGTCCGACTGCATATTTGCTAGTTCATACTTTTTTAATGCTGCTGCCAAAGCCTCTAAATCTAAAGGTTTGCTGAGGTAATCATCCATGCCCGCGGCCAGACACTTTTCTCGTTCTCCCGGCATGGCGTGAGCAGTTAAAGCAACCACAAAAGTATGTCGATCGCCATTTTCGATTTTCCTCAATTTTTGGGTTGTTTCGTAACCGTCAAGTACCGGCATTTGACAGTCCATTAACACGATATCGTAACTGCGATCGCCTAGGAAATCCAGGGCTTCTTGCCCGTTAGCAGCACAGTCAACATGATAGCCTAAAACTGCCAACTGTTCGACAATAACTTGTTGATTTATCGGGTGATCTTCCGCTAGCAAAATTTTCAGCGATGACTGCAAATTCGGAGGATTCCAAGATTGAGAATTAGCATTGGATAATGCACAAGTATTATCCCCCTTCTCCGTTCCAAATTCTCTTTGTCCCTTCAGGGCCCACAGCAGTGCCTCTTTCAGTCGCCTCGCGCTCACAGGCTTCACCAAATAGCTGGTAAAACAGTGACTGCAAAGCGCTTCAGCTTGAGGCTGTTCTCGCAAAGAAGTGATTGCCAATAACGGCCCAATTGCCGAGAACGATCGCACTTTCAAACCAAATTCCTGGGCATCCAAATCCGGCAGTTGCAAGTCTATAAGCACCGCATCGCAAGACTTTTCCTCATTGTCAGAATGCTGATAAATTTCCCGATTTGCATTCTTTTCCAACCAACTCAAAGCTTTCTCGGCCGTCTCTGCCTCGTCGCAGCGCGCGCCCCAAGTTTGAGCGAGCGATCGTACCGTCGCCCTCGTCAAAGCATTTCCAGACACTACCAAGAGCTTCGCGCCCGAAAATTCTGGTCTCAGAGACTCGACTTGCAACTGTTTTTCCAAAGATACAGCAAACCAAAAAGTCGAACCACTGCCGGGTGTACTGCGAACCCCAATTGCCCCTCCCATTATTTCCACTAATTGCTTGGAAATTGCCAAACCCAAACCAGTGCCACCATGTTCCCTCGTAGGAGAACTGTCTACCTGAGAAAAAGATTGAAACAGCTTTGTCTGTCCTTCGGGGGAAATTCCTATCCCCGTATCTCGCACCGAAAATAGCAATTTTGCGGCTTGTCTGCTGTCGGCAGAACCGTCGCCCCGTTTAACAGTTACATGAACTAAAACTTGACCTCGATCGGTAAACTTAATCGCATTGCCAGTCAAATTTAGCAAAATTTGCTTTAACCTGCCGGAGTCACCAACTAATTTTCTCGGCACCGAACTATCAACTACAATATTTAATTCTATACCTTTTGCCTCTGATAGGGCTGCCACCATTTCCACCACCGACTCAATGCAGTTATCTAAATCAAAATTAGTCTTTTCTAACCGCATTTCCCCAGCTTCAATTTTAGAGAAATCGAGGATATCATTAATCACGCTCAACAAATGTTCTGCACTGCGGTAAATAGTTTGAGCGTACTCTCGCTGTTTCGGTTCTAGGGGAGCGTTTACCAGCAATTGAGCCATCCCCAAAACCCCATTCATCGGAGTGCGAATTTCGTGACTCATATTCGCCAAAAATTGCGACTTAACCAGACTCGCTGTCAAAGCTTTTTCTCGCGCTTCCACCAACTCATTAATGCGATCGGCCACCATGACAATTCCCCCCACTTCGCCTTCGGGATTGTACCAAGGGTGAGCTGCCCAGCGCAGGTACATCAGAGATCCGTCTGCTCGTTCCCAAGCATCTTCGCTCTTAGAAATTATCTCACCTTTTAACACTTTTTGGTACATTACTTTCCAGCGATTCGGCGTATCGGGAAACAATTCGTAATGACTGAGATTGTTCAGGTACTGCCACTCCAAATTAAATTGAGTCAGCCATTTTTGAGAGTTAGCCACATAGCGCATTTCCGTATCGAACATCGCCATTGCTACTGGCACGCAACTAATGATTTGCTTTAGTTGCTGCCGTTCTTTTTCTAGAGCATCTTCCGCTTGTTTGCGATCGGTAATGTCGCTAATCATACCTGCCATCCGCACCGCTTTCCCTTGGGAATTCCGCTGAGCTTTTCCTTGAGAAGTGCAGTAGCGGTAGGCCCCGGAAGAGTGCAGCAGGCGAAATTCTACGTTATAGTCTATTTTTTCTTGCAAGTGAGCGCTGATCGCGTGGATAATGCCGTCTTTGTCTTCGGGGTGGAGGCGTGTGTAGAGAGCTTCTATGGTGCTGCCAAATTGCGATCGCGACAAACCGATCATTTCCAAAAGGCGATCGTTCCAATATACTTCATCTTTAGTTAAATCCCAATCCCAAATTCCGTCATTAACTCCCTCTAAAACTAACCTGTAACGTTCTTCACTTTCTTTGAGCTTTTGACTGGTATCAAATGCCTGAGATTCGGCCTGGTAAACCCGAATGGCATTGTGCAAGCTGCGGGACAAGGCATCTGAAGATAGCTTGCCTTTGGCGATATAATCTGAAGCTCCAGCTTTCATCAATGCGACAGCAATTTGTTCGTCACCTTGACCTGTCAGTACAATTAAGGGGACTTTAAACCCAGCTTCCCGGATATCTTGTACCAAAGTCAGTCCATCCCCATCTGGCAACCTATAGTCTAGGAATATGCAGTCAAATTTACAATCAAATATCTGATTAGAGAAGAGTGGGTGTTCTGTACTCTGAGCCTCGCTCAAATTTTGAGATTGCTGCTGTCTGGAGAGTCTGTTGGCCAGAATCTCATCTTGGCTTATGGATAATTTGTTTAGGGCATCGGCGCAGTTTCCTGCTTCAGAAAATTCCACTAAAACTCTCGCAGACTTGAGTGCTCGTGTCACCGACATTCGATCAACTTCATCATCATCAACTATCAGAATTCTGAGGAGTTTTTCCATAACAACTAAATCTTGGATTATCCGAACTAACTGCGATCGAGGAAAATAATAATTTTAAATACAAGTCTCACCACTAAAAACCCGCCTGTGTTTTTTTATTTTTTATGGTATTTCGTTCAACATCCAGTATTTGTTCAGTGTAGACATAACTTCTACAAAACTAGAAAAAGTGACTGGTTTAAGAATATAGCCAGCCACATTTAAATTATAAGCTTCTACCTTATCTCTATCTTCTACTAAGAGGATATGAATTTTTTTTTCTTCCATCAGTCAGCCTTTTTATAGATGTTTTTTTTGGGAGGTGCAATACATAAATTTAATTGTACCTTGTGCTTTCTATATTGTATTGTGTCGATCGCGCGAAATCCGTGTAAGCTAAATCAAATCATGCCTCAGTCCCCGATCGCATCTATCGGTGGGTGCAATCTGCCAAATGGTTGATTCGTCCGCAGCCGAGGCGATCGAGCTACTGTAAAATCTAAAACTAATCTAAATTGTTCATCACTATGTCAGCCGATCGCAAACTCTACGAAGGCAAAGCCAAAATCCTCTACTCCACCGAAGATAGGGAAATTTTGCTGACTCACTTCAAAGACGACGCCACAGCCTTTAACGCCCAAAAACGCGGCAGTATCACCGGCAAAGGCGAAATCAACAATGCCATATCCGCCCACCTGTTTCGGATGCTAGCAGCCAAAGGCATTCCCACCCACTTCATCGACACACCAGCCCCCAACCAGATGCGAGTTTGCCGCGTCCAAATTTTGCCCTTGGAAGTCGTCGTCAGAAACATTGCCGCCGGTAGTCTTTGCAAACAAACTGGGATTGTCCTCGGTACAGTGCTCGATCGCCCGCTGGTCGAGTTTTATTACAAAAATGACGATTTGGGAGACCCGCTGCTGACACACGACAGACTGCTGCTAATGCAGCTAGCCAGCGCCGAACAAGTAGACCAACTCGATCGCGCCGCCAGAGAAATCAACGAAATTCTCAAAGAATTTTTCAGCCTGTGTGGCATCACCCTGGTAGACTTCAAATTGGAATTCGGCATCGATCAACATCAAAACCTGATCCTCGCCGACGAAATCAGTCCCGATACTTGCCGACTGTGGGACAACGCAGAAACCGATCCCGACGCCCGTGTGATGGACAAAGACCGATTCCGCCGCGACTTGGGATCTGTGGAAAGTGCTTATCAGCAAGTTCTCCAGCGGGTTCTGGCTCAGAAAGTCTAGAGGCTTGAAGAATGCGCTACAATTGCACAGTTTGTCACGGACATTCAGCACTCAGCAGTCAACAGTTAGCATTCAGCGGCAAATTCAAGCTACTCAATAACTAATGACTAATGACTAATGACTGATGACTGATGACTAATGTGGTGTGTGGATTCCAAAAAAGTGAACAAAAATGCGTTTATCTGCTGTATTGGTGGCAGTTCTTACTGTCTCAGCAACATTCGGGTTATCAAATTCTGCTTCCGGCCAAACATCCTACTCTGAATCAGCAGAGAAAGTTTCGGCCGCCATTCCTTCTGTTGACGCGATCGAATCGCCCGTAGAATTAACTGAAAATCCTCCTGAAAATCGGGTAGTCGTCAAAGCCAGTAAAATACAATCCCTTAAAATACTTGCTGCTGCCCTCAGTAGGGGAGAAGACGATCGCGAACCCCCAAACAAACTCACCGAACCGTCGCCCCCCATTGCGACTCCCAGCTTTGAACTCAAACCCGATTTAGAATCGAATCCCGGAATCGCATCAGCTAGCCCAGATGCGCTGCCAGAGGTGAAACAGGATGACAGCCCAGTCCCCCCCTCCGAAGCCGCTGTTTTGCCCGCCTCGATCGCAGTAGACCGGGCGAAACAAGACGAATCGGAGACGACTCAAAACGCCCAAATTCCTCCCACTAGACCAGCGCAGACCAGACCGGCCCCTGCAACACCTCCGGCTACCACAATTCCTGTGTTGCCCCCCGGCGCACCGCAGCCCAGGCCAACCCCCGCCCCCACCGAACCAGCCCAACCGCAAGTGCTAGTGGCAGAAGTGACCGTCAGCGGGGTGACTGGAGACCTAGAAAGCGAAATTTACCGAGTCATCACCACTCAACCGGGGCGCACAACCAACCGTAGCCAACTGCAACAAGACATTAATTCTATTTTTGCTACGGGCTTTTTCAAAAATGTGCGGGCGGTGCCGGAAGACACCCCTTTGGGCGTGCGGGTGACTTTTATCGTGCAGGCAAATCCAGTGCTGCGGGGAGTCCAAATCACCGGTCAGAAAGTTCTCCCCCAAAGTGTCATTGACGAAAGCTTCCGCGATCAGTATGGCAAAACTCTCAACCTCCGCCGCTTTGAGGAGGGAGTAAAAAAAATTAATACGTGGTATCAAGATAACGGCTTTGTGTTGGGCCAAATCACTGAAGCCCCGCAAGTCGCAGATGACGGGACAGTCACACTGCAAGTGGCAGAAGGTCAGATCGAATCAATTGATGTCCGCTTCCTGAACAAAGAGGGAGAAGCAACGGATGCCACTGGTAAGCCGATTGGTGGCAATACCAGGCGCTTTGTGATCACTCGTGAAGTAGAACAAAAACCAGGAGACATATTCAACCGCACCAAAGCGGAAAGGGATTTGAAGCGGGTTTTTGGTTTGGGGATTTTTGAAGACGTGCGGCTTGCCCTGGAACCAGGAACAACTGACCCCAGAAAGGCAAGGGTAATCGTTAATGTGATTGAGAAAAATACTGGTTCTCTGGCTGCTGGTGCGGGTTTAAGTTCCGCTACGGGCTTGTTTGGTACGGTGAGTTATCAGCAGCAAAACTTCGGTGGTAGAAACCAGAAGTTGGGCGCTGAGGTGCAAATCGGGGAACGTCAAAATCTGTTTGATGTGAGTTTTACGGATCCGTGGATTAAGGGCGATCCTTATCGGACTTCTTATACGATTAATGCGTTTAGAAGGCGATCGATCAGCGTGATTTTTGATGGTGGTGAAGAGGAAGTTAGATTGCCAAATGACGATCGCCCTCGCATCAATCGCACCGGTGGAGGTGTAAACTTTACCCGTCCTTTGTCGCGGGATCCTTTTGCCGCATCTGAGTGGACAGCTTCTGTAGGATTTCAGTATCAACGGATTGCGATTACCGATCGCAAAGGCCGACGAGAATCCGAGGACGAACTCGGCAATCGGTTGAGTTTTAGCAATTCCGGTTCCGATGACTTGACAACTTTCCAAGCAGGTGCTGTGCGCGATAAACGCAATGACCCCCTGCGTCCCACCAGTGGTTCTCTACTCAGATTTGGGGTCGAACAGTCGATTCCTGTTGGTTCCGGTAGCATCCTGATGAACCGCCTCCGGGCCAGTTACAGCTTTTATCTCCCAGTCAAGTACACCAACTTTACCACCGGCCCTCAAACCTTGGCATTCAGTTTCAAAGCCGGCACCATCTTCGGAGATTTGCCTCCCTACGAAGCTTTTGCCTTGGGTGGCGCTAACTCAGTGCGGGGATACAACGAAGGTGACATGGGGGCAGGCCGCAGTTTCCTGGAAGCCAGTGTTGAGTACCGTTTCCCGATTATTTCGTTTATCGGTGGTGCACTATTTCTGGATGCAGGTACGGACTTGGGCACTGGCAAAGATGTCCCCGGCGATCCAGCCGGCATCAGGAACAAGCCTGGTAGTGGTTACGGTTACGGACTTGGCGTGCGGATTCAATCTCCGTTAGGGCCAATCCGAATTGATTACGGTATCAATGACACTGGTGACAATCAAATTCACTTTGGAATTGGTGAGAGATTCTAAATGATTGGGAATTGGGCATAGGGCATCGGGCATCGGGAATAGATTTCGTAGGTTGGGTTGAGGCTTTGCGAAACCCAACTCTTTCAAAATAATATGTTGGGTTTCGCTGACGCTCTACCCAACCTACGAAATCTATGTGAATTCGCCAACAGTCTCATAGTCTCTTACCAATTACCAATTCCCAATTACCAATTCCCAATTACCAATTACCAATTACCAATGCCCTATGCCCTATGCCCAATTCTCATAACAATTGACTAATGACTCAAAGTACATTGGCATCTGAATTTGAACTGTCGGGAATCGGTTTGCACAGTGGCGAACCAACTCACGTTCGAGTGTTGCCCGCCAACCTTGGGGAAGGCCGCTATTTTGTCAGAACCGATTTGCCCGGTGATCCAATCATTCCTGCCAAAGTTGAAGCCGTATCTCAGACTGCTCTTTCGACTGAATTAACAGGTATAGATAATGCTCAAATTCGCACTGTAGAGCATCTGTTAGCGGCTTTGGCTGGCATGGGAGTGGATAATGCTCGAATTGAGGTTGATGGGCAGGAAGTGCCTCTGCTGGACGGTTCTGCCCTGGTTTGGGTGGAGGCGATCGCCCATAGTGGCCTAATTCCTCAAACATCCCAGGAAGATCCAAATCCCTCATTCGTACTGACTGAACCGATTTGGGTGCGTCATGGGGATGCTTTTGTGGCCGCTTTGCCTGCTGCGGAAACTCGGTTTAGCTACGGAATTGATTTTGATGAACCCGCGATCGGCAATCAATGGTACAGTTGGTCGCCAGAGGCAGAAAGTTTTGCTAGTGCGATCGCCCCAGCTCGGACTTTTGGACTTGCTCGCCAAGTTGACCAATTGCGACAAGCAGGTTTGATCAAAGGTGGTAGCCTAGAAAACGCCCTAGTTTGCGATCGATCCGGCTGGCTCAACCCGCCCTTGAGATTTACAAATGAACCAGTACGCCATAAAATCCTAGACTTAGTAGGCGACCTCAGTCTGCTAGGAACTTGGCCAACAGCTCACTACTTGGCATACAAAGCCAGTCACAATCTGCACATCCAACTTGGTTTAGCCCTGAGATCCCAAGCTTGATCCATTTTCAATATCTCTGTTACCATTCACCATCTAACACGCGATTTAATGTCTACGCTGACTGAAGTTAACACCCCCAATCATGCTAATTCTGAATCTGTTCTAACCGAGAATAGTCAGGATTCTGCGATCGTTAAATCCACTTTTACTGTGGAAGAAATTCAAAAACTATTGCCTCACCGCTATCCTTTTGCACTGGTAGATAAGATTATTGATTATGTGCCGGGAGTGCGGGCTATAGGTATTAAAAATGTGACTTTCAACGAACCGCATTTCCAAGGGCATTTTCCAGGAAGGCCGATTATGCCTGGGGTATTAATTGTGGAAGCGATGGCTCAAGTGGGCGGTATTATTCTAGGTCAATTGCCTGATATTGACCAAGGATTGTGGATGTTTACTGGCATCGATCAAGTCAAGTTCCGTCGTCAAGTTGTACCGGGCGATCAGTTGGTAATGACTGTGGAATTGCTATGGGTAAAACGCCGACGCTTCGGAAAAGTACAGGCGGTGGCTGAAGTGGATGGACAAAAAGCTTGTTCAGGGGAATTGACTTTTTCGATGGTAGATTAAATTTGGGAATTGGGAATCGGGCATGGGGCATGGGGCATAGGGCATAGGGCATAGGGCATAGGGCATAGGGCATAGGGCATAGGGCATTGGTAATACCTAACAACTAAGAGTGGTTGATTGAATCAGCAATAACTAATTAGCAATCACTAATCACCAATCACCGATTTCCCGATTCCCAATTCCCCATTCCCAATTC
>NZ_JAKJHX010000037.1:0-26615 GCF_021648855.1 Tychonema litorale BBK16 | reverse complement strand
CCGATTCCCAATTCCCAATTCCCGATTCCCAATTCCCAATTCCCAATTACCAATTCCCCATTCCCAATTCCCCATTCCCAATTCCCAATTCCCAATTCCCGATTCCCAATTCCCAATTCCCGATTCCCAATTCCCAATTCCCAATTACCAATTATTATAAAAAACTGAAAAATGCTTACTTTGATTCACCCAACTGCTGTGATTCATCCCCGCGCCGAACTTCACTCTACTGTAGAAGTAGGAGCTTATGCTGTAATTGGGGAAAGAGTGAAAATCGGGCCACAAACTAAGATTGGTGCTCATGCAATTATCGATGGGCTAACAGAAATAGGTGCTCGTAATCAAATTTTTCCTGGTGCGGCTATTGGTTTGGAACCTCAAGATTTAAAGTATCAAGGTTCTCTAACTAGGGTGGATATTGGCGATGATAATCTGATTCGGGAATATGTGACAATTAATCGGGCTACCGAACCTGGGGAAAGCACGACAATCGGCAATCATAATTTATTGATGGCTTATGTTCACGTTGGTCATAATTGTGCGATCGCCGATCGCGTAATTATCGCAAATGCCGTGGCTTTGGCCGGACACGTTAAGATCGAGTCTCAGGCTCGATTGAGCGGTGTTTTGGGAGTTCATCAATTTGTCCATATCGGCCGATTGTCTATGGTGGGCGGATTGAGCAGGATCGATCGCGATGTCCCTCCTTATATGTTAGTCGAGGGGAATCCTTCCAGAGTGCGATCGATCAACAAAATTGGTCTCCAACGCGCTGGTTTGACAGCAGAAGATTTGGAACTGTTGAAGAAGACTTTTCGGATTTTATACCGATCGGGCTATACTCTCAATCAAGCTTTGGAACAATTAGATTTATTACCAGAAAACCCCCATTTGCAGCATCTGCGGACTTTTGTGCAGGAGTCTATCACCAAACCCAGACGCGGTTTGATTCCAGGCAAAAAGTGAATCATGTAGAATAAACCTATGAATTAAGCGACTATCGCCCTATGAATGTACACACTTCAATCAAATTTACATCCCATGAAACAGAACAAGATGGGTGCATTAGGTTCTATGGTGTTAGCTGGGAACAATTTGAAGCGATAGAATCAGCTTTTAAAGATATCAGCGGCGTAAAATTTTTCTATCTCGATCGAATTCTGCAAATTATGACAGTCTCCCCAGAACATGAAATAATCAAAAAAACTCTATGTATGCTGCTAGAGGCATATATGAGAGCAAATGGCATTCGATTTTACGGTAAGGGCGGGCCGACTCTGGGTGACAGAGAATTAGGCGGTAGAAAAGAGGTGGATGATTGCTATGACATAGGCACAGAAAAAACAGTCCCAGATATTGCTATCGAAGTGATAATACCAAGTGGCGGAATAGATACTCTAAAATTATACAAAAGGTTGGGAATTCGGGAAGTCTGGTTTTGGCAAAATAGTCAGTTATCTCTCTACAATTTAAGAGGTGAAAATTATGAGCAGATTACCCGGAGTACATTCCTTCCCAATCTAGACTTAGAATTACTACTACGTTGTGCTAATATGCCAGATCAATATGATGCTGTTACCGAGTTATTAGCGAACATTTCACCTGTTTAAAGTTCAGAATATGAAAATTTTTATTAGCACTGGTGAGGTTTCCGGCGACTTGCAAGGGGCTTTATTAGTTACTGCCTTAAAACATCAAGCCGCAGCCATTGGTTTAGATTTAGAAATTGTCGCATTGGGTGGCCAGCGTATGGCGGAAGCTGGCGCTACTATTTTAGCCAATACTTTGGGCATTGGTTCGATGGGAATTGTCGAAGCACTTCCCTATCTTTTGCCAACTATGAAAGTTCAGAAAAAAGCCAAACAATATCTCAAAGATTCTCCTCCCGATGTTGTTGTATTGATTGATTACTTAAGTCCAAATCTCGGCATTGGTAGCTACATCCGTCGCCATTTGTCTTCGATACCAGTGCTTTGGTATATCGCACCTCAAGAGTGGGTTTGGTCGATTTCTCCTCGCAATACTGCTTTGATTGTCGATATTTGCGATCGCATCTTAGCCATTTTCCCCGAAGAAGCTAACTATTTTCAAAAGAAAGGCGCACAAGTCAGTTGGGTTGGTCATCCTTTGGTGGATAGAATGCAGGCTGCACCCAGTCGCGAAGTTGCCCGCAAAACTTTGGGAATTCCACCGGAACAGGTGTCTGTGGCTCTAATTCCTGCCTCTAGAGGCCAAGAATTGAAGTATCTGATGCCTGTTATATTTGAGGCTGCTCAAATTATTCAAGCTAAATTGCCGGAAGTTCATTTCTGGATTCCTCTCTCTCAATCTGCTTTTCGTAGTCAAATCGAAACAGCGATTGCAGATTTTGGTTTGCGGGCTACTTTGCTAGAAAATCAAACTCTGGAAATTTTGGCTGCTGCCGATCTGGCGATCGCGAAATCTGGTACTGTTAATCTGGAATTAGCTTTACTCGATGTTCCGCAAGTTGTACTCTATCGCGTTAGCCCGATTACCGCTTGGATTGCTCAACACTTGCTGAAATTTTCGATTCCGTTTATGTCTCCGCCTAATTTAGTGCAAATGAAGCCGATCGTCCCAGAATTACTCCAAGATGAGGCGACTGCGGAAAATATAGTTTCTCACGCACTGGAATTGGTGCAAAATGCCGATCGGCGACAACAAACTTTGGATGGTTATCGGGAAATGCGCGAACATTTGGGAAAAGTCGGTGCTAGCGATCGGGCTGCTTCAGAAATTATGAAATATCTCAAATTAAACGTAGCAAATTAAAATAAATCCGGTTATAGAAGGTTATGCCAAGCAGTCGGAAAAAGCGACCGATCGCTGTTGATTTATTTGCCGGTGCCGGTGGTATGACACTTGGCTTTGAACAAGCAGGTTTTGACGTACTTGCCTCAGTTGAAATCGACCCAATTCACTGCGCTACCCACGAGTTTAATTTCCCCCGCTGTTCTATTTTATGTAAAGATATAGCACTATTAACCGGCAAGGAAATTCGGAAAAATTCTCAAATTGGTAAGCGCCAGATAGATGTCGTTATCAGCGGTTCGCCCTGTCAAGGATTCTCGCTGATGGGGAAACGCGATATAGATGACCCCCGAAATTCTCTAATTTTTCACTTTCAACGCTTGGTTTTGGAACTAAAACCCAAGTTTTTTGTCATGGAAAATGTGCCTGGAATCAAAGCAGGAGAACATAAAGAACTTCTCGATTTTTTAATTAGTTCTTTTATAGAAGCAGGCTATCAAGTAGAAGAAAATTATCAAGTGCTCAATGCCGCTCATTATGGAGTTCCGCAATCTCGTAAAAGATTGTTTTTAATTGGCTGTAAAGCTGATTGTCAATTACCAAAGTATCCTCTACCGACTACTTTGTTGCCAAAAATGAATGCCAAAGTTAATGTTCCCAAACGGAAAGTAAAACCTAAAATCAATCCTGATTTGCCTGTTGTACCAACAGTTTTGGATGCCATTGGAGATTTGCCAGAAATCGAAAAATATAGCGAATTACTCGATCGAGATTGGGTAACGGCGGAGTATGGAAAATCCAGCAGTTACGCGAGTATAATGCGCGGAATCAATCACTTTGATGATGATTATTCTTACGATCGCAAGTACGATCGGCAAATCCTCTCTTCTAGTTTACGCACAAACCATTCCCCGGAATGTATCGAAAGATTTGCGGCGGCTAAACACGGCGAAAGAGACCCGATCAGCCGTTTCTACAAGCTGCACCCCGACGGAGTTTGCAACACTCTCAGGGCGGGAACAGACAGGGCTAGAGGGGCTTATACTTCGCCAAGGCCGATTCACCCGATCGCACCTCGCTGCATTACAGTCAGAGAAGCAGCCCGACTGCATTCTTACCCTGATTGGTTCAGATTTCATAGCACAAAATGGCATGGTTTTCGCCAAGTCGGAAATTCTGTACCACCACTATTAGCAAAAGTCGTAGCTAGCGAGATTATTCGTGCTTTGGGTATAGAACCTATCAAACCTCGTCTCAAGCTGACATTGGGAGATGAACTATTACTTAAAATGAATTGGTCAGAAGCCAATCAATATTACAAAAAGTGAAAAAACAACTATCATAAAGTAATTATTCTGGCGTTGCTGGTTTAGAGTAGGGGCAATTCATGAATTGCCCCTACTCTAAACCTCATGAATTCCCTATATCCGTTAAATCCGTGGCGTTGCTGATTTAAAGTATGATTTTCCTCCGAAATGTAGGGGCAATTCATGAATTGCCCCTACATTTCGGGAATTGCCTAAGCAAGTTAATCATACCTAGATTCAGCAACGCCAAATCCGTTACAGAATCCGTTGCCGAACTTCCTTCTATTCCGTTAAATCCGTTACAGAATCCGCTGCCGAACTTCCTTCTATTCCGTTAAATCCGTTACAGAATCCGTTGCCAAACCTCCTTCTTCTATAATCTTGCAGTCAACAAATAAGCAGCCATCTCTCCTTTACCTTTGACACTAATAGAACCGCGTTTTTTAAATTGATACTGATCTTCTATCAGTAAATAAGTTGCTTCCGAAATTTGAATTGTGTCCGGTAATCCGTGAGATTCCATCCGAGAAGCAGTGTTAACCGTATCTCCCCACAAATCGTAAATAAACTTTTTCTTACCAATAATACCCGCAACAACAGGCCCAGAATGAATCCCAATCCGAATACTCAGACTAATCCCTAGATTCTCTCTATACTCCATGATAGCTTCCTGCATATCTAATGCCATTTCTGCGATCGCCTCAGCATGATCCGATCGCGGATTTGGCAGTCCACCCACTACCATATAAGAGTCACCAATAGTCTTGATTTTTTCTAAACCATGCTTTTCAGCCAAGTGATCGAACTTAGAAAATATATCATTGAGCAAATATACAAGTTGTTTCGGTAATATAGATGCCGACAACTGCGTAAAGCCAACAATATCCGCAAACATCACACTCACTGCGGCGAATTCATCAGCAATGATACCCTGTTCTTTTTTTAATCTTTCTGCGATCGCCTCTGGTAATATATTCAGCAGTAACTCCTGGGATTTTTTTTGTTCTATCTCTAGCTTAGCCAAACAATCCTGCATAGTTTTATATGCTAGATTCCTTTCCAAAAGATTCATATAAGCTTTCGAGTGATAGCGAATTCTAGCTATTAACTCAATAGCAGAAGGCAATTTTACCAAGTAGTCATTAGCACCCAAAGAAAATGCGTGCGCTTTGAGTTCTGGTTCCTCCTTGCTAGACAGCATAATCATCGGAATATCCCGCGTTACCGAATTCGCTCGAAAAAAACGCAGCAACTGCAATCCATCTATTTCTGGCATGACTAAATCTTGGACAATTACTGTTGGTTCCACCTCTAGCGCTCTATTAATTGCTTGAGCCGGATCGCTACAATAATGAAATACAATATCCTTTTCAGTAGCAAGCATTCGGCGTACAGCTTCGCCGATCATTTCTTGATCGTCAATCAGTAGGACTGTCACCGTATACTTTGTCAAGCTCGATGTTTTTTTGCTTGGTAAATTTAAGGGAGAACTTAAGTTAATAGATTGATAGCTTTTCTCGCAATTGATGTTTCTAGGATTGGCACTATCTCTTGCCGTAACTGGGTTTTTTCCAGCACCCCCTCCATCTTTCAGCTTAAATTCTACCAGGTTGTCGTTGAATTCCTGATTATCTGGTTGATTTATGCAGCAACTGCGATCGAATTCAATAGCCTTAAAGTGTGTCAAATCCATAACTCCATTAGGCAAGAGCCATTTTTTAGAAAGGCTAATAACTGTGATTAGATAATTTTTTAATTGTCAATAGCGAGGATGGTGTTTTTTAAGCAAGTTTACATGGTGATACTACCAGGTTTGTCAAGTGCCGATCGCACAAATTTCTAAAATCTTTACAAAGCCTACCATGCTGAAATGCTTCTTTGACAGCTATTCGCCACCTTACGCACCCTAGCTGCTGCGGACACCTTATGACTTACGTGTATACAGAACAGGTCTATTCACAGATCAGTGTGCTTTCCCTGAAAATACGGACACAATATTATCAAAATATACACCCTAATTCAACCTATAAAGCCTCAGCATCCCGTACATTGATCATGGGAGGCGAGGCTTTGATCTGTCATTGGCCATTGTGCTCATAGCCTTAAGCCATATGGCTTAAAACCTATCAAAATTTCGGCTACAAGTATCTGAGACAAGCTGAGCCGATCGCACTAACTGGCAAAACCTCCACTGCCGCATCCAACTCCGCCGCCGCTTTTGGCATCCCGTAAACTACGGAGCTCGCCCGATCCTGAGCAATCGTGTACCAACCCTGATCTCGCAAAGCTTTGAGTCCTTTTGCCCCATCCTTACCCATACCAGTTAACAGCACTCCCACGCCTTTTCCCGGCCAGTATTTAATGATACTTTCAAAAAACCTATCTACTGAGGGACGATAAGGATTATCCAGTGGCTCGTTAGTGTAGCCGAACGTCAGATTTGACTGTAAAATTAAATGGTCATTAGTCCCAGCAATGAATGCTTTTCCGGCTTGAAGTGGGTGATTCGCGATCGCCAACTCAACCGAAAGCGGTGTTTGCTGATTCAGCCAATCCGCCAAACCAGGAGCAAATTCCGCATCTATATGCTGAACAATAACTATAGGTGCAGAGAAATTCACTGGGAAACTAGCTAAAACAGTTGCTAAAGCTTGAGGGCCTCCCGTAGAAGAGCCGATCGCCACTAACGGCCGAACCAAAGGTTTTATACTTGACGGTGAAGACTTGGCAGGTATCACCGATTTACCAAGTAACCTCGCTATTTTCGCAATACTTTGTAGTAAAACTGCCCCACCTTCCGAGCCACCAACGACACCAAGAATCGGCGTATTGATAGCATCCAAAGCTCCATATCCCATCGCCTCAAAAACTCTTCCCACATTTGTCGTAGTTGAAGAAGTTACCACCAGAATTGCACAAGGAGAATTCCGCATAATCTGGCGCGTCGCCTCCACACCATCCATCACTGGCATCACCAAATCCATCAAAATTAAATCAGGAGTATTTTTCGCACTTTTCTCTACCGCTTCAGCCCCATCACGAGCGATCCAAATAACATCATATTCTGGAACTGTAATTACAACTCGGCGTAATGCTTCAACAGCAATCAACGTATCATTAACAATAGCTATTTTCATCTTTATTTTAGTTTTTTTGAATTTGAGTATAACCATTAAGATTTATAAATTTTTCAACTACAGCAACCGCCAAGGTGTTCTGGTCATCGTTCCCTGAGCGGAGTCGAAGGGTTTAATCGCCATAATGCTTTAACAGCCTTAGCGGTTACTATCTTTATAAAATACTTTTTGACTGGTCAATTACACTAAGTATAGCCTAATTCCTCTCTAAAATACTATTAAACCCAGCCAATATTTAAAACTTCTGTGATCGTGAAAAATTGACGGTCAACAGTCAACGGTCAACAGTAAACGGTCAACGGTCAACGGTCAACAGTCAACGGTCAACCATCTAAGACTCAGCTTCACCAATCAGATCCACTACAGCATTTAACAAAGTATTATCATGAAAACTACTCTTAGTCAAGTAATAATCCGCACCAACTTCTAAACCTTTAAGTCGGTCTTCTTCACGATCTTTGTAAGAAACAATAATCACAGGAGTCGGCTTCAAACGAGCATGATTTTTAATTTGAGTAACTAACTCAATGCCCGTCATACGTGGCATATCCACATCACTAATTACCAAATCATATTGACCAGTACGCAGAGCATTCCACCCATCCATTCCATTGACAGCAACTTCCACATCATAGCCATGATTTTCTAACAACTTCCGCTCCACTTCTCGGACTGTAATCGAATCATCTACCACCAAAACACGCTTACGAGTTTTTGTTTCAGTAGTTTCTGAACTTTGACTGACTTTTTTTAAGCGTCCCACACTCGACAACTTATCAATAGACCTCACCATATCCTCAACATCAATAATTAGTACCGGAGAACCATCCTCCATAAAAGCAGCCGCACTAATATCCGGTACTTTCCCCAAACGTGCATCCAAAGGTCTCACCACTAGATCCCGTTCACCCAAAAACTTATCTACTGCTAAAGCATAACTAGAAACGCGATCGCTCAGAATAATCACCGGTAATAAATCCAACTGCTGAGTCAGTGGTGACAACTCCAAAACCTGAGAAGCAGACACCAAACCAATATTTTGACCATCAAGAGGAAAATATTGGCGATTTTGAGCGATCGCAATATCAGAACCCTTAACCATTAAAATGCGATCGATCCGCGTCAGCGGAAAAGCATAAGGTTCCCCAGATACTTCCACCAACAGCGTCCGAATCACAGACAAAGTTAGCGGCAATTGCAAATGAAAACTCATCCCTTTTCCCGGATTAGAAGTAGCCCGCAAAATACCACCAACCTCCTGTACCATACTCTGAACAATATCCAAACCCACCCCACGCCCTGAAACCTCAGTCACCTTACCAGCAGTAGAAAACCCAGGCAAAAATAGAAATTCCATAAGTTCAGATTCAGTTAGCAAAGTCGCCATATCTGCACTTGCCAAACCCTTATTCACAACTTTTTGGCGTAGCCTTTCCAACTCTACTCCTCTACCATCATCCGAAACAGTAATCGACAGCATCCCACCTCGATGTGCTGCTTCTAGAAATACCGTTCCCTCCGCAGGCTTCCCCACAGCCAAACGCTCTTCAGGGACTTCAATTCCATGATCGATCGCATTTCGCAAAATATGAGTCAGTGGCGCTTCTAATTTCTCTAAAATATCCCGATCGACTTGAGTAGATTTTCCCAAAACCTCAAACTTTACCTGCTTCCCTAATTGTCTACCTAAATCTCGTACCATTCGCGGAAAAGCTTGAACCCCATCAGCAAAAGGCCGCATATTACTAGCAATAACCTCTCGATACAGACGATCCGATAAATTTGCCGATCGCCTCGCAAACAGTTCCAGTTCATTCAAACGTTCAGATAAAATATGGCGACATTCATTTGCCTTTTTTCGGGAACTACTGAGATAATCTTCAGAGCGTTGATTCAAGGTAGAATCAGTCAAAGATTCCTGTAATTTTTCCAGCAAATTGTACAGTTCTCCTTGATTTTTTCTCAATTTCAATAAAGAATCTGCAAATGGTTGCAACCATTTAGCTTCAACCAAAGATTCACCTGCCAAACCCATAATTCGGTTTAAATTGTCAGCACTAACTCTCACTACTCGGTCAGCAGATTTGTTTTTTTGAACACTATCTCTGGGATTAGATGCTGAAAATTTTGACTTTGCAGATTGAGAAGGCTGTTGCGGTGCGATCGCCCTTAATTCAGAATTACTATCTTCCTCTATCCCTTGATTATTCGCTGTAATTGACACCGATTGATTTAATTTTGCCTGTCTCTCACTTGATTGGGTTTTTGTTACTGTTTTTTCTCCCTGTTTTATAGGCGGAGAACCAGACTTTGCAACCGCCATTTCCCTCAGTATTTCTTCTTTTATAAGACATATAATAGTAATAATCTTTTCTATTTCTTCTGCTTGCCCTGGCAGCCAACCTTCTAAATTTCCATTTGGAACACGTCCTATACTTAGTAAAAAATTGACTCCTGACAACAGCCGATTGATATCATCTGGCTTAACATCACTTCTTGTTTCATAAATAGTTATGAAGCTAGATTCTATAGCACTGGCAAGTTTAGCAACTTGATTGAATTGAACAATCTTTGCAGCACCTTTGATTAAATGAGCAGCTTTGATGAGCGGTGGAATATCTAAGTTTTGATCAGGATTATTTTTAAAATCGAGTAAAGTTTGGCTTAATAAAATTGATTGAGTTTCTACTTCTATAGAAAATAAATCTAGCATCGACAAATCAGCATTCATCGGCATAAAATGATTAACTTGAATAGCTGACAAAATCAGCATCTCACCTGAATTGTCAGGATTTTTATCAAATAAATATGGTTCTGATATCGCGGAATCAGTCAAATATTCTACTTCTTCTTCCCGCTGATTTTCTATCGAATCATCCTCCAAAACTTCCAGCTCATTTTCTAACCCATTACTGTTATAATCCAACTCTTGATTATTGATAATTGCCAATATATTAGCTTCTAAATAATTCAGTTCTTCTTGTCTTTCTGCTTGCCCACTTTCTATTTCTGTTTCCCCCAATAGACTGATCCGATAGAGCAAATCGACCGATCGCAACAACACATCAATTTTATCCGGCGAATCAAGTGCGATCGTCCCAGACTGAGCAGCCACAAAGCAGTCTTCCATCACATGAGCTATTCTCACAGCGATTTCCAATCCCACAATCCGAGCCGCACCTTTCAGTGAATGTGCAGCCCGCATCAAAGATTCAAGTTCCATAGACGAACTAGGATTAGTTTCCAGCATCAACAGATTTTCATTTAAAATCCCAACTTGGGTTTCAGCTTCCATGCGGAACAAATCCATCATGGAGAAATTACTCATATCTTGATTTGCCATTGCTCCGAACTCCTTTGGTATTAGTTATTAGTTATTAGTTATTAGTTATTAGTTATTGGTTATTAGTTATTAGTTATTAGTTATTGGTTATTTGCCGTACCCTGAGCGTAGTCGAAGGGTTAACAATCAACAACACCCATGCCCAATTCCCAATTCCCCATGCCCAATTCCCCATGCCCAATTCCCCATGCCCAATTCCCAATTCATAAAATTTTCTTACTCAACGTATAAAACAATAACTCATCATCCAAATAACAAACACTTTGTCCTTCCCAATTAATTATCCCTTTAGTATAAGTTTCCGGCACCTTAGAAACCGTTGCAGGCACATTTCCCAACTGATCCGGATCGAGGCGGTGAATACCATAAATTTCATCAACAGGAAATACCCAATAATTTCCTTCTTTTTCAACAACTACCATTCGCTCATAGATTACCGGGCTGACATTATTCACATTAGTATCCGCTATTTCTAGCCCCAGAACCGCTTTCAGAGAAATACACATCTGAATTTCCCCTCGAATATTTACTAAACCAATAAATACATTATTGCTACGATGTGGCAAAGTATGAATCACAGATATCTGCGTCACTTCTTTAAACAATCTCGCAGGTAGTGCTAACCATTCACCATTGAGTCGAAAGATACCCACTGAGGTGGTACCTAAAGGAGCGACACGATTGGTAGTTCCAACGCCCGATCGCAACAAATCAGTCCACTCATCCAAATACCCTTGAGGCACCTCCTGTTCCAGCAAACTGCGCCCCGCAGCAGAATAAACCGAGCAATTCCGGCAGTGAATAAATGTACTTAGTTGGGGACAAGATCGATCGCCCCCTACTCCGATCGTATTCCAGCAATCATTTACCATATCAATTTTATACTTTTATCTGATAAAAGCTAGTATTTCTTGACGCAAGCCAAGTGTGGCATCATTCACTTGACTAATTGAACCATTAATATCCCGTAATGCCAGAGCAGTTTGAGACGAAGATTCACTTAACTGCATCATAGCCTCACTAATTTGTTGTGCTCCTTGAGATTGCGCCTCCATACCCTCATTCACCTCTTGAAAACGCGGAGTCAATGCTTGCACTTGATAGACAACTGACTCTAATTGATCGCTAATGCTTCGGACATCATCAATACTACGATTCACATCATTAGTAAATTTATCCATCTCCATTACTCCAGTTGCCACTGACCCTTGCATCTCTTTAACCATACTATCAATATCTAAAGTTGCCACCGCAGTTTGATCTGCTAGGCGGCGAATTTCTCTAGCAACAACCCCAAATCCCAAACCATACTCTCCGGCTTTTTCCGCTTCAATAGCAGCATTGAGAGAGAGCAAATTAGTTTGATCGGATACCTTGGTAATCGTAGCAATAATACTATTAATATTATTGGCTTTTTCGCTAATTATTCCCAGTTTTCCAGAAATCAAATTAGTCGAATCGGCTAATCGATTCATCGTTGTTGCCATCCGGTTAATTTCCTTTTGACCACTACCAGCAGCTTGAGCACTGTTTTGCGACATATCTGCGACTTGATCCATTGTCTTTACCAATTGGATAGAGGTGGCTGCAATTTCTCTAGCTGTAGCTACTACTTGATTAGTTGATGCCACTTGTTCATTTAGTGTAGCTTCTAACTCCTTGCCAGAAGACGCTATTTGAGTTGTAGAACTGCTAATTCTTACCCCCGACTTATTGACTTGGTTTTCTAATATTTGGGCAGTAGTATTACTAAGTAAAAAGCCAAAGGTTAAAGCTGTAATTGGTCCAATGATCATCCCCACAAAAACCCAGAAGTTGGTTTGACTTACTTCTTGAGCAGCTTCTTTTTTAGTGGATTCTGACAATTTTGCATAATAGTCTAAAAGATTTACCATTGCATTAGTTGCTGCTTGAAATGCCGGTGCTTTTTTGCTATATGTTTGGTCGGTCATTTTGACGGCTGCTACTGTAGCAGCTTTAGCCGTTGCAAATTCGGTAGTATTGTTTTTTCCTTGTAGCAGCAAATCAATCTGAACTTGTCTAGGGTTGACGATACCATATGCTTGAAATTCTTGATTAAGCTTTAGGAATTCCTGATGAGTTTCTATCCACGCTTGCCACAGAGGCTGAAATTCCTTATATAGTTTTTCTTCTTCGGCGTTACGGGAAATTTTTTCGTATTCGCTAAATCCTTCATTGATTTGTTTCCACGCATTCTCAATTCTAGTTAAATCTTTTTGTCTGATTTCCAGACTGGCTCCGGGATTCAGCAGCGATCGCTCTGAAGATTGTACCTGTGTTTGTCCTTCGTTGATTTTCGACATAGCAACTGTGGCAGGAAAGACACGACCGCCGATTTGACTGATGTGTTGGGACAGCCGCATATTCCCAGTCCACCCAACAAAAGCTACTACTAAAACAATGGTAGCCATGAATATAAATGCAGCATTCAGTTGTTTTCTGAGTGTCAAGTTCCTTAACATATTTGTCTCCTTTTATTCCTTTTATTTTGGCAGTCGTTGGATGCGCTGGCGTATCAAGTTTGCACCAACAATATCTCCACGATTTTCTTTGAGTAAAGTCAGGTGAATTAGTGCTTCATAGTGATTTGGTTCGAGGTAAATCGCTTTCTGGAAGCATTGTTGCGCTCGGTTTTCATTTCCCACTGCTTGGTAAATTTGACCTAACAAAACGTGAGCTTCTACGCTAGTGGGGTTTTGACTGAGGTAAGTTTCGCATAGTGTGGTGGCTTCCTGCAATTGTCCCCGATCGGCTAAACTACGAGCTGTTTCATAATCGGAAATTTTGGGTGGGGTATAAATTGGTGATGGTTGGCTGGAAATTTTAGGAGAAGCCGATCGCGCATTAAGATTAAAAGTGCGATCGGTCTTTGATTCAGATTTGTGCTTTTCACTGACTGGAAATTGGTATTTTTTAGCACTATCATCGTTACGTGTACCTTGAGATACTGAGGGAATCCCAGGCAAATTATGCTGGTTGATTTGGGATTGCACTTTTCGGTAGGCAAAAGCTAGGGAATGTTTTACTGAGGAAAACTGAACTGGGAGTACCTGTCCTGTTTCGGAGTGACCTAAAAATAACAATCCTTGTGGAGTTAATAACCGATCCAAAAGCTGAATTGTCTGTTGTTTGCCTGAATTGTCAAAGTAAATAAGGAGATTGCGACAAAAAATTATGTTGTAAGGAATTTGGTTTGCTAGGAAAGTGCGATCGCAAACATTTCCCTGCATGAAATTAACGGTATTTTTAACTAAGTCGCTCAAATGGTAGTCATTGCCATTTTGGGTAAAATAACTTTCCATAAAATCCAACTTCTTGCCGCGAAATGAATTTTTGCCGTAGACAGCGCGTCGGGCTTTGTTCAGAGCGATTTTGCTAATGTCTACCGCATCAATTTTAAAGCTTTTCGTGCTTAAACCAGCTTCCATGAGGGCGATCGCGATCGAATAAGGTTCCTCACCAGTGGCACAGGGCAAACTCAAGACACGTAAAGTTTTACCGGGATTTTTTGACCACCATTCAGACAGCACATATTGGCTCAAAAAAACAAACGGTTCTCTGTCACGAAAGAACCAAGTTTCCGATATGACTACAGTTTCAATTAATGCTTCTAATTCCTCCGGCGCTGCTTGTAACTTTTCCAGATAGCTAGCTGGATCGGTTCGAGAATCTGCGATGCGTTGTGCGATCGCTCTGGCAATTGTATGAGAACCGATCGTAAGTGCATCCAGCCCAATCTTTTCTCTGAGCAAAGCCTCTATTTTGGCTTGTGTCATCCGATTTTAGATTTGAATAGGATTCATAATTAAAGAAGAAAAAAAACGAATCTCTTACTCTTGCTGGTTAGGCAACAAGTAAGTTTGCTGGTCAGATGCTGGTAGTAGATGCTCTACCCTTACAAATTGAATCATACCTCGATCGTCTGTAATTATTTCTCCTAGATAAGGGCTGGCATCAACTTTAATCGCGGGACTGATAAATTCACTTTCCGGCTTGTTCAGTGTCTCTGTGACTCTTTCTGCCATTAGTCCCAAAATCTGCGGCTTCTGGGAAGGATTGTTAGCATCAGAGGCATCCTGACTCTGACAATTGACTAGAACAATGCGAGTGCTCAAATAAGCGCGGCAGTGAGTTCCCTGAATCAAATGACACAGATCGATCACTGGCACCAACCGGCCGCGGTAGTTAAACAAACCAGGAATATAGTCAGGTGCTTGGTGTATTTTTTTGAGTGTTACCGTGGGCACTACTTCCACAACTCTCCTGCTATCTAAAGAATAGCGATCGTCCCCTACATAAAACAGCAACATCAACATATCGACACCATTGGAGATTGGAGATTGGAGATTTGAGATTGTCCCAGCCCGATCAAAAAATATTTTTAAGAATTTCGCTGAGTTTTGCAAAAATTACAAATCTTTTGGCATTCTAGAGCTATCTTGTAAAAAGTGTATTTTCAGGAGAATTACCTACGATGGGTTGGTTTAAAAGACTATTCGGACTAGAAAAGCCTGAAACCCAGGCTGCACCTATGGCACAAGTAGTGCAGCAAGCGGCCGCGTCACAATCGATCGCCCCTGCGAAGGTTGGCCCGGACGGAAATTTTGACGAAAGTGGCTTGGCGAAGCGCGTTGCTTTGGCCTTTGACGGAGACTCAGCAGTTGCTGATATCGAGACTGTCTGGGTTGCTCAACTCAGCGGTACTGTGGTTCTCAAGGGCCAGGTTCCCAGTCAAGAAATTCTCGACAAGTTGGTGGCGATCGCCTCTGCAGAAGAGGGCGCAAGTGGCGTGCAAACCGATCAAGTAACAGTCGGATAGAGTAGGGACACGGTATTGCCGTGTCCTTGTAGAGACATGGCTTGTAGGGACACGGCATTGCCGTGTCCTTGTAGAGACATGGCTTGTAGGGACACGGTATTGCCGTGTCCTTTGTATTTGGTGGTGTGTTGATCGCGATCGACCACCACCAAAACCAAGAAGTCCCGCTGTAGCGGGCTTTTTTGTGGGGTTTCGCCATTAAAAATATTAATTTTTGTTAATCTTCCTGGTTTTGTTGGTAAATGGTAAAATAGAATACAGAAAGTAAAACTTTATTTACTATCAAAAAGCCAAACACACCTTTTTATCTGGATATAAGGATCAAAAAATATGAAACTGACTTATCGTGGCGCTAACTATGAGTACGACATTCCTACAGTTGATATGGAGGAAGGGGGTGTCGCAGGGAAATATCGGGGTCAAAACTGGAATTATCATTATCCCAGACACATGAAAGTGCCTCAACACGTCCGCGATTTGCAGTACCGTGGCAGACTTAATAGCGATCGAGTATCTCTGAAGAGCGATCGGGATGTAGCTCCAAAATTCGATACCATAGAGGCAACAGTCACATCTGCTCAAAAAGTTGAGGATGTAGCGACAGTCCACCAGATGAATATTTGCAATATCCTCGATCGCAGAAAGCAAGTAGCCAGGGCCAAAGGTGATGTCAAACTAATGAGTTTGCTAGAAATTGAGTGGCGGCAGATGGCTTGTTAGAAAATAATCTATGCCATGTAGCGGTGTGTCAAGAGCCCGACTTCTTAAAGAAGTCGGGCTTATTGCTAGAAATTGAGTTGCAGCAGATAGCTTGGTAGGAAATAAAGCGAATCATTAATTTGAGCGGGTTTGCTTCGGGCAAACTTCAAAAGCTAACTGAGAACCATAAAAACAAACATCAAACTCGGAAAAGAAATTCTGCCGCCCCAAAATCAAAGGAACATTGTTAGCTTGCGTCCATGCAAAAGCCAAGCGTACAGGTGGTAATTGACCGACTTTCGCCGATACAACTAAGCCACGAGCTAGAAATTGAGCCAAATTACCAGTTAATACCACTGAAATTGTCTGCTCCTCCCAAACCGCTCCCAATTGCAACCCAATTTCGTAAGGCAAAACATTGACACTCGCACCTGTATCCAATAGACTAGACACCTGCAAAGAACGATTTTGATAAGTCAAGGCGATCGGCAAATATGGTGCCATAATCGTTTCTCCTGAATCGTTTCGCCTTTGAACAAAAGAGTATCTTTCTGCATTAAGCATCTTGATTTACCTTGTCTTCCTCTAACATTTTTCCTAGGACATTGGCAGCTTCAAAAGCATCATAGGGCGACCAAACTTCATAAGTCTGTCCATGTTCAAGGAGAGCAATAGTTTCTTGTTTAGACAATTGTACTGCCAAAAACTCAATAACTCGTAGCTGATCGGCACGGGATAATTCTTGCAGCTTGGGGAGAAGTTCAGCTAAAGGCATAACACTAAGCATTAGTAATTAACTCATATATTGTATCATTCCTGAATATCCCTTCGCCACCAAAGCGAGATACGAGATTCCCCACCATCACCCCTTAACACAAAGCACCTGCTTCAAAGTCGCCACAACTTCCACCAAATCCGACTGCTGACTCATCACCTCCTCAATCGGCTTATAAGCCCCCGGAATCTCATCTAAAAACTGCTCATCTTTACGACACTCAACCCCCTCAGTCTGCCGCACAAAATCATCGAGAGTAAACACATTTTTAGCTTTAGTTCGAGACATCAATCGCCCCGCACCGTGAGAACAAGAACAGTAACTTTCCGCATTACCTTTTCCCTTAACAATGAAAGACTTCGCCCCCATCGAACCCGGAATAATCCCGTAATCCTGTACATTTGCGCGTACAGCACCCTTGCGAGTTACATACACATCTTCGCCAAAATGCACCTCTTTTTCCGCATAATTGTGATGGCAATTCACCTTTAACAATGGCTTAGTAGGTTTGCCACCTGCAACGTGCTTTTCCACAATGCGCTTAAACCGATTCATCATCACATCGCGATTAAAACGAGCATAATCTTGCGCCCACTGCAAATCGTGCCAATAAGCCGCAAACTCCGGCGTACCTGTTACAAAATAAGCTAAATCTCTGTCAGGAAGACTAATTTCTGCCAGTCTAGCTAAATTTTTAGCAGTCTCAATGTGTTGCTGTGCGAGCAAATTTCCAATACCGCGAGAACCGGAGTGCAGCATCAACCAAACAAAGTCTTCGGTATCAACACAAACCTCAATAAAATGATTGCCACCACCGAGGGAACCCATTTGTTTTAGGGCTTTACTTTCTTGGTGTTGTACGCCTTCATGAAGTTCTTTAAACTCGCGCCATTCTTGCCAGTTGGTTACACTTCTTTCGACTTCCTTGTTTTCCGCAAATCCCACAGGAATTGCTGCTTCGATATCGAGTCGAATTTGTTTGAGTTTGCCTTCTAATTTGTGAGCCTTGAAGGGCATTTTTATAGCAGACATACCGCAGTTGTGAACAAAGACTCCCGCAGTTAATGCAAAATTGCCGTATTCGGGAACAGTTAAGCAATAGACATCTTGCTTTTCAACTAAAGGAATAATATCAACTACCTTGTGGTTGTAGCCGTGCTGATTTTTTCTGTGATTGTGAAGTCCGATAGGAGTTTTAATTTGATCTCCACAAGTCTCACAAGTATATAGCCGATTAGCAATTTCTTTACTCTTTGCTTTACCCTTTTCACTCTGATTGTAATTAATTAGATAGTGCTTTCCTCGATCGCCATTCCCTGCAACAGACTCTTTGAAGTGTTCGGGCCGATCCTCCATATACTTCAGGATATTTTTCGTTCCGCGATCGGCGTAATACCTGTGTCCGTCTGAGGTTTGAGCTTTATCAGCTATGGCTTGCTTTCTTTTCTGTTCAAATTCCAGAGATTGCCAATGGGTATTTCTATCAACTAATGAACGGTGATAGGCAGAGTGGTCATTATTACCCATGAATTCTAAATTTTCTGGTCTATTATCGGCGGCATCAAAGTTTTTGTGATGAATCACAGTTCTCTGATTATGGAAAGATGGTATGTCTCCTAACAAACCAGAACGAGCAATCATCCAATGAGCTTTCTGCCATCTACCTGAATAGTTTTGCTGTACTAAAGTATACCCGTCCCGATCTATTTTGGAATAAAAAGGCATCAATGACGTTCCAGTTGTCAAATTGCGCGCTTCTCGGTATTCACCATTCCGCAACATGAATTGATGATCGGGAGTGCATTTGATTTCTTCTCCATTATCCAGTACCACTTTAACCAGTTCGGCATTGTTTCTAGTTAATTTGGCTGTAGCCTTAGCGGCAACAATTCTGCCTGTTTCTGTACAGGAGTAGATCGAAAATTCTTTTTGACTCCTAGCCAATTCCCCGATCGCATAAGATTTGCCATCAACTAGAGGAATTTGTGTATCATCAGTAAAGCAACCAATATCAACCCCCACAGCAGCCGGAATAATCGCTTCTTTTGTGGCAATTACGGAACCGACTAAAGCACCTTTACCTAAATGTACGTCGGGCATTAGGGCGACGTGTTTGAATACAAATGGCAAAGATGCTACATTTTTTGCCATATTGGTTTCTTTGGCACCCAGGGGGTGATTGGCCCAAGATAGAACTGGTTTTGGGGTTGATATTTCTAATTTTTCGTAGGGCATTTTTGTTTAAGTTTGTGTTGTCTGTTTTGTGTGTAGTACCATTGTAACACAAATATGTGATAGTGTCAAATGTACCTTACTGGCTGATTTTATTAGGGTGCGTCAGCTTAACATCAAATGCAGTAGCGGTATAGTTTGTAAGTCCGACAGTCCGACAGGGAATGAATTCCCTGTCTCATAGCGAAAGTCCTCTCAAAGAGGACTGAAATCGATCGCACTTTCCGTCAAAATCTACAGTCGGTTTCAACCGACTTTCGCTATGAGGCGGGGGTTTCAACCCCTGCCGGATTGCGGTAAAGTGCGTGGAAAGCTGACACTACATTTTACAAATTCGGAGTCTTTCTCGCCGCCTTCTGTACAGGAATAGCCACCGCCTGCGGCTTCTTCTTCGCCCCAAACATCCCAAAGAAATCGTGCAGCAAAATATAGAAACACGGAATAATAAACAGCGTCAGCAAAGTGGCCAGCGACAAACCAGAAAACACCACCACCCCCAAAGGTTGCAGAAACTCCGAACCTTCTCCAATCCCCAAAGCGAGGGGAAACAAACCCAAAACTGTGGTAATAGTTGTCATCAAAATCGGACGCAAACGCTGAGGTGCAGCCCGGATAATTGCTGTCGTGCGATCGACCTTTTCCTCTTCCCGAATTTGGTTGGCCAATTCTACCATAATGATGCCGTTATTTACGACGATTCCCACGAGCAAAATTGCCCCGATCATCACCGTAGCCCCGATCGCAGTTTTAGTCACATACAGCCCGAAAATACCCGCCGTCAACGCCAGGGGTACTGTTAGCAAAATCACCAGCGGATCGACTAGAGAATTGTACTGCACCGCCATCGTTACAAATACTAAAAAAGTTGCCAACCCGCCCAAAAGTTTGAGCGCAGTTTGCAATTGATCGTTAGTTTCCGCAGCCGAACTCGGCACAATGCTAACTCCTGGTGGCAGCTTCAATTCTGATAAAACTGCATCGACTTGTTTGACAGCATCGCCCAAACTTGCACCTCGATTTAGGTTTCCGACAACTAAGAAAACTTGCCGCTGATTGAGACGTTGAATTTCTCCCGGCGCTTTGCCGATCGCAATTTTTGCCACATCGCTCAAACGGACGATGCTATTATTACCAGATAAGGGAATTTGTCCGAGTTGGGCGATATTTTTGACAGAAGTGCGATCGAACTGTACGCGCACGTCTACCAGGCGGTTTCCCCGCTGCACTTGAGTGGGAACAGTACCTTCAATTGCCGTTTGAACTGTCTCCCCAATGTCTTGGGCACTCAGTCCGTACAAAGCAGCCCTTTCCCAGTCTGGACGAATTTGCACTTCCGACTGTGGCGCGTCTCCATCCGGCCGAAACCGCGCTAATTTTACCTTCTCATCTAACTCTTTTAATATCTGACGGCCTGCTTCTTGCAATACTTGTTCACTTGGGCCTTGAATTATGACATCAATTTCGCCGCCTCTGACTGGAGAATTGGTTAAAACTAAACCTCTAATCCCTTCTGGAACCAAGCGCAGGCGAGTGCCTTTCGGAACATCAATTTTCTTTAATTCCTCAGTCAGTCTTTCAGTAAAGGCGATCGTATTCGTACCTTTTTTTAGGGTAATTGTGCTGCTTCCTCGGAGCAAATTCTCGATCGTATTGTTGCCGAACAGCAGCCCTCCCGCTGTGGTTAAAGTATACTCGGTTTCTGGCTGTGCAAGTAGCAGTTTGTCGGCGGCTGCAACTACTTTTTGATTGGTTTCCAAGTTAGTCCCCGGAGGAAACAAAGCAAATAATCGCGCTTGACTTGTATTAACTTTAGGCAAAATTTCTTGGGGGATTTGACCAGCCATTATCCAAGTTCCGCTGCCTAAAATCACAAAAGCGACTACAATGATCATTAACCGCAAACCTAGCACTTTTGACAGCATCGAACCATAAGCGCGCGTAGCATTTTCAAAGCCTCGGTTGAAATGTTTGATCGGGCCGAACCGACTGATGCCGCTGGAATAAGAGATTCCCATCAAGCGAGAAGTCAGCATCGGCACTATAGTTAAAGCTACTACCAGGGATGCTGCTACTGCAAAGCTAATTGTTAAAATTAATTCGCTAAATAGCAGGGAAAAGAAGCCGCCAATCAGCAAGAATGGTAGCACTGATACTAAGTTTGCCGCAGTGGAGGCAACCATTGCTGATTCGACTTCTTGACTCCGCAGTACCGATTCTTCGATGGTGCGTTCTTTTCGGTCTTTGATTCTGCCTTTTTTTAGATGAGGATTGTTGTCTAGACCGACTACAATATTTTCTAAAATAACTACGCTGGTATCAATTGCCTGACCGATTCCCAAGGCTAAACCACCTAAACTAAATAAGTTCAGCGATAAGCCGAATAAGCGCATTAAAATAATCGCTGCTAGAGTACACAGGGGAATAGTCAGAGAGATAATCAGGGTTTGTCTGAGGGAACCTAAAAAGAACAAAACTGCGATCGCAGCCAACACCGCCCCGGAAATTCCCGCATTAGCTACATCGGCTAGGGAATTGCGGATAAACCGAGATTCGTCTAAGGTAGTAACTACTTCCATATCGGCTGAAATTAAGCCGGAATTCTGCATTTCTTTGAGGCGATTTTTCACTCCGTCCACAACCGTAATCGTGTTGGCATCTGGTTGTTTTAAGATGCTGATTTTAACGGCTGGTTTTTGATTGAGAAAAACTTTGACTCGCTGTTCTTCTGTACCGTCAGTTACTTTTGCAAAGTCGCGCAGGTAAACTCGTTTGGGCGGGTTGGAACCGGATATTTGAAAGGAAATGTTGTTGATTTCGGTGGCTGTTTTAAAGCGGCCGATTGTGCGCGTCAGTGGTTCGTTGGATTCTTGGCGCAATCTGCCGCCGGAAGTGTCTAAATTGCGCGATCGCAAAGCATTAAAAACATCGTTTAGATTAACTCCTAAACTTTGCAATCGATTCAGGTCAATATTAACTTGAATTTCTTCTTGAACGCCGCCGGAAACGTCAACCGCGGCGACTCCGGGAATCACGTTAATTTCCCTGGCTAATTCGTCATCGGCGAATACGCGCAAATCTACGCCTTGGCGCGAGTCGGAAGTCAGCGCAAATTCGTAAACTGGTTGTTGAGACGGGTCGAATTTAAACAGATTTGGCGATTCAACTGTGTCGGGAAGTCGGTTGCGAATGCGGTTAACGGAGGCTGTGGCGTCGTTGAGGGCTTGGTCGATATCGCCACCGGGCCTGAAGAATAAATCGACGCTAACCTGCCCTTCGCGGGTGCGGGAGAAGACTTGGGTGACTCCTTCTGTGGCCGAAAGTCCTTGTTCGAGGGGGCGGGTAATTTCGTCAACTGCGACTTCTGGGGAGACTCCGGGGGCGTCTAGGCGCACGCTGATCCGCGGATAGGTGATGGAGGGTAGCAAGTCAACAGGGAGTTGGGTGATGTAGAAAATGCCCACGACTACGATCGCCAGTGTTAGCATCAAGGTGCCGATATGGCGACGAATGGCGATCGCACTAATACTGAATCCGGTTTTGTCGGCGGTCATTGAATTTTAGATTTTAGGTTTTAGATTTTAGATTGAAGAGTTGACGCTCGGTAGATTACAACTATAATAAATCTTAATAAAATCTCAAAAAAGAGTTGTCAAATATTCCTTTAGAGGTAGCCGATCGCCTAAAATAGAAAGCGAATAAGTTGCGATCGGCTGTTCGATCGATTATTTGTAAACCCGCTTACTGTCCCGCATCTTGATAATTCCCAGGTTCTTGATAAGCAGGTTCTTGATAAGCAGGCTCTTGATAAGCAGGTTCTTGCCACTCGCGATGCCGAGGTTCAGGATTAGAATTGTAAGGCACGATCGCACCATCATCATTTACAATCATCCCCCGAATAATCTCATTCGGCTTCACAGGTTTAGCCTTAATACTGCCTTTGCGCCCCTCCAACTTAGGCAACTTCGGAAACTCCTCAACTGGCATTCCCTTCACCGCTTGACTCATAAAGTCTCGCCAATTATAGGCCGCTGTGCCGCTAGTTCCCCCCGTGGGATAATTGTCATCATTCCCTAACCAAACCCCAGTCACGATTTGGGGAATGTAACCAATAAACCACAAATCCCTGACTTTTTCCGAAGTACCGGTTTTGCCAGCTACAGTGCGATCGTTTAAAGCAGCAGGCCCCCCCGTACCCCCCTTCACCACACCCTCCAACATCCAAGTTGTAATCGCAGCACTATCCTTATCCAAAACCTGCTTTGGTTGAAAATCAGACTTATAGATTACATCGCCTCGCTGATTAATGACACGACTAATTCCGTGGGCTTCAATAAACTTACCTTCCGAGGCTAAAGTGCCGTAAGCATTAGTTAATTCCAGCAAATTAACCTCAGAAGAACCCAAAACCAGAGAATAGATTGGACTTAATTTAGACTTGATTCCCATATCATGGGCTAATTTAATTGCTGGTTCAAAACCAACATCCATCAACACTTTCACCGCTACCACATTCACCGAACTTGTCAAAGCATCAGAGATCGATCGCCAACCGCTAAACTTTTTGCCATAATTATTCGGTTGATAGCCATCGATAATAATTGGCGCATCTTCGTAACTGTCATAGGGAGATAAACCAGCCCCAATCGCCGCAGCATAAACTAACCCTTTAAACGTCGATCCAGGCTGCCGCAAAGCCTGAGTAGCACGATTAAATTGACTTTCCCTAAAATTCCCACCTCCTACCAACGCCTTGACTTCACCAGTTTTAGTGTCCATAGAAACTAAAGCAGCTTGTTCAAAACCCTGACGGCGACCATCATTTTCGATCGCATCTTTAACCACTTGTTCCGCGATTTTTTGCCACTTCATATCCACCGTCGTCTCAACAGTCAAACCACCAGCTTCCAAAGCATCCTGAGAAACATAGCGAGGCAATTCCTTTCTAATGTAACTAGCAAAATAAGGCGCAGCCACTTCAAAACGCTTTGGTGGACTTTGTTTAACAGTCAAAGGTTCCGCCATCGCCTCCTTAGCTTGACCCTCAGTAATTACCTTCGCTTCTTGCATTTGTTGCAGCACAAGATTGCGGCGTTTTTTCGCAAAACTCGGATTTACCAAAGGAGAATATTCGCTTGGTGCCGGCGGCAAACCCGCCAAAGTTGCCATCTCTGCCAAAGTTAATTTGTCAACTGTTTTACTAAAGAAAACCCAAGCTGCATCCGCTACTCCATAAGCATCCGAACCCAAGTAAACCAGATTTAAATAGCGCTCTAAAATTTGATCTTTACCTAACTCTCGCTCAATTTTTTGAGCCAAAAGAGCCTCCCGAAGTTTCCGCTTAATACTTCTTTCTTGATTCAGAAAAACAACACGGGCTAATTGTTGCGTAATTGTACTTCCACCCTGCACCAAATCTCTGGCTAATATATTAGAAACAATCGATCGCACAATACCTTGATAATCGACCCCGCGATGATCGTAAAAACGGCGGTCTTCTATGGCAATAAAAGCTTTAATCAACAAATCTGGAATTTCTTTAAGTTTCAACTTATCTCTAGTTGCAGGTCCAGACTGCAACAAAATCGTCTTGTCTGCTGCCTTAATTGTTAGTGTTCCATCGCGATTAAAAGCCAACAAATCGTTAACATCCGGCAAACTTTGATTTAAGGCGTGCAAAATCCATAAACCATAGATCAAAGCACCACCGCTAATACTAGCAACACCTATTCCTATCCAAAATCTAGGGCGGCGGGACAGAAGTTTCTTAAATTTTCCCTGCGGTTTGCTATTTTCGGATGGTTCACTATTTTCGAGTAGTTCGCTATTTTCCTGCGGTGCGTTACTTTCCGATTTTTTAGCCAATTTGGTTCCCAACCAAATCAACCCAGGCTGCAACAATTCTTTTTGCTTTGCTTGAAATCTGGTAACTTGAGGTTCAATTTCCAGCCAAACAATTAAGCACTTCAATCCTTCCCAATCGCGCTTAACTATTGGATATTTATGATTTTCATATTCTAATTCCGACTCCTGGGGAGGCATTGAATTTTCTGGCATCACATACTCCGACTGTTCCGCCGTTGTCCGTGTAGAAAATTCTGCCTGCGATTCCGGCAAATCGAGTTCTTTTCCCTTCGCAGACTGCGGCAATTCTTGATTGGAATTGCCACTTATTGCGTTAGTGACTTTGCTCAACTTATCTTTGATATTTGAGAAAAATTCTGCCACGTTTAGACCTTCAAACCTAATCAACTGCGATTAAAAATTAAAAATTAAAAAGGCTATCCCTCTTCAATTTTTAATTTTTAACTTGAGATTTTATTCAATATAATTGTACAGATTCTGGAATTATGGATTTTGAATTAAAAACTATTTAACTCAAAATCCCAACTCAGAACTTTTTTTTAACCAGCATGACCAAGTGCCAAAGCAGCTACTAGCATACCTAACACCAGGAAAGGCTGAGCACTTGCCTGATATTTAACATCATTTTCCAGAGGATTGCGTAAAAAATACATATCCTGAAAAGTGATTTGGGGAACAATCAGCAGCAGGAGAATTACAGCGTATAGATTTTGGTGGATGCTAATCAGGTAGCCTGCAATCCCGGCTTGAAATATGTCGATCATCAACACGCAAATCCAGGCTGCTGTGCCGATGCCAAACATCACTGGTAAAGATTTTAACCCTAATTGCCGATCGCCCTCAACACTTTTGAAATCATTGACGATCGCAATTCCCAGCCCTGCCAAACTGTAAAACAGAGTCAAAATCATAATTGTCGGATCCAGTGTACCAAATAAAGCTTGACCTGCCCACCAAGGCAATGCAATGTAGCTAGCACCCAGGGCATAATTTCCCAACCAGCCATTCTGCTTGAGTTTCAATGGGGGCGCGGAGTAGATGTAGGCCAAAAATGCGCCGCCAAGGGTCAAAACAGTCATGATCGGGAATTCGTGACCTGCCCATAAGTCTAGAGCATAAGCGACCCCAATACCTGCAAGCAATAACACTAAAATTTGGGTGACAACTTCGGGAATGGAAATGATCCCGGAGGGAATTGGACGGTAGGGTTCGTTAATTGCATCGATGTCGCGATCGTAAAAATCGTTCAAAGTTTGAGTGTAGCCTGTCAGCAACGGCCCTGACATCAACATACAAGCTGCTGCGATCGCAAAATTTTCCAGATTCCAAGTATAGTTCCCAGAAGAGGCAGCCCCGCACACCACGCCCCAAATCAGGGGAATCCAGGTAATCGGCTTCATCAGTTGCAAGCGAATCTTCCAAATGGAAGTTTCGCCACTAGCAGCCCCTTTCATCCCCAACAGTTGCCGAGTTTTGGCACTGCGGCTGTCTGCTTGGGTACTGTCTGGTGAGGTTTCTGGGGGAATTTGGGATGGAGGAGAGTCAGACATAAGTGTGATTTTAGGGGTAATGTGCTGTTATGTCGATCAGTATTTTGACACTCCCGGGCCTGAAGGCGTGGGGATTCTTGGCTCAATCAGTCAACTTG
>NZ_JAKJHX010000036.1 GCF_021648855.1 Tychonema litorale BBK16 | reverse complement strand
ATGGTAAAAACGACATTTATCAAGGCTTTCAGGCTTAAGTTGACACCTATGGGCAATGCCGTGTCCCTACTCAATTGCCGATCGCTAAATTAGCACGCCATTGATCAAGCTGCTGACTAAAGCTAAAGCTAGCGCTCCTAATACCGCACTCCAAATCCCCATCCGCAAGCTAAATCCCTCAACTAATTTGGCAGCCACGGCAAAAATAATCACGTTCATGACAAACGCAAAGAGACCCGAAAGCAAGCCCAGAGTCAGCACATTTGGTACAAAAAAAACTGCTTTCAAAATTGGTAAGACTAAAACATTCAAAATTCCTAAAACTGCCGCTGCAAATACTGCTTTTGGCGTACTGTCAATTTCAACGCCGATCGGCAATTGAGAAATTAGCAGTAAGCTACTGCCAGTAACTAGCCAAGCAATCAAAAAATCGATAGGTTCCATAGCTCATACCTCCATCACAGTTGTATTGTCAAAAAAATTGATATTTGAATGTCTTGTGACTTTCAACTTATCCTAATCAAAAAAAAATCTTAATTCCTCTACCGATAGGCAGAATCTGTGTTAACCGATTTTTTATTAAACAATTAAAGAATTAAATAATTCAATAATTGACCCCTGGAGTAGTTCGGGGACTGAAAACTCAATGGCTTAGGGTCTGATTTGCGATCTTTGGAGAAAGTTGCTAGATCCGAGGCGATTTTTCCCGGATGGGAACCGCTTCTACCTGTTAGTTGAAAAAAAGAGTAGATTAACTAATATGGCTAGCGACTTTTCTTTTAAATCTCAAGTCAAATTTGAAAAAAATGGCTTAGACGATACTGTACGGAAACGGGGTCGATCGCTCCAAGTGATGGTTTTTATGCTCCTGGTCACTACTTTAGTCACATTACCCCTATTTCGTCTAGCCGAATTGCAACTGGTACAGGGAGCTTATAACCGACAACGGGCGGAAAATAACCGGATTCGTCCAGTTTCAGTAGCGGCGGTTCGTGGCCCACTTTTAGATCGTAACCAGAAAATTTTTGCGGCTAATCGCGTATCGCGATCAGTGTATTTGTGGCCAAAAGAGCGATCGCCCCAGGAGTGGCAAGAAGCCGTCGGTATACTCAGCCCTATAGTCAACATTCCCCCGACCGAAATTATCCAAAAGATCGACAAAGCAGGCTATAAATCTGCCCTACCAGTGCGAATTAGTAAGGATATTGATCTTGCTACCTTCGTCGGTTTGGGAGAACAAGCGAATACTTTGCGAGGGGTAGAGATTCGCCCAGAATCCGGCCGCGACTATCCCAACCAGCAATTAGCATCCCATCTTTTGGGATACGTCGGTGAAGCTACTTTAGATGAATTAAAAGCTAATCCTGGATATCCGATGGGAATGATTGTTGGTAAAATGGGAGTTGAAAAATTAGTTAATCCTAATTTAGAGGGTGTTTGGGGAAGTCGTTTGATTGAGGTGAATGCTAAGGGCGAGGAAATCCAAGATTTAGGCGTAAAAGAGCCGATTGCTGGCAAACCAGTGCAGCTAACCTTAGATTTAGATATGCAGAAAACTGCGGAGAAGGCTTTGGGCGATCGCCTAGGTGCTGTTGTGGCGATCGATGTTAAAACTGGAGCTCTTTTAACAATGGGTAGTTGGCCGACATTTGACCCTAATATTTTTACCCGCAAGGTAAGTAAAAAAGAATGGGATCGGCTACAAGGGCCAGACAAACCATTTTTAAATAGAGCAGTTCAAGGTTATCCAGTTGGTAGCACTTTTAAGATTGTTACTTCTGTCGCCGGGATGGAGTCTGGCAAATTTTCTCCTGATTCGACTTTGTTAAGTTCTTCTTCAATTAACATCGGCGGAATTTCCTTTAACGAACATGGCGCTGGTCAAGGTATGATCGGTTTCCGCGATGCTTTAGCCTTTAGTAGTAATACTTTTTTCTATCAAGTAGGCATGACAGCGGGGCCGGAGGAAATGGCGAAATGGGCTAAGAAAATGGGAATTGGTGGTACTATCAACTTAGATCTTTTAGGGTTAGATGCCGCCAATCATGGTCAAGTTCCCATACCAGCAGAGAAACAGAAAATGTATGGGGAAGATTGGTATGTTGGTGATACAGTAACAATGTCGATCGGTCAAGGTTTGGTACTTTGTACTCCCCTAGAATTGGCTGTGATGGTGTCAACTATTGCCAATGGTGGCTCGCGAGTGCAGCCGCATTTGTTGGCTTCTCAAACTAATACTCCGATCACTCAAAAAGTTCCAACAGGTATGAAGCCGGGAACTTTGAATGTGATTCGCCAAGGATTAACTGATGTGGTGCTAAAAGGTACTGGTAAGGGATTGAATGATGGTACTATTCCTTTGAGTGCTGGGAAAACTGGGACTGTGGAAATGCCTGGTCATCCTGACAATTCTATGTATGTGGGTTATGCTCCTGCTGATAAACCGGAAGTTGCGATCGCGGTTATAGTTGAAGGTGGTGGTTATGGTTCTGTGTCGGCGGCCCCAATTGCTCATGAGGTATTCCGAACTTATTTCCAAAAGCAAGGTTTTAAACCGATTGTTAAGAAGCCTTAATTGTTAGTTCTTAGTCAGATCCCGTAGGTTGGGTAGAGCGTCAGCGAAACCCAACACTGGATTTTAAAAGAGTTGGGTTTCGCTATCGCTCTACCCAACCTACACTATAGCAATCCTAAATCATTCATGCAGATCTGTAGGGGCCGTGCCCCCGTGCTCGCCCTCCTCTCCTCTCCTCTCCTCTCCTCTCCTCTCCTCCGAGGCATTGGGCAACCACGGGGGGATTGCCCCTACAAGAATTATGCAAATGATTTAGGATCGCTATATCTACTAATTACTAATTCCCAATTCTATCCAAGATTATCATTTCTGAACCAACAACTGGACTTCTAGCTATTAGTTTTCCCTCCAAATTCATAACTTCTAAATTTCTAAAATCTAGTAAATTAGCTTCTTTAAACATTTGATTTACTAGCTGATTTTGCTCTAATTCGCTGAGTCTATACCAATCTTCAGCTATTTTCAGTGTCAAAATACTGCTGACAACATTAGCTTGAATTGACTTAACTAAACCGCCACCAAGCCGATCGCTAGTTTCAGCAACTTGATTTTGAATCCCCGCAATCAGAGACTGTTCCGGTGTCAGTGGTGGCGGCTGGAGAGTTTCTATAGGTTTCGGCGCTGTCGGTGCAACTAAATCGGGTAACTTACTTTTAAATTTGGCAGATTGTGACTCTGACGGTGCAATAACATTGGGTAAATTGGCCGGTGGTGCGATCGCAATCTGATCCGCTGGTTTTCCCGATAATATATTGAGAGTTGAACTGACGACAACGAGCAGAATTGCTGCTATTGCTACGTTCAAAATTGGATCGGATAGCTTTTGACTGAGGGATGCGGGCAAAAGCGATCGCACTAACTTCACAATACTTTGCCAAAGTAAACCTACTTTCTCTAAAAAACTCCCTTTAGTGCTGGTTGCTACAGACTTACTATCAGATTTTGCAGCAACTTTTGGCGTGGGAATGGCGTTAATTTCTGCTACCGTACTTTCAGGAGTTGCAGACTTTGGGACTGAGTCAATCTCCGGTATTGGAGATTGAGAGGGTTCTGGAGTTGGCTGGTTTGGTTGTTTTTCTGACATTTTTTCTGCCTTGAGGCGTTGCAAATATACCTAAACGCGATAAATTTTAGTTGAGCTATCTCACTGTTAATCTATCATTTTATTAGTTATGAGCATCAAACGTCGTTACTTTCTGATTTTAGCCAGTCTCAGCAGCTTAGGTTTGGCTGGAATCTGGAAAATATTTCAGCTTCGGACTTCCTGGGGTACAGATGCCCATGCTGCTATGCCTCCTGGTGTTGAGGGAGAAAGGGCGATCGCGCTTTTACCCACCACACCACCTATTTTACGCTTTATTTCGATCGCAGACACAGGTACCGGTGCCGAAGGCCAGTATGCTGTGGCGGAGGCGATGACCCAATATCACGGGCAAAACCCTTTTAATTTGGCTATTCTCGCCGGCGACAATATCTATAATAATGGTGAAATTGAGAAAATTAATGCTGTTTTTGAGAAGCCTTATCAACGCTTATTACAGCAAGGTGTCAAATTTTATGCTTGTCTAGGAAATCACGATGTTCGCACTGCTAACGGCGACCCGCAAGTTAAATATGCGGCTTTTAATATGCAAGGTCGTTACTACACTTTTCGGCGCGAATCTGTCCAGTTTTTTGCTTTAGATACTAATGATAATGCTGATTGGAAAAATCAGCTTGTTTGGCTAGAAAAAGAGTTGAGTCAAAGTACAGCGCCTTGGAAAGTTGTGTTCGGTCATCATCAAATTTATTCTTCGGGTGTCTACGGATTGAATCAACCTTTTATTAAGACTTTAGCACCGATGTTTCAAAAGTACGGCGTGCAGCTTTATATCAACGGACACGAGCACAGTTATGAACGAACTCGTTCGATTAATGGCACAATTTATTTAATTTGCGGTGCTGGTGGTGGTACTCGTCCCGTGGGGCGTTCTGAATGGACTGAGTATTCTGCTAGTAGGTTGAGTTTTGCCACGTTTGATGTTTATGAAGACCGGATGTTCGTGAGTGCGATCGGTACTGACAAGCGGGTTTTTGACCGGGGAGTGATTGAAGTGCGATCGGCTTAATTTACATTGTTTTTAGGAACCAAGAATATGAATAGGGGTTGTAGGGCTAATCAAACTGGTTTTGTGTTAGAAGCAACTGTAGCAGGTACATTACAAGGTCACGGATATCTCGAAATCTGCCCTCAGTTGCCGAAAAAGCGTAAGCGGGATTGGCTATTAGTTTCTACTGATATTCCTAAGCGTTATGCCAAGCAGGTATATATTGGGTCTAGCATTTATGAAACTGAAATAAATGTGGATTTTTATATTGTTGATTCTGGTGCATTTTCTCAGGGTCTAATAGTTGAGTGTAAGTGGCAAGAAGACAAAGGTTCAGTTGACGAAAAGTATCCTTACCTTAACTTAAATATTAAAAGTTGCTATCGAGTGCCTACTATTGTGATTGTTGGTGGTGATGGTATGAGGCAAGGCTCAATTGACTGGTTCAAAAAACAAATTGCTGATAATCCAAATCTCTTAGGGGTTTACAAGCTTGAAGGGTTTATTACTTGGGCAAATAAGCATCTTTAAAATGTTACGCACAATCAGGACACGGCAGTTGCCCACAATCAGGACACGGCAGTGCCGTTTCCCTACAATTAATCTGGGTAGGGACACGGCAGTGCCGTGTCCTTAGTTCCATAATTTGTTTAAAATGAACTGATTAATAGTTCCTTGACTTTGCCGCGCTTACAACTATTGGAATTGATGCCTCTAGATGCTGATATTTCAATTAGTTCTGGCATTCGATCGGTTTTAAAAGCTTGAGTATCTGTGTAAATTTTATTAATGAAATCACAATAAGAATTAGACAGCATCACCTTTACTCCTCGTTTGCTAAGTTCTGCAAAGATATCTCTCAGTTGAATCTGTTCGGCTTCTTTGAAGCTATTACGGCTGTAGGCTGTGAAGTTACTGGTGCTGCTGATGGGATGATAGGGTGGGTCAAAGTAAACAAAGTCTTTGCTGCTTGTTGCAAAGTTCATGACTTGATCGAATTTCCTAACTTCAATTTGAACGGAAGTTAGCAAAGACGATACCGATCGCAATAAATCTGCTTGACAAATGTTAGGATTTTTGTATCTGCCTATGGGAACATTAAATTCACCTTTAGAATTTTCTCTATAAAGGCCGTTGTAACAAGTTTTGTTGAGGTAAATCAGCCGAGCTGCTTTTTCTACATCTGTTTTGTAGGAGTGGGCTCGCACCCAGTAATAGTAGCCTTGATTGTGCTGACTGTGCTCTAATTCATGTTCCTCCAAAAGTTTAATTAAGTCCTCTACCCGATCCCTGACGCAGCAATAAGCATTAATTAATTCTGGGTTAATATCTGTTAAAATAGCTTGCAAACCAGGTTGCTGCTGTGCTAAGTGAAAAAATACTGATCCGCCACCCAAAAAAGGTTCATAGTAAGTTGTGAATTTTTCAGGAAAATAAGGTTGATATTGTGTAATCAACCTACTTTTGCCTCCAGCCCATTTCAGAAATGGACGTGGCAAGATTTGAGAAGGTGCGGAAGCAGACATTTGTGTAGAAATAGCAGCCTTATTATATTTATCATAACTAGAACTGAATGCAATCTGAATTTGCGATCGGGGTTGATGTCTCCGCTGTTTTGGGACAGGGCGGTGGTCATAATTGAAAATCTGTCGCTAGAATTATATTTGTTAGTGCGATCGCCAAAATGCCCGATCGAGCCAACTGCTGTCCCGATCGCCCGATCGCCCGATTTAGCTCTGGGTGTGCCAAAATTGTCTAACTCGTTCACAAGTGTTACCAGTCAAAAACGAAACTGCGACACTTTACCCCACCAAGCTCATGCAAGATTTCATCAATAACGTCTCTCGTTATCCCCGTTTTTTCATTACTATCTGTCTCGGAATCTTCTTTTTCCTATTCGAGCAACTCAAACCTCTGCTAGATAAACCAGCTAGTGCGATCGCCCTGGTTACTTTTGTCGTAGCAAGTTTCGTCTTTGTAACTTTTACACTGCGCGCTATGTTAGGTTTGAGTCCGGTTTAAGGGCAAGCTCAAGAGTGAAAAGCCATACAAACCATTCAAGCCAAATTAGTCATGCAAACTCTACAAGTTAGAAGGAGAAATTTTGAGTTTTGAGTTTTGAGTTAAAACATAAACTCCCGAAGTAACTGCCAATTCGTTGGCGATCGCACACTTGCCAATAGTCACTGCGATAGATTGGAAGAGAACATCTAGATCAGGCAGTTAGTAAGCTAGTTCCGTAAGTGACCATCAAACGGCACGCGCGAACATCACCGAAGCTATCAACAGGAACGTCGAGGACACGACATATCGATGTCCCTACGCACCTCTGCCCTCCCCCTTGCCCAGTTAACAGGAAGCGGCATACCCCGCCCCGCTTTCCTCTCCCGTTAACCTGACGGTATCACGAGAGTCTCCAGCGGAAAAGACACATGAAGTTTGAACATATCTATCAATTTTTTCAAGACCCCCCTCCTGTTTATCTAAACAAGGAACTAGCGGTTTGCTACATTCTCTCCGTCTTGTTGCGCGGAGATTCCTACGGAACGGAACTGATCGGACAACTAGAGAGGGAATTTCCCATCTACCGACTTTCTGACACAGTGCTTTATAGCGCTCTCAAATTCCTCGAAGATGAAGCGGTCATTACCGGTTACTGGAAAAAAGTAGAAGGACGTGGCCGCCCCCGCCGGATGTATCAAATTCTGCCAGAATGGCGCAATCAAGCTCAAGACCTCGCTCATCTTTGGCATGAGTACATCGCTCAAGGAAAAGGCGTGTCTGGGCGTGGGCGCCAAGATTTAGAAACTAGCCAAATCAGAAACTAGCCAAAGGAGTTAGTGTAACTTTCATCTTTCAATTGCTAGGACTTACGCATTTTCACTCTCAGTTTAGGGCGATGAGGAGATATCGGGATTTGGTGATACCCAAAAAAAGCTTGTCTACAATGATTTCTGCGATTTTTTGCGGACAGTGTCTGCGTAAGTCCTCATCACTTTTCCATGTAAAGTTGTGTAAAATGATAATTCCAATTACACAAATTTCTACCCGATGAATACTACTGTTCTGCAATCAACACTTGTGCTGACGCTGCTGTTAGCTGTGGGCTTGTTTTTCTTCATCAAGGCTTCGGTGAAAGACCGCATCGAACAAGTTAAACTCTCCTCTGAGAACCCCCAAGAATCACTGTTAACCGACCTACAACAGTATTTTGCCCAAAGAGCTTACCGAGTTGCAGCAGTCGATGCTCCCAACTACAAGGTCACTTTTGAAGGTTTTGTGCGGCCGAGTTGGTTTTTAGCGATTTTTTTAACTTTGCTGAGTGCTGGGGGCGCTTTGTGCCTGGGACTGGTTTTGGCCATGCTCGTTCCTCAGCAAGGTCAAATTTTTCTCGCTTTGGTGTTGCTATCGCCACTGACGGGGATATTTTACTGGAAAAAAGCTGGACGCCCTGAGCAAGTCTCCCTCAAACTCGAATCTGTCATGGAGTCGGGAAGCCAAACTAAGAGTTTTGTTACTGTGAGAGGCCATCGCGATGAACTGGCTGTCTTGCAAACGGCTTTGAATCTCAAACCGGTGGATTGAATTACCCTAATTAATTAGTTCGATCGAACTGATACTCACACAAACTGTCGTCGAAACAGAAGTTGCCAAAAAAAGCCATTATCCTGAGAGTGCCGACTGTCGCGATCGCCCTTGTGACGATCGCTCCTGTTGCGATGGCTCCTGACACCTAACTTTACTCAGGACTTTTCGCTTAAAATTCAGTGGACACTCTCCAGACAATGATCGTAAAAAGCGCTTTTGTAAAAAAAGTTGCATCAACATTGCCGTCAATGTTTGAACTCAGCATTTTGAGTTGAGTATTTTGAACGCAGCGTTTTAAATTGAGCGTTTTGGGTTCTGGGTTTCGAGCTATGCGCGACTGGCTGACACCGCAGACATTTTTTCTGCGGTAGACTCCAACATCACTTTTAAGCTGGGAAACAAGAAATGGTTCTCTTCGACGTATTGAGCACCAAATAAACCTTTTTCAGCCCAGAAGTATCGATCGGTGGTATGCTCGTTGCGTTTGACCAATAGCAAAGCTGGGGGGGCAATGCCTTCGGCATGGATGAACTTGCGAGCCGCCGTCACGGGTTTATCTTCGCCGCTCTCGATGCTATATTGAGGCACACACTCTAAAATCCTGCGTCCTTCTTGTCGGCGGCGACTTTTGCGCTTGCGTCTCCTGGCCAATTTCTTTACCTCCTCTGTGAGCAGACAGGTTGTAATTATAGCTACCAAATCCGAGCCGAGTATATCCGTTCTAGCTCAAAATATCAAGTTGATTTAATAATTCGACATAATCTTAATGTTTATACCGACTGAATAATTCCGTTATATATCTTAATGTGGCGCTCATGTTAATGCCAGCCAGTTCAGAATTTGTGAAGCTTTGTCGATCGCAGGTGGCGATTACCGTCAGCTTGGGAGCAACATTCAGCGCGGTGTACCTGACTGAAGAATTGATCGAAGGTAGCGAGGCGAAGTTAGTACCGATCGCAGTTTATCCCGAAACCCCAGAGTCATGGGAAGAAAATCAGGGGTTCAGGCTGCAATCTCCGGCAAGCTCGGCAGTGAAGCCGATACAGCGACTTTTGGCGAACCCAACTCCTAGTCAGGAAGCATCAGCAATGGGGGCGATCGAACCAGAGTCTCTTCCAGGTTTTAACAGCAATTCCAATCAGTGCCAAGGCCCGGAAAATAGTTGGCTTTCTAGACGGCAAATTGTGACACCTCTGATTCACGAAGGAGCGGTAATGGGACTTCTGGTCAGCGGTAGACAAGACAGGCCTTGGAACGATCGAGAGGATGCTCAAATGCAACAAATTGCTCGCACCTTGGCCTTAGCCTGCATTTTAGACCAGCGATCGCAGTGGATGCAGCAAGAATTGCGCCAGCAGGGACAAATCCAAGCTCAGGTTTACGACACAATGCAGAACCTGCTACACCAGTTCAAAAGTCCGTTGACAGCCTTGCGAACTTTTGGCAAACTGCTGGTAAAGCGGCTGGTACCGGAAGACAAAAACCGTAATGTGGCTTCGAGTATTGTCCGAGAGAGCGATCGGCTGCAACAGTTGCTGCTACAGTTCGATCGAACTGTTGACATCGGCGAAGCAAATCTGAGACTACCATCTGGCAAGGCCGATCGGGAAATGTCCAAGGTTGAATTAAATCGCCAGTCTCCTCTGTCACTCTCGCCCGTTACCAATTTTGATGAATCCTGTTCAGTTGCGGAAGTCTTACAACCGCTGTTAATTTCAGCCGAGGCGATCGCATCGGAAAGAAACCTAAAATTGGTAGCAGAGATTCCTGTGGATTTACCGAAAGTCTCCCTGAGCGATCGAGCTTTGCAGGAAGTTTTGAGCAACTTAATTGACAACGCCTTGAAATATAGCCAAGCCGGTAGCCGAATTTACATCAAAGTAGAGTACAAAGCAGCAAATGGCGATCGAACAAAAAAGCATCAATTACCAGCCATAGCAATTGCCGTCAGCGACACAGGTTCAGGAATTCCCCCCCAGGATTTAGAGCATTTATTTGAGCGACACTACCGAGGAGAAAAAGCACAAACAGAGATTCCAGGAACCGGACTAGGTTTAGCTATAGCCCACGACTTAGTTCGCCAAACGCAAGGAGAAATCGAAGTATTTTCCCCAGTCAACCCCGAATGGCTGCCATCTGTGGGTTCTCATTTATATCCAAAAGATCGCGGGACTACATTCGTGGTTTGGCTGCCACTAAATTAGTAAATCAGCCTATTTAGATGAAACTTTTTCATGAAAAACTCACCTTTGTCTGAACAAATTCCCAATTTTTTAACCTTTTTTAAGGTTATCAAAAAACAATACAATCGTGTACCATTTTTGCTACTTTGCAACACTCTGACTGTACTACTATTGGGTGGACTCGGCATATATGCTAAAGTCACAAATAAGGGAAGTGGTTTTGAACGTCTGTTTAGTGATCCATTTAATTTTTGGTTGCCTTATGACGGTATTTTAACAGGAGTTTCCGAGATTTTATGGTGTGTTTCCGTCATAATTTCTGCATTTACTTTCGGAGTGCTTCGCCAACAACCATCCCGCAGTCGAGCCGAGATGTTCTTACTTTGTAGCACCTTGTTATTGGGAGTTTTTTTCCTGGATGACAGATTTCGCATGACTTTCATTCTTTCTGGGTTGGGGGTATCTAAGAAATTTATTTATTTGTGTTATGGAATGGGTGTTTTAATGTATGGAGTTAAGTTTTGGCGATTCATCATAACTACTCCTTACTTGCCATTAATAGCAGCATTTATTTTATTTGCAATTTCGAGATTTGAAGATATATTTGCCGCACAAAGTCAAGGAGTTCATGCAATGTTAGAAGACGGAACTAAGCTATTAGCTTTGATAAATTTAGCACTGTATTTTTGGCACGTATGTCATCAAGAGATTTGGCGCAATTTCCAGTATAGTGAAGAAAATTAATCATCTTAAATTAGATTAAACTTAAAAAACGATTAGTTGAGGTAATCAAATGCCGTCTCCATTTCCAGGGGTAGACCCATACTTAGAAAATTCAGAATTTTGGCCTGAAGTACATCATCGGTTAATTACAGCAATAGCCATTGCTATAGGGCCTGCCCTGCGGCCTAAGTACCGAGTCGCCATTGAAAAGCGGATTTATTTGAGTGATGCAGCAGATAACGATTTCTTGGCAATTCCTGATGTGACAATATTTTCTAAGCCGTCAACTATTGTTGAATCTACCGCAACTGCAACCCTGCTGCATCCTGAACCGATAACAGTTACAGTGCCGATATTAGAAGAAGCTAGAGAAGGTTATTTAGAACTTCGAGAGGTAGGCACGAATCGGGTGATAACGGTAATAGAGATTCTTTCACCGAAGAACAAACGCAGCGAGAAAGGAAGAGAGGAGTATGAAAATAAGCGACAAGAAGTGTTGAGAAGTTCTTCTCATTTAGTAGAAATTGACTTACTCAGAGGGGGTAAGCCAATGCCGATGACGGGTGGGACAAACACAGATTATCGCATTTTGGTTAGTCGGGGAAATCGTCGGCCCAGAGCTCAATTATATGCTTTTACAGTGCGAGAAGAAATTCCACCATTTCTGTTACCATTGCAGCCAGGAGATGCAGAAATTCATGTGGAATTGCAAGCTTTGTTTGCTGAAATTTATGATCAAGCAGGATTTGATTTATCGCTGGATTATGCTCAATCTCCGGTGCCACGACTCAAGGAAGAAGATGCTGTTTGGGCTGATGCGTTTTTGCGAGAAAAGGGATTGCGTTGAACTATTTTTAATTATTTTAACGAACCGCGAAGACGCTAAGGACACGAAGGAAGAACTCCCCCAAGGGGGAAAGAAGGAAATGCAGTTCTTCCTTCGCGCTCTTCGCGCCTTCGCGGTTCGTTTCAACTTACTCTATATTAGTTTACCAAGGATTGCCAATCAGTGTAAAAGCGGCCCAGTAATAAGGATGAGAAAGAATTCGATCGCCCCGCATGGCAATTTCTGGTGGTAAAACGACCGTATCATTATGTGCGATCGCGCGCAACATCCCATCTTGAATCCGCACCCGCCCCCCCAGCATCTCCAACTGCGCCCGCCGCAAAGCATCAGATTTAGTGATTAAATTACCTCCCTGTCTGGGAGTCCGCAACTGCCGATAAAACTCCGTCATCAGCCCCAAAGTCCCATCATCACTGACTTCCCACAAACTCGCCAAAGCCGATTTAGCACCACTAGCTACCGCCAAACCCGCAAATCCCAACTCCGCCTCTTCATCGCCCAAAGCCGTATTACACGCGCTCAAAACTAACAAATTTACCGGAGGTTCATTCCACTGTAACTGTCGCATTTGATCGATTCGCAACTTAGTATCCCACAACTGAATGTAAGAATTTTTCGGTTCCCCCGGCAGAAATTCGCTGTGAGTTGCTAAATGAATTATCCCAAAAGGTCGATTTTTCCGCTGAGTTTGCAAATTTCCTAGGGTAAAATCTTGATTTAAAAAAGTTGTTCCCCGATCGCGTGGTACGATCGACTCCAGCTCAACTGGTACCGCAGGTAATGGCGCTTTATCTTCAAACACCGAAGCCCCCATTGCCAAAATCTCATCATCACCAATATTATCGTAGCGAATATCAGTTAAACTCAAACTCGGTATCACGCTAAGGCTATATTGTTCTACCAAAAATTGTTTACCATTATGAAGAGCAGCAAACGGTACACTTCGCAAACCAGCCGCCGGAATTATCATTAAATTGTCAATCTTTAAACTTGTTAGTTCTGAGGCTAATGGCGCAATCAACCAGCTATAAAGTTTTTGAGCCGAATCCAAATAACTAATACTGCTTCTCCTTCTGGGATTAGTTATTTCGGTTTGAAATGCGTCGGCTAATTGCAATACCTGCCACCGAGTGGCCGTCGGAATTAAAATGCGCCTCGGCTCAGCGTTAGCAGTTACTAACACTAATTCCAAAACCTCTACATTAGAAACATCAGCAACTTCCTTTGTTTTCTGGCTAAATGCCTCTCCTGAAAAACGAGGTGAATGATTATTATATATATTTTTATTCCCTTTTGGCCGATTTTGTCTGAGAGGGAATAGATTAGATAAATCGCGACTTGCCACTAGCACAGAACTATTTTTTTGCATGGCTTTTGCATCGCTATCACTAACCCAATTCATATAGACAATTGCAGATTTAACTCCCGTAATTGCCTGGTTTTTACGAAGAGTTTCATAAATAACCGACATATTAGTAATTGGGGTTCTCGGCAACAATTCTAAATATTTTTCGTACTCCCGTGTAAATACTTCCTCAAAGGCCAAAACTCCCGCAGATGCAGAAGAGAATCGGCGAGAAGGAGTCACAAGTTTGGGACTGACTGGAAAGCTTTTACCCGTTTGCCGCAATTCTACCTGCAAAAACCCCGGAATTGAGGGCTTTGTAGCAGGATTGATCGGCGTTGGAGTCGCGATAGGAATTGGTTGGGGAATTGGTTCAGGGGTTGGTTCAGGGATTGGTTGCGGGATTGGTATAGGAGTCGGTGGCGCGCTGGTGGTGATTAGGGAAATCTGATTTAACAAGTTTCCCTGAGTATAAGTTCCCAAAAAAGAAACAGTAGGCAAAATCACATTTCCGGCTCCAGCATTAAGGATTCCTTGTGTGCCATTTGGGCTGTCGCCACCAACTACAAAAGGTTGATTGCTACCACCTCCATGTCGAATCACAATCGCCCCCGCAGAAATACTGGAAAAATTGCCTGATATATTGTTAAAGACATTGTTTGATCGAAGCAAACCTCCGGTGGTGATGTCAACATTGCCACCAGTCCCTGTGCTACCACTTTGAGCGTTGACAAAACCCAATTGAATGTTGCCGATCGCATTTACAGAGACATTGCCGCCACTTCCCCGACTCCCGGCTGTGTTCACATCAAGGGCAGAAATGCCCGTAGACGAGGTGAGAGAGATATTTCCGCCGCTTGCGCCGTTCGCATTCAAACCTCCCGCAGTTAGAGCACCAGCATTGCTTGTGAGGGCGATCGGGCCACCAGTTCCTGTAGCTGTCGCCGAGTCGATCGCACCTACAGTCACAGTATTGCCCTCAACCCGAATCCTCCCGCCATTCGAGGTAATATTGCGACTCCGAACCTCACGAGTTGCTTGCAGGTTAACAATGCCACCATTTGTACTGAGATTACCGTCTAAGAGAACATTAACTGCCTTCATATCAGCTCCTGACGCAGCCAATGTACCCCCCCTAATGGCAAGAAAGTTTCTCGCATTCACGGTCAAATTACGGACATTGATTGTCGAATTCGCCGTCACATTAGTAGCATCGGCTGATAGCAAACCCAAGGGCTGAGTTTGACCGATCGCATTTTTGAAAGTAATATTGCCACCAGCTAGCACAGTCAAATTATTGGCTGTATCTAGGGCGCTGTCGATACTGGCAAGGGTGATATTGCCGGTAGTGGAGGAAATATTGGCGTTGCGGCGGAGGTTGAAGGTACTGTTAAAAGCGATGTCGCCGACTGTGGCTATATTGCCAGAAACTTCGGTGTTGCTGGCGTTGACAGTCAAACTTGCCAGGGGTGTAACTTTCCCTGTCGTACCATCAAACAGCACTCGTTGAGCATTTAGTATGACTGCGTAATTGCCGTCAACGGTTCCGGGAAACAGAATGTTGCCCCTAGCTTGGGTACTCAAAGCTGCATCAGCATTGAGAGTCACGTTTCCGGTAAACACGATATCGCCGCCGGAGGTAGTGATGTTGGCTGCGATCGCGGTTTGAGGCCCATCGAGGGTGAGGGAAGCATTATCGGTTGCTGTCAGAAGGTGTTGGATGTCGATCGACCTTCCTTGAAGGGTGAGGGGGCTGCCGATGGTTGTGGGTGCGATGACTGCGATCGAACTGGTGTTATTGCGCCCGATCGCGATCGAGCCAAAATTCCCCAGAGCACCCATATCCGTTGCCGTCAAGTCCAAAATGCCCAAAATATCACCACTGCCACCGATCTGAATTTCTCTGCTATCATTGGGTTGTAAGCGAATTGTACCCCCCGCGCTGCTGACGGAACCGCGATCGCCTCTCAAATCAATGCCGTTAGCAGTGAGAGCGATATTGCCACCGTTAGCATTGAGTCCGCCCAGAGAGATGCTGTTAGCAAAAATATTGACGTTAGCACCTTGAGTCTCGACTAAATCCTTGGGGTCATTGACAAAAAACACTCCACCTGATCTAAAAGTCACAGCATCTCCGGTTCTGCCTTGGAGACCAAGTCGATTGTCGGCTAAGTCTTGGAGGATGATATTGTTGGTTGCTTCTAAAATCAGATTGCTGCCGGCCGCCATCTGTTCTAACTGCACTTCGGAGATGATGGTTTGACTGGGTTCTGCTAGCGTTTCCAGTTGCCCGTTGGTGGAACTACTGGTTTCGCCGTTACCGTTGACGATCGTAATATTTGTCGGATCGAGCCGAAAAGTGCCGATCGCACCGTTAGTCGCGCGGTTATCTACCTCTCCTTGGAAAATTAGAGAACTTCTGCTGGAGACTTCTACTGTTCCACCGTTACCGCTGAAACTGCCACCACGAGCCGTAATCTTGCCAAAGAAGCGAGTGGTATTGTCTGCCCAAATTACCGCAGTGCCGCCATTCCCACGCTCGATCGCATTTAGTGCGATCGTAGAATCAGGACTAACATATGTTACCAGTGTTTCCAGGGCATTTGGTATCGGTTCCTGTCCCTGGAAACCGCCTCCCACACGGACTACACCTCCGCCCTCAGTCCCAGAAGCATTGATATCCGCACCGAACAGCCCTACTTTTTCACCTAAAATATTAACGCTACCACTAACACCAGCAGGGGCAAACACATCGATCGTACCAGATGCGATCGCACTTCCAGGATTTACCGCCACTGTTTGCCCGCCAGTCAGCACCAATTGACCTTGGGCATTAGTCGTCAAACCTGTGGCTGACATGACTCCTGGCCCTGTGAGTAGTTCTGGTAATGCGATCGGGGCGATCGCATTTTTTTCTAACAACAAAGCCGGAGTAATTTCTAAACTCAACAAATTGCCAGTTTGACTAATCCGAACAGCATTGCTTCCCGGAATAGCAGCCACAGTAATTTGACCACCAGGAGCCGATAATTGTCCTGTATTAATCACCGTTCCTCCGAGCAAAGTTAAACTTTGCCCGTTGGCAACTCCCAAGTTTCCAGCATTGACAATTAGACCAACTTGTGAATTACCAAAATTAAACTGAGTCGGATTTCCAACCAAGGATTGATAATCATTAATTCCGCTGCTATTAAACCAACCATCCCCGAAACCAATACCTGTCGCAGTAGTTGCCAAAAAAGATCCAGGCACATTTAAACTAGCATTTTGACCAAACACAATTCCAGCAGGATTCATCAGGAATAAATTCGAGTTTCCACCACTAATAGAGATGAGACCATTAATTACAGAAACATCTCCCCCGGAAATCCGCCCTAAAATATTTTGAATCCTGGGATTAGTCAAAAAATTAGCAATTTGACCTTCGCTCAGATTAAATTGGCTGAAACTGTGAAACAGATTAGCGCCATTGCCAGAAAGTTTTCCACCACTAATATCCAAGCGATTTTGCTCAGCATTAACAACAGTATTAGTTCCGTCAGCAGCGGGGGTTACAGGTTGCGATTTAACTGCTAGCGGTAGCAGCCAAAAACCTAAAGTCAAAATTATAACAGAGCGAAAATAAACCATTAATTAATTAATTAATTATGAGTTGTTATTTGCGGAACCCTGAGCGGAGCGTCGTCAGCCAGCGTAGTCGAAGGGTTAGTTGTTAGTTGTTATTTATTTAGTTCTATAATAACCAATAACCCATGCCTTATGCCCTATTCCCCATGCCCCCATGCCCTAGGCCCAATCCCCTATTTTATACAATGAGTGTCTTGACAAAACCATCTCTCAATATTATAATCATAAAAAAAATCGCTCTACTCAAAATCTGGATTCTCTAAATAAGTAATAAAAGCTATTTATTTCCGAAACCAACCATGTCAAACACCCAAACTCAAGATTATCCATTTTTAACAGAAGAAATAGTCGATCAAATATTTTTCGACGGTGAACTGACTTGTGCTGATAGACAGCGGATTAAGTCAATGCTCTTAAACGATTCGATCAAGGAAAATGAATTACGTCTGATTGAAAAAGTGATGGAAGGCGTAGTCCAAGGACGGCTTGACTTGCTGTATTAATTAATATATCTATTTATCTATTCATGAATATAGCATTTCTCTATTGAGTAGGGACACGGCAGTGCCGTGTCCTGTATCCCTGCCTTCTCCCCCTTTCCCTCTCTAATACCATAGGCAATCTAGATGCAACACAGCTTAGTGTATTTCATCCGATTGAAAACAGCGACTAATGGAATTTTCAGAAATCATCTGAACCCTCATTAGTGCTGTCATCGCTACGCACCAGCTCAGAAGGAGGCCTATCACTACTCCAAGCCCACCAGACGCAACCACACTGACAGCGATAGAACTCCTGCCACTTGCGACGATTGAATTCGGTGTATACTGGCGATCGACGATTAATCCAGACCTCATGCGCCTCTGTGCAGCTAGCACCGCATTTAGGACAGCAGAATTCATAAGCGTGAACTGCTGTTGCAGTCCATTCGGGAGGATTTGGAGCAAAAGCTTCCATGTGTTGGAGTTTATATATTAAAACTGCTGGTAATTACGGCAAATCAAGGCTTGCGAAAGATCCGCAGAACTCGCATAGTTAATTTTTTTGACATTTGCCCTCAAATGAAGAGTATAACTGATTTGATATAAGGCGTCAGCCGATATTCTCAGATATTTCAAGGACTAGGGTCATGTCTATTTACAACTTTATCTCATTTCTAGGCATTTTTGGCTTATGCGCGATCGCCTGGATTTTCTCGGAAAACCGACAGCGCAAGTATATTCCCTGGCGCGTCATCATTTGGGGCATTGGACTCCAATTAGTCTTAGGATTTTTAGTATTCCTGTTCCCCCCAACTCGCATTGCCCTAGAATGGTTTACTAGCTTGCTCGACAGCGTATTTACCGCCGCTGACACTGGAGCCAGATTTGTATTCGGCAAAAACATTGTACCAATCCCTGGTCAAGATTCCCCAGTTAATTTAGGATACATCTTCGCCTTTCGAGCTTTACCGACAGTAGTCTTTTTTTCCGGCCTCATGGCATTGCTTTACAACATCGGTATTATTCAAATTATCACAGAAGTTTTCGCCAAAATCTTTTATAAAACAATGCGTTTGAGTGGTGCCGAAGCACTCAGCGGTGCTGCCAATATTTTCGTAGGAATAGAAGCAGCAATTGTCGTCAAACCTTACTTGCCACAAATGACTCGTTCGGAACTTTGTGCAATTCTTTCCTGCTGTTTTGGGACAGCAGCGTCGTCAACCTTAGCAATTTATGTCAGTTTCCTCAAACCATTTTTTCCCAATATTTTAGGTCATTTAGTTTCCGCCTCAATTATTGCAATTCCAGCTTGCTTTGTCCTCTCCAAAATCTTAGTTCCTGAAACAGGCATACCACTGACAATGGGCGGAATTCCCAAGGAAGAACGAAAGCCTAAAGGCAGAGAGATTGTGGGAGAAGAGATTGACGGCGAAATTCGTCAACAAGAGACAGTGGGCGGAGAACCCATCGAACGAGTCAGCCCTTTAGATGCAGCAATCATCGGTGCATTGGACGGAGTTAAGATGGCAGTTGCGATCGCAGCAGTTTTGATATTAATCTTAGGTCTAGTATCCTTAATTAATCAATTCTTCGGCTGGCTGGCAATTTTACCCAACCCGATTGGTGGCATCTTCAAAGTTGTTACCTTAGCTAACATCATGGGATTCTTATTTTATCCCCTGACGCTGTTAACTGGAGTTCCCATTGAAGACTCTTGGCAAGCATCTGTAATTATTGGCCGCCGACTCTTGGAAACTGCAATTCCACCTTATCAAACTTTAGCAGAAGTTGCAGGAAAAGGACTCATTAGCAATCGCACACTCTTGATTGTCAGTTACGCCCTTTCCGGCTTTGCCCACCTCGCATCCGTCGGCATATTTGTCGGTGGCACAATCGCCCTGATTCCATCCCGTCGCAAAGACATTTCGGAACTCGGTTGGAAAGCATTATTTGTCGGCACTTTAGCTACAATGATGATTGCTTGTATCGCCGGTTTATTTGACACAGGAGATGTCAGCATTTTAGGCACTAAAACAGCCCCTGCTGCGCCGTTAACAGCACCTGCTTCTCCGAAACCAGCGGCAAAATCCAAGCCATTAGTTGCCCCAGCAATTGCCAAACCAAAGCCTTCGCCCAAGAGTGAAAAAGCAGTTCCAAAAGCTACGAAATCTCCTTCTCCAGAATCCAATAAAAACCCTTAGTATCTTCTATGGACTGTTTTTATGCTGTAATTCCCCATTCCCCATTCCCCATTCCCCATTCCCATTCCCCAAAATGTATGAATCCTGAACCAGAAATTCGTCGCCTATTAGATATAATGCCCGCCTCCGGCCGCATGATGTGTAAAATTATTAATAAGCCTCAGCAATCAACAGTGATTGATAGCCAGTTTCCTTTACCTTGGAATCGCGATCGACCAATTTACATTAATTTTGACCTATGGAGGCTGCTATCTAAGCCACAGCGCGATTTGCTAATTTTACGCAATGTTAGTTTCCTGATGAATGTTAAGTGGTTTAAACCGGATATTTATCAAGGAGTGGCACTGGCCGGAATTGTCGGCACGGTGGTAGAATTATTGCAGGGAGATGCGATCGGAACTGCGATCGCAGGCGGTTTGACAGGACTTGCCATGACTCGAATGTGGCGGGACAATCGCAGTTCCCAAGTGGAGTTAGATGCTGACGAAGCGGCGGTTAAATTGGCGCTGAGGCGTGGCTACAGTGAGTCTGAGGCTGCGAAATATTTGCTAGGTGCGATCGAGGCTGTGGCGCAAATTGAAAGTGCGGGTTTGGATTTTAATGCTTTGATTCGGTGTCAGAATTTAAAGGCGATCGCAGGAATTTCGACCGTCGGTGTACCTGATAGTATTAGGCAAGATTGAAAAGCGGTAAAATACATGAGTCGTCCTGGTATTATAGGTCGTTTTGTAGGGGCGGTTTCGCCGAGATAAATGATTAAGTATCGACAAATTATATAAACCCGCCCTGCTTACTCAATTACCCGATAAATTTGGTATAATTACTATTATCAGTCATTCTGAAAACCTATGACTCAAACTTTATCTAAACTCGTAAACTTCGAGGAATTTGTAGAGTGGCTACCTGAAAATGGGACGATACGCTACGAACTGCATAATGGAGATATTGTTGAGATGGCACAACCAGTAGGCGAACATGAGGAAGTTATCAGCTTTCTTGGCATCGAAATTCCTTATGAAATCAAACGTCTGGGATTGCCCTATGGTATCCCTCGCCAAGTGATAGTTAGACCTCCTGAAAAAGATTCTGGTTATTGCCCCGATTTGTTGGTGCTGAATCGCGCAAACCTGGTGAATGAAGCATTGTGGCAAAAACAATCTATCCTCAGTTTATGTGCATCGATACCTTTGGCGATCGAGGTTGTGTCAACCAATTGGCGCGATGATTACTATTTGAAATATGCTGATTATGAGGAGATGGGTATCGCTGAATATTGGATTGTAGATTATGCTGCGTTGGGTGGACGCACTTTTATTGGCAATCCCAAACAACCGACAATTTCTGTCTGTAACCTAGTGGATGGTGAATATCAAATCTTCAAGTTTCGAGATAATGACCGGATTGTGTCGCAAACGTTTCCAGACTTGAGCTTGACTGCAAACCAGATTTTTCAAGCTGGTTTAGTGTAATGTGATATCGTTGAAAAAGTAGGGACACAGCAATGCCCTGCCCCTAATAATTCAACACATTGCATACATCTCAAAAAAACCGATTTATCTCTCAATGCCAATTAGATTTCTTCAGTAATAGGCTTAATCAAATTATAAGCCAAGACACCGATAATCCCGCCAACGATCGGGAATACAATAAATGCCCACAACTGTTGAATTGCCCATCCTCCTTGAAAAAGTGCAACACCAATACTTCTAGCTGGATTAACCGAAGTATTTGTGACAGGAATTCCTACTAAGTGAATTAAAACTAACATCAAGCCGATCGGGATTCCGCCCAAACCTGCGGGATAGTTAGGATGGGTAGTACCCATGATGGTAAATAACAGAAAAGCAGTCAGTACAATTTCGGTTAATGCTGCGGCCAAAAGTCCGTAACCTGTAGGAGAATGCTCGCCAAAACCATTAGATGCAAATCCTGAAGCCGCCGCATCAAACCCCGGTTTTCCTGATGCAATCATGTATAAAACAAGACCACCTAAAATTCCACCAAAAATTTGACCTCCTATATAATAAGGAAGCAAAACGGCATCGATCAATTTGCCAACTACTAAACCAATGCTGACTGCTGGGTTGATATGGCATCCAGAAATCGGCCCAATGGTATAAGCCATGACTAATAGGGACAAGCCAAAGGCAATGGACACTCCTAAAAAGCCAATCTTGTCTCCAGCTAGTACCGCACTACCGCATCCACCTAGCACTAATACAAAAGTGCCTAGAGCTTCAGCAACTCCAATCTTTATTTTCTGGTTCATATTGACAATTATTGGAAGTTTTAGGTATTTGAACTTGGCACCCTAAAAAACACTAATCCTAACAATGAAAGCTACAGATTTCTGACAGTAGTGCACCAGTATTAACGGAATATTTTATTGATCTGTAACTTTAGTTGATTAGAACTGATGTTCGTATTTGCTTTGAGTGCATGAAAATTGAATTAACAATTTCGGGTACAGGATATCATTGCATTTAAGTAATGTCAACACTGAATTATTTTTGTATAAAATTTTAGATAAATTAGAGTTTTTCTAGGTAGTGAGTAAGGTGGAAGCAAAGCTATCAATCTCCTTCACTGCGTTTTAGCGCCGCTAGAACGGCTTGTTGGCTAACTGCTTGGTAGATTTTGTTAAAATGCTGTTTAAGTGCGTCAGAGGCTGGGGATGATTTGCTGGCAGTTCCTTTTCCGTCAGTGGCGAGGGGAATTGGCCCTAAAATATCTAAGACTGTTTCGCTGCTGGGTGGCGGTACAATGACGACTAGAGATGATTCTAGCTGCTGGTTGTATTCCCAGAAGCGATCGACTTTTGGTAATTTGGCATCTTTAGTTGGGGAATTTTCTCCTGAATTGAGTTGTGTATTGTCGTTGGTTTGCGTACCTCGTTTTTGGCGGAGTGCTGTCAGGATTTGCTCTTTGGTTCTACCCCGCATTTGAAACAGTACGAAGGGGTCTTCGCTGAAGCGATCGCCCAATAGGTAGTATACTGCGCTGATGTGTTTGCAAGGATTTTTGGGATCGGGACAGCTACAGCGCGATCGAATATCTGACAAACTTAGCGGAAATAGGGTTTTGCCGGCGGCTGCGAATACATCTTCTATATTGTGAGGCATTTCTCCTGCTAATAGTTTCGCAGAAAAAATAGCTCTTTGTGACATATTTTCAATCACGTATTCCCAATCTTCATCGGTTAGTGGATCGAGTCCTAAAGAAACTTGATAGGGTTTGGGATCTGTTCCTTGAACGACTGCGATCACTTCTTGATTAGGAAATTCAATGCTGAGAACTTTACCCTCGCGCGCATATTGCCAACCGCGTTCTAGACGCTTTTTGAAGCGATAAGTATTGATTAAATCGAGCCATTGTTGAGTCCACCATTCTCTGTCAATCATAAGCCGAAGGAAGAAGGAAAAAGGAAGAGGGAAGAAGGAAAAGGGAAAAGGGAAGAGGGAAGAAGGTATATATGATCCGATCTGTGCTAAATTAACCCTTTAATTATCGCTGCAAGATCCCAATAATCGTTCGTGTTATAAACTCTAAATCCTGTGGCACTCGATGCAGTGTTAAATATTCTACCACACGATGTTCTGCCCGATCGTACAGACCAAATCGCCAAATTTCTCCGGTGGAAACAGCACCGTACAAAATCGGACTCTCACTTTCTACCCAGCTATCGAGCGCAATTAATTCAACGGCAAGCTGAGTAAAGCCTTTGGTCAAATCCGACTGTTTCGCTTCAATGACCAGAAGACTGCTTGGGCTGGAAATATAGTAATCTAATGAACCTTTTAACCAATTGCTCACATTAACGGCATACTCAATATTAATTGAATAGTCTAAGAGATCGCAAATCCGATCGAGCAACGGAAAAATCAGTGCCTCCCGGCGGGCCTGTTCAGTGGTTGTATTCACCCGTTTCAGTCTGCGCCGCATACTCTCGGCAAGTTCAGGTAACCAATCTAATTCACATTGCGTGTAAGGGAGATCTTCGCGATCGGTGCGCTCGATCGTACAGCCCAAATCTGCTAAAATATCTTCGGGCGAGTAAGGTAAATCAAAATACTTGCTAAAGGTATAGGACTCGTTTGGATCTAAAATCTTTGGCATGGTATCGATCTCCTCACTGAAACAGTGTATTCATTATACTTCTGGTAAAAAGCGTGCAAAGAACAGTCAAGATGCCTGTTCTACAAGAATTATCGGAGAGATGTATTATACTAAAATTATTCTTCTTCTGTTTCTATGATAGCATTGCGATCGAGAATTAGTAAATTCCGCAGTTGGTCTGTATCCAACTCAGTAATCCAGTTTTCACCAGCACTGACAACTTGTTCAGCTAAGGCTTTCTTGCTCTCAATCATATCATGAATCTTTTCCTCTAATGTACCAGTACACACAAACTTATGTACTTGAACATTGCGGGTTTGACCGATGCGAAATACGCGGTCAGTTGCTTGATTTTCTACTGCTGGGTTCCACCATCTGTCGTAGTGAAAAACATGAGTTGCTCTGGTTAAATTGAGACCAGTACCGCCAGCTTTTAAGGATAATATCATAATCGGTGGGCCTTGGGGGTCATGCTGAAAGCGATCGATCATTTCTTCCCGCTGTTGCTGCTTAATTCCGCCGTACAAAAACAGAATTTCTCGACCTAAATGCTGTTCTAGATGTGGTTTCAGCAGTTTTCCCCATTCGGCAAATTGAGTAAAAATCAAAGCCCGATCGCCCTCAGCGACAACTTCTTCTAACATTTCCACCAACCGCTGCAATTTCCCCGACTCCAGACTCTTAATTTCCAAGGCTTTCGGGTTTTGCTTAGCTGTCAAAAGCGCCGGATGATTGCAAAGTTGCTTGAGTTTTACCAACAAAGCCAGAATCATCCCCCGGCGCTGAATACCTTCGGCGGATTCTAATTCTACTATTGACGTTTCGACTATTTGCTGATACAATGCCGCCTGTTCAGTCGCCAGTCCGCAAAATACAGTCATTTCCTGTTTTTCGGGCAAATCTTGGATGATTGACTTGTCAGTCTTGAGGCGGCGCAGGATAAAAGGGCGAACGAGCGATCGCAAAGTATGCAATGATTCGCGATCGCCATATTTCTCGATCGGAATCGCAAATCGGCGCTGAAAGAAATTGCGCGGCCCCAAATATCCCGGATTCAGAAACTCCAAAATAGACCACAATTCTTGCAGTCTATTTTCCACCGGAGTTCCTGTCAGCGCAATCTTAAAAGATGCGTGGATTTCCCGTACTATTTTTGACTGCTTAGACTCCGAGTTTTTAATATTTTGTGCTTCATCCAAAACCAATCCTTGCCATTTAGTGCTTTGAATTTCCTTCGCATCACGAAACACCAAGGCGTAACTGGTAATAATTAAATCTTTCCCCTTAATTGCCGTAGCAAATGCTTTGCCTTTACCACGTTTATCTCCATGATGAACTAACAGTTTCAACGTCGGGCCAAACTTCTTAACTTCCCGTTCCCAATTGCCCAATACCGATGTCGGACACACGAGTAATGTGGGGGCTTCTAAAGTATTGTTTTCTTGTAAATGCAGGAGGAAAGCAATTAGCTGGACCGATTTCCCCATCCCCATATCGTCCGCGAGACAAGCACCCAAACCCCAGCGCTCTAAGAATGCCAACCAGCCAACTCCCAGGGCTTGATAAGGCCGCAATTCTCCTCGGAAACTAGCTGGCGCGATCGCATTTACGGCCTCATTATTATTTAAAGTATTCAACAACTCCTGAAGTTGACCAGTTGCTTCAAAATTCACCACTGGTAGCTTCTCAATCATCTGAGAATCACCAGAAGCCAAACGCAAAGCATCTTCCAAAGAAAGAGTCATTTGCTCTTTACGACTAGCAAAAAAAGTTTTAGCAGCCCTCACATCGGTTGCGCGCAATTCTACCCACTCACCGTTAATTTCCACCAAAGGCGAATTCAACTCTACCAATCGATCAAATTCAGCCCTAGAAATGCGTTGTCCGCCGATCGTCAATTCCCACTTAAAACTTAACAGACTTTGCAATCCTAACCCCCCCTTGCCCCCCCTTGCTAAGGGGGGGTTAGTTTCTCCAGCGCCCCTTGCTAAGGGGGGGTTAGTTTCTCCAGCGCCCCCCCTTGCTAAGGGGGGGTTGGGGGGGGTTGTTTCCGCTTGAATACTCAAACCCAAACGACTCGCCCAACCATCTGTCTTTGTCAAACTCGGTGGCAAAACTACGCCTAATCCACTGTCAGTAAACCGCCAAGCCACAGACTTGATAAAATTGTAAGCATCTAACGGTTTCAAAAGACAAGATTGAGGTCGCTGCGCTTGCAAACTCAGTTCAATTAACGGATAAAGTTTTGAAGCTAAACCCAAGCCGCTGAGCAAAGTTTCTTGAGGTGATTGTATAGTTCTGCCTGCATAATTTAAACTCTCAACTGAGTTGTTCCAGATAGTTCTGGCATCTACCAAAAATTCATTTTCATCTGCTGCTTGCAAACAATAATTTAAACTCCATTCAACTTTGCCTGGATTTGGTGGTAGAAGTTGAAAACAAGTCCGAAATTGATGTTGTTGAGATAGTGCATTTTGCAGTGGTGCCGTCCAAACACTCAGCTTTGTTATCATGTTTTCCAAGGCTGACGATTCTGCTGAAACAATCCCAGATTCCTGTTGCAAAGATTGCAGCCATTCGCGGGTTGGAGAAACTGTTTTGATTTCTAAAGTTGAGCTACCAGAGGATCGCACTTGACTATCTACAACACTACTCAAAAATCCCAAAATCAACTCCTGAGCATCCACCGGAAACTCTACCACCAAATGCAATTGACTCAATTCTTCTGACTTTTCCCATCTTTGTACCCTGAGCGAAGTCGAAGGGTTCACGGGCCCTTCGACTTCGCTCAGGGAGCATGAAGTCGAAGGGGTTTTTTCCTGTCCTTGATATGTTCTACAAGCAGTTGGCATTTGCTTGGCAAAAGTAGCGAGACGGAGTTGATCTATAGAACTATCCAACAGAGGTTGCCACTTCGCAATAACCGAACCATCGGACTGTTTCTCTAATCCTGGCAAAAATTTACATCTGGCCAATAAATCCAAATTCCATCTAGCTATATGAGACCAAAAACGCAAATCAGAACCGACAAAAGAGTCAGATTCTGTGCTATTGAGCGGTAGTGATTGCAAGAAAATAAAGGCTGTTTGAGGATTGAGACAAAAGCCCTCGACTTGCCAGGGATAAAGGTAAATTTCCTCGGCTTGGGTAGGTTCTGAAAGTGCTGCGGCGGAGTGCTGTGGCATCACTAGATTGGTGTTGGATGGGGAAATTTGGGTCGGAAGTGCGATCGCCCGAATTTCCTTCCTAACTGATGAGACTTTGGGGATAATTTGTGCAGTGTCTTTTTTGGTCGTTAGCGAAGCCCTCGAAGAGGATCGCCTAATTTTCTTCCCCGTTTCCTGTGGAATTTCAGCGGTATCCGGCAACACCCAATTCAGTTTGCCAGACTGCTGCAAGGAAGTGAGGAAAGTCTTTAACTCAGATTCAGTCATTGCCAAGGGATGGCGAAGATTCATCCCTGATTCAATAGTATCGATCGCTTCTATTTTACGCCAAACTTCTCCCCAAATAAATAAACAACTTTCTTGTGAATCAATTATCCAACTTCCGTGTAAAACTGCCATTTTAAATATTTGTTATTGGTTGTTTGTTATTAGTTATTTGTTATTTGTTAATCGTATCACCTATTTCAGATATTGGTACATGGGCAAGTCCGATACCCAATCCCCAATCCCCAATGCCCCATGCCCCAATGCCCCAATGCCCCATGCCCAATGCCCCATGCCCGATATCTTGGTCTATTTGCCCGATCGCCCCTCAAAAATCTGTGGTTAATGCTACGATCCCGACAGAGAAAGAATGCGGTAGATAAGGAAGCAATCCTACATGGTAGAGATAGACAAGTCAATATCCTTTGATGGACGAGATATTAGGCTGAAGATTGGTTTACTGGCGCCTCAAGCAGGCGGTGCAGTTTTGATTCAGTCCGGTGACACGGCGGTGTTAGTGACAGCAACTCGTTCCCAGGGGAGAGAAGGAATTGATTTCCTGCCCCTGTTGGTGGATTACGAAGAGAGACTGTACGCTGGCGGTAAAATTCCCGGTGGATTTTTGCGCCGGGAAGGGCGTCCCCCAGAAAAAGTGACTCTGACGGGCCGTTTGATCGATCGCCCATTGCGCCCGCTATTCCCTAGCTGGTTGCGAGACGACATCCAAGTCGTAGCCACAACGCTGTCGATGGACGAACAAGTACCCCCCGACGTTTTGGCAGTGACAGGCGCTTCCGTGGCGATTCTGCTGGCGAAAATGCCGTTTTATGGGCCGATGGCCGCAGTCCGAGTTGGTTTGGTAGGAGACGATTTCATCATCAACCCCACCTACAGCGAAATCAAAGAAGGTGAGTTGGATCTCGTGGTAGCAGGTTCTCCAGATGGAGTAATCATGGTGGAAGCCAGCGCGAACCAATTACCCGAACAAGATATCATCGAGGCGATCGACTTTGGCTACGAAGCAGCCTGTGACTTGATCCAAGCCCAACGCGAAATCATGGCGGAATTGGGCATAGATTTAGTGGTAGCAGAACGCCCACCGCAAGATTCAGCCCTCGAAAACTTTATTCGCGATCGCGCCCAAGAACCCATCCGCATCATTTTGTCCAGATTTGAAAAAGACAAAACAGTACGGAATGCAGCTTTGGACGAAGTTAAGGCAAATCAAGTAGAATCTGCGATCGCCGAACTCGCTGAAGACGATCCAGTAAAAGTCGCCGCCAGCGCCAACGGCAAAATGATCGGCAACGTTTTCAAAGACGTTACCAAACAAATGATGCGTAAGCAGATCATCGAAGATGGCGTTCGTGTAGACGGCCGCAAGCTAGACGAGGTGAGACCCGTTTCTTGTCGCGTAGGGGTGCTCCCGTCGCGAGTACACGGCACTGCGTTGTTTAATCGTGGGTTAACCCAAGTCTTATCCGCAGCTACCCTGGGCACCCCCGGCGATGCCCAAGATTTAGGAGACGACTTGCACCCGCAGCAAGACAAACGCTACCTCCATCACTACAATTTCCCACCATATTCCGTGGGAGAAACCAGGCCAATGCGATCGCCCGGACGCCGCGAAATCGGTCACGGAGCCCTTGCAGAACGCGCCCTCGTCCCAGTTTTGCCATCAAAAGAAGATTTCCCCTACGTGATTCGCGTAGTCTCGGAAATTCTTTCTTCCGACGGTTCCACCTCAATGGGTTCCGTTTGCGCCTCAACGCTAGCACTCATGGATGCAGGCGTTCCCCTGTCTCAACCAGTCAGCGGCGCAGCAATGGGCTTAATTAAGGAAGGCGATGAAGTCCGAATTTTGACTGACATTCAGGCAATTGAAGACTTTTTAGGCGACATGGATTTCAAAGTAGCTGGTACTGATACCGGAATTACTGCTTTGCAAATGGACATGAAAATCAAAGGTTTACCCTTAGATGTGATTGCCAATGCCATCCGCCAAGCCAAACCAGCGAGACTGCATATTCTAGAAAGAATGCTGTCAACCATCGACACTCCCCGCAAGGAAATGTCGCCCTTTGCGCCGCGTTTGTTAACCCTGAAAATCGACCCCGAATTCATCGGTTTGGTAATTGGACCTGGTGGTAAAACAATCAAAGCCATCACCGAAGAAACTGGTGTCAAAATTGACATTGAAGACGACGGAACCGTGACAATTGCCGGCAACGATAGCGAAAAAGCGATGCGGGCTCACAACATTATCCAAGGCATGACACGCAAGTTGAATGCAGGAGATGTGTATGTTGGTCATGTAACTCGGATTATTCCGATCGGCGCTTTTGTGGAAATTCTGCCTGGAAAAGAAGGAATGATTCACATTTCGCAGTTAGCAGATTACCGCGTTGGCAAAGTGGAAGACGAGTTGGCTGTCGGCGACGAAGTGATTGTCAAAGTGCGAGAAATTGACAATAAAGGTCGGATCAATTTGACCCGATTGAATATTCATCCTGACGAAGCGGTTGCCGCCCGTGAAGCGTTGAAGAAATAGTTGATAGTTGACGGTTGACAGTTGACGGTTGACAGTTGGTAATTGGTAATTGCTTGTAGAGTAATTGCTAATTGCTAATTGAGATTAAATCTGATTGTTTCAGATTGATTTAGGAGTAGGGTGCGCGACAGTGACAGATCGAGAAGTGCGATCCTCTTCGAGGGCTACGCTAACGGCTGTGGAAGTTAAAGACAGTCGCGCACTTTACCCTCAGATTAAAACTATCTTCGATCGTTCGGCGGTTGAAACCGCTACTACACAAACGAAGTCCGCCTGCGCGGACTGAAGAAAATATAAATCAATGCCAAAACGGTTGATCATTTTCAAGACTGAATCGCTTTCTGCCGTGGGATGGGACGATAGATTGCTTTCCCATACAGGTGCTCTAACGAGTATCCTAGCAGAACACTACGACTACTCAGACAAACCTCTGCCTAAAACAGGCGATCGCCTGCGAAACTTTGCCCAATTTAAGGAGAGCGCAGATCCTAAATTCCCTGCTACGAGCACTCACGTTCGCTGGGGAGATTGGGAAGTATCGCGCGTAGAAGAGTACACGCCTGAAATTCCTAATGCTGAATACGACTGTTTAGCGGTGTGCTACTGTTGCTACTCACCCATTGAACCCGAATGGAAACAACTGCCGAAAATTCAAGTTGCCCAACTGCAAAAACATTAAAAAAGAAGATTGCAGGTTGCTGAATTTAAATAACAGCAATACAATCAATTTCAACTAACACATCTTTCGGTAAACGCGAAACCTCCACACAAGCGCGCGCCGGTGCTGTTTCCGCATCAAAATATTTGGCATAAACCGCATTCACAGCGGCGAAATCATTCATATCTTTGAGAAAAACCGTAGTTTTAACAACATCCAACCAAGTCGCGCCGGCTTCTGTGAGAATGGCTTCGAGATTTGCCATAACTTGTTCGGTTTGTTTTGCCACATCGTCGGTGTAGACAATATCATTTAGTCTAATGTCGATCGCAATTTGGCCAGCTACAAACAGCATAGTGCCCGAAGCTGCGATCGCTTGATTGTAAGGGCCCACTGGTGCGGGGGCTTTGTCAGTACGAATAATTTTGCGCGTCATAGATATCACTTTTTGGGATAATTTTTCCGAAGTTTCTGGCTGGTAGATTTCTCCGTCAGAGGTTTCGGGCTGGTAGAGTTCTCCATCAGGCATTGTAGCACCAGTGAAGTCTGTATTTTCGATATTCCAGCCATAAATTCTTGCGTTAGTTAAGTCTGCCTTTTTCAAGTTGGCTCTACTTAAATCTGCTCCCATTAAGTTTGCTCCTTGCAGATTTGATCTTTCTAGATTCGCACCTTGGAAACAGGCTTTTTTAAGGTTAGCTTCTTCCAAGTTTGCCACACTTAAATCTACATCTATCAACTTAATTCCTGACAAATTGCTTCCTTGCAAATTGACGGCCCTGAGTTTGCAACCCTTGAGCTTTGCCTCTAAGAATTTTACACCACTTAGAATTGTTGCAGTTAAATTTGCTTCAGACAGGTTTGCTCCAGTCAGATTAGCGTTAGTCAAGTTAGCTCTATTTAAATCTGCCTGAAACAAGGAGGCTCTACTTAGGTTAGTAGCTGTTAGGTTTGCACCAGTCAGATTTGCCTTCTCAAGATTAGCATTAGTCAAGTTGGAACCACTAAGATTTGCTTTACTCAAATTTGCACCGTTGAGTTCTGCTAAACTTAGATTAGCTGAATCACAACGTATTCCACTCATGTTTGCACTTGTCAAGGATGCCCGACTCAAATTAACACCCCAAAAAATCGCATCTGTTAGGTTTGTGCCCCTCAAATCAGTTCCCGTCAAATTAGCACTCTGTAGGTCGATCCCACTCAGATCAGAACCTTTAAGGTCTACCCCACTTAACCGTTCGCTATGAAATTTTCGTTCGCCTTTAGCGTATCTTTCTAAAAGTTCTTCAGCATCCATAAATAATCGATCGCCCTTTTATACACCCCACATTCCCAGCCTACCACCAAAACCCAACACGCGATCGAACATAAATTGCATTTTCCTTCTTCCTTCTTCCTTCTTCCTTCGCGTCCTTCGCGCCTTCGCGGTTCAATAAAATAAAGTACCACAACCCAACGCGCGATCGAACATCAGCGTTTATCCGCGTCAATCCGCCTGCATCTGCGGTTAAAAATTCCCTTTTTTAACCGCAGATGAACGCAGATTTAGAGATTAAACAACAGCCGGAGCACCAACAACCTCACCCTTCAGCATCCGAGCAGCAGCATCCAGCAATTGCTCCTCCAAATAAGGCTTAGTAAAATAACCTTTCGCACCCAAACTGTAAGCCATTTGGCGGTGTCTGTCAGCACCACGAGAAGTTAACATCGCGATCGGCAATTCACACAAAACCGCATCCTTCTGCATCCGAGAAAGCAGCTCCAAACCATCCATTCGAGGCATTTCAATATCGCAGAACACGATATCGCAAGGCAAACCCGATTTCATCTTTTCCCAAGCCTCCTTACCATCACGAGCTTCTTCTACACGATAGCCAGACTTTTCAAAAGTAATCGATAGGAGCGATCGCACCGTAATCGAGTCATCCACAATCAACACCGTCGGTTCAGCCTTTTCCTCGATCGGCTCCAGAGGAACCCGATCGCCCTCCCAAAGCGTGCCACCAGCGTCTTTCCGCAGCCTTCCCGTCGCCAAATCGATCAGTTCCAGAACGTCCGCAATCGCCACAATTTTGCCATCCCCAAGCACCGTAGCTCCAGCAATCCCGATCGGCTTCGGCACCGGCCCTTCCAACTGTTTAATCACGATTTCCTGTTCAGTCGAAACCTGATCCACTTGTACCGCCAAGAAAGTACCGCCCGATCGCAACACAATCACCGAAATCATGTCATCGTCAGTATTAAACCCATAAACACTACCCCGACCCAGATGGCGGTGATAAGCCAACAAATCCCGCAGCGGACGGAAAGGCAAAATCGTACCCCGCCAATCAATACAAGGAAGTCCATCAACCCCCGTCGTCACCTGATCGCGAGGGACATCAATCATATCCTCCACCCCATCCATCGGGAAAGCAATCCGAGCGCGATCGCTAATACAGCACAAAGCCTTAGAAATACTCAACACCAAAGGTAAGCGAATCGTAAATACAGTCCCCTTACCAATAGTTGAATCAATGCTCACCGTCCCCCGAATTTCCTGCAAAGAAGTCAGCACCACATCCATACCAACTCCCCGCCCAGAAATATCTGTAGCCTGTTCCTGGGTGCTGAAACCAGGCTTAAACAGTAACTCATACACCTCTGCACGAGCCATTCTCTGAGCCTGAGCCGCCGTCAATAAACCCTGTTTAATCGCCTTAGCTTTCACCTTTTGGGGGTCAATCCCGGCGCCATCATCAGATACTGAAATCACGGTTTGATTTCCTTGGTGGAAAGCCCGAATCGTAATTCTACCCATCGCCGACTTACCAGCAGCCAAGCGCACTTCTGGTACTTCAATCCCGTGGGCGATCGCGTTATTCACCAAGTGAGTCATCGGATCATAAAGCTGATCCACAATCATCTTATCAATCAGAATATCTTTGCCTTCAACCTGCAATTGAGCTTGTTTCCCACATTTAATCCCGATTTCCCGCACTGCTCGGAACAGTCTGTCGGTGGTTTCTGCAAAAGGTTTCATCCGAGCTCTAGTTAAACCCTCTTGTAGTTGAGTCGTCACTTGTCGCAACTGACGAGTGACTTGATCTGCTTCATCTACCAAAAACTCAATGTCAGCAGCAGACTCCCTAACCCGCACAATCAATTCAATAATCTCCTGGGCCAAACTGTGGAAAGGAGTAAACCTGTCCATTTCTTCTGGCTTCCAAGCTCCATCTCGCTGATGCTGGGATTGCTCCTCAGAACGCCAAGCCGATCGATGTCCTTGTCGGTTCGCCAGCAAAGCAATCTCCAACAAACTCCGCTCGTAGAAATCCTGAGTCCGCTGACTGACATCACTCAGCAATGTCACCTGATGCAACAAATTGTCCAAAAACTGTCGCATCCGTTCCTGATCCTGCTCCAAACTATTCCGGTTCACCACCAGTTCCCCCATCAAATTGCTGAGGTTATCTAGCTGCTTCACAGGTACTCGCATTGTTTGGTCGCCGAATCCCTGACGGGGGCCTTTGGGTCGAATGCCACCTGGACGGGAGGTAATATTAGCCTCACCCTGACGTGTACCTTCTTTTGGTTCATCCAACAGTGCTTCCAAATCCCTAAAATCAGCATCTAGCCCATGCTGCGACGCATTTGTGGCCGTTCTTGTCGCTCTTGTTGGCAAAGATATTTCGGGTACTGTCTTGCTCTCGCTGAGCATTTCTTCGAGATCGGAGAAAACTTCTGTAGTGACTGGACTCTGATTTGTTAGCTGAGCAGCGGCTATTATAGCGCTAGTGCCTCCTAAATTTAATAGGGACTCTAAATCATCAAAACTTTCTTCTGTATCTTCCAGGTTGGCGACCTCACTATTAAAAAAGCCAGACAGGGACTCGGTATCGAATTCCGATCCTTCCGACGGCTCTTCGGTATCCCAGAAACCTGTAGGCAGTTCTGATGTGACTAACGGCCCAGCATCGATCGAATCTAACAAGTCATCAAAACCATCTAAGTCGGCACTATCAAGGGTGGCTCCGGTTTCCAGCGCTAGTAATTCAGCATTTTCTTCAAAGCTATCATCATCAAGACTCGCCGACAGTGCTTCCAAATCTCCGCTCGAAATCTCTGTTTCTAGCGTGTTAAACAAATCATCTTCTGCGTCGTCGTCGGCCGTCAAATCGATCGAGAGTGCGTCAAACAAGTCTGCCCCGCCTTCATCGAAAGAGCTATCGGTAATGTCTGTGGATGATTTCTCTAAATCTCCTGATTTCAAGGTACTGACGACATCGGCAGAGGAAACAGTGACTTCCCCAAACACATCTTCTAATAAATCAAAAGTATTACTGCTATCAAAATCGCTGTTATCATCTGCACTACCTTCTGTCGCCATTGTCTCAGTTGTTAAATGGTTGTCTGATGGAGTCATGACAGGGCCATCCAACACACTCTCCAAATCCCCACTCCACGATTGGGAATCCTCCTCAAAATTCAGCCAATCTTCGGTATTCACCTCTTCTAAATCCTCACCATAATCATCAATACCTGTGGGCACCGAGTCGAAGAGTTCCACTAAATCCGCAGCTTCCTGGGACTTAACTCCTGCCGAACTCAGGCGCTCTTTTATTTGTTCTGACTGCCCCACTGCATCCAAGGAAACACTGCCAAAAAGTGCATCTAAATCTTCGTCAGACTGTGAGGAATCCTCGCCTAGGGAAAGCGATTCCTCTTCCACACCAAAAGCATCTTCGAGCCAATGGTCATCTTCAGAAATATCTAAATCGGAATCTGGTGTCATATTAAATAAGTTGTCAATTTCTGGATTGTGTGTCTCTTGGTCAGCTAAGTCTCGATCGCCTTTTTTCTCTATGTTTTGATCTTCTTCCAAAAATAAATCATCAGTAAAGTCGAGCAACTCACTCAAATCCATATCTTCGGAAGCTTCTGACTCGGAAAATGAATCTAAATCAACATCATCTGCTGTCACCGAAGTTTGAGCTGCCACTTCATCCAACAGAGTACCCAGAGCATCATCCGATCGCAAACCATCGACTACAGCTTGATTGGGCGATCGGTCTTTCTTGACAGTAACAGCATTATCTGTTGTCAAATCCCCATGTTTGAGGCTTGGGGATTCTTCAGAGCTTGCTGACTCATCACGACCCAGGACATCAGAGCCAAACAAACTGGTAAGGTCTTCTATCGGAGGAACCGTGTTAACCCCTGAACTAGCGACATCGTAATCATCTAGTAGCAAATCGGTGAAATCAGCGGAACTATCCTCATCATCCATTCCTAGCAATCCCCTACTCTGAATTCTAGAAGAGCTAGTTTCTTCTATTTCATCTTCTCCTTCCCAGCCACCATCTAGGTCTGGACTTTCGCCATCAAACAAGTCGGCTAAGGTATTGAGTTCTGCTGCGCCCACTTCTGGCCCTGTGCGACTCGAAACCCTGAAAGCACCAGTTTCCAGCTCCGAGTCTCCAAATCCTGGGGAATCGCCAAATTGAGGCGATCGACCGCTACCATAATCATTGCTTTCACCGCTGTCGAGTTTATCGAACAATTCATCTATGCTCAGCCCAGAAATAGTTGGCCGCATTAGTTCTGCGGAACTGTTTTCCTCCGCTCTCACTAAATCCCAAACCTCATCTTCTCCAGTTATGTCGCCTGCATTAGCCCCTGGTTGAGCAAAAGCCAGTAAATCCTCAAAATCGGCTTCGGAAGTCACAATCTGCGCCAGTTCCCTCAGTTTCGCGCCAACTACAATTTCCGACTCCATCCCGGAAATGACTAAATCCTGAGCTTGTTTGATATCCTTAATCACCACTGGTGCTAAAACGCGGTAAGAATTTTCTCGATTTGCGATCGCCCTAGACCCAGCCTCAATCAACCCAATCCAGCAATTTAAATTAAACTCCTCTCCAGCCAGCCTCAAATTCCCACAAATACTTCTGAGTCTGCGCCTGCTTTCCTCACTTTCAGGCTGTTTAAACTCTTGAAGCATTTCCCGCATTCGCGCCGGCACATCCGACTCAAAAACCAAGCGCATGGAACCTTGATGACTCTCCAGCGCATCGACTCCAAACCCAGAACCCAAAAAACTTTCCGAGGAAGCAGCAAAGCTGGCTTCATCCATCACTCCGGCAGGCTCTGCTAGTAGGGTAATATCATCGCTATCCCCCACCCTGTATCCCACCAGGGCTCCCAAATGGTTGTGGAGTTCCTGAAACACAGGTTCGAGCTCACGAACCATTTGTTCCCCTAGTTCTTCGGTTAGCCCAAAAGGGCCTGATAGCTGTTCCAGAAGTCCCTGTAAGGTATCAAATATTCGCAGGAACAGGGACTCTAGCTGTTGGTCTACTTTGACCCTGCATTCTTTGAGGATTTTAAAGCTATCTTCTAGTCTGTGGGAGGTTTGTTGAATGCTTGTCAGCCCCAACATAGCTGCTCCTCCTTTCACCGAGTGAGCAGCCCTGAATACTTCGTTGACCAGTTCTGGGTCTTCGATCGTCACTTGGAGATTAAGTAGACCTTGTTCGATCGTATTGAGGTGGTCTTTTGCCTCCTCAATAAAGTAGCCCATAATCCTCTGTTGTTGTTCCGGCAGCATATTTTTTTCCTTAATTTTAATCGTTATTGTATTTGGTCTATTTTATCGGTCTTAGAGAATATCTCTGTAAATCTCTCCCCTTCCCAACAGAATAATCTGACTACGAGATATTGCAAATGTCCTAGCTATTTCTGCTTTCGATATCCCCTCACTTAAAAGATAGCGAATCTGCTGCACCTGTTCGGGTTTTAGCTTGCGTTGAGGACCTATCTTGCCAGGAACGAAAGGAAAGCGGTTTTTTTCTATAGCATCATGGGAGTTATCGGCGGGAGTTCCTTCCCACAAATGGTCAGGATTGACACAACCGCGATCGTCGCAACTATGACAAGCAAAATAACCCGGTGCGATCGGTCTTCCCAGTTTATCTTCAAGTACAAGTCGGTGAGCGTAGAAACTTTTAGTTTTGCCATTAATTTTAGTACCCTTAATGGCGTAACCATCACTTCTTTTAGCCAAGATACAAATCATGCAGCCATTCGGCTGTATTTCAGCCCGAATTCCAGGAATTATTTCTACGCCTCGCAGTTCTTTTTTAGGTTGAGGTGCAGACGTGCTTCCTACATCTTTAATCCGTCCTTTTCTAAACCTATCTTGAGAATTTTCCAGTCTAGAACCTTCCCATAAGTGATTAGGATTAATACAGTTACGGACATCGCAAGTGTGGCAAGAAAAGTATTCTGGTCTAATCGGACGACCTAAGATATTTTCTAATACTAAACGGTGAACATTGAAGGTTTTCCATTCACCGTTAATCCGAAGTCTCTTGTTTGCATAGCCACTGCTAGATTTGGTTAGGGTAGAGATAATACAGCCCGTCGGCTGAATCTCACCAAATATACCAGGAATTACCTCTACTATGTTATCGTCCATCTGTGCAACTCCTAGTTTGTTTAGGTGCTGAATTAGCCTCCTCGCAGTGGCTTCAAGACTGCGAGGCTGCTTTTTGTCTGTCATTATTGCCACAAAAATGTGCTTGTAAATCAGGAAGCAAAAAAGCATTAAACAATCAATTATTGTCTTTCTGCTGTTTCTACTCGGAACCTTTCTACCGATGTCAAAAGGTCGCGGGCAACGCCTACCAAATTTTGCAAAGCACCCGAAACTCGCTGCGCTTCTTGGGACGTTTCCTGAGCAGTTAATTCAACTGCTTGCATCACACTTGCGACCGAGCGAGCTGTTTCATTCTGCTCCACAGTGTCCGCCGTAATCGATCGCACTAACACGTCAATTCGATTAGTTACTTGGATAATATCATCGAGAGAACGCTTAGCTTGTTCTGCCAATTTTGTCCCCTCAATTACCTGTTGCGTACCCTCTTCCATCGCCGTCATTACCGCGCCGGTTTCGCTTTGAATTTGCATCACGATCTGTTCGATTTCTTTCAAAGACTTAGCAGATCGATCTGCCAATTGCCGCACCTCATCCGCCACGATCGCAAAACCCCGACCAGCTTCCCCAGCCCTGGCCGCTTCAATACTAGCGTTCAGAGCCAACAAATTCGTCCGAGATGCGATCGTTGCAATCAGAGCCACAATCTTAGAAATCTCCTGAGAAGCTTCCGCCAACCGCTTAACCTTTCTCGTAGTTTCAGCAACAGTTTCTCGGATTTCCAAAATCCCAGCCACAGTCCGTTCCACAGCCTCGCCCCCTTTCAGAGCCGTTGCCGCAGCGCCCCGTGCCACTTCTTCCGCCTCTCTCGCACTCTCAGCAACCCGCTGAATCGCATCCGTCAGCACCTGCACCGAATTCAGCGTCGCCGCCAGTTCCTCAGCTTGTCGCAGCGCATCCGAAGACAAATCCCCCGCAAACTTGGCACTATCCGTAGCGCCTTTGCTGACCTCCCTCGCCGCCTGCTTCACCTGGTGAACGATTTCTCGCAGGTTTTGAATCGTTAAGTTAAACGAGTCAGCAACAGCACCCAATACGTCTGCCGTCACCTCCGCAGTCACCGTCAAATCACCACGAGCAGCACCTTCCACGTCATCTAGCAAGCGAATAACTTGACGCTGCAAGTCTTCCTTAGCCTGTTCCTGCTCATCCGATTTGCGTCTAGTATCGCTAATCGTCGTTTGGATCACCTTCGCCATATAGTTGAATTTAGCCGCCATTTTGCCAAATTCATCTTCCGAATAAATCGTGGCGCGAGCATCCAAATTTCCTTGAGATACAAAATCAAATTGAGCTTGCAAATTGTCCGAAGAATGACGTACCTGCTTAGCGATTAAGTGCCCGATTCCCCAAGAAGTCAAAAAGCTCGTAACACCTGCTGCTGCCGTCATTACCCAGCCAGTTTGGCGCAAATAGACGATCGCCTCTGGCTTATCTTCCCGCAATGCCTGATACGAGGCGATATTGGTTACAAAAGCCACAGCGATTAGAGAAACCAGTCCTGCCCCAACTGCTGTATAAAAATGTTTCGCAAACAAAGGGGCATTTTCTAAGAAAGCCAGACCCCCCTGTTCCACAGTCACAGAAGAATCGATCGCATCCGTTTCCGTCCCACTAAAAGTTGGGGCCGACGCATCAGCCGGGCCACTCATGCTAAATATTTCATCATCCCGAATCGCGGAGCCGTCAGTGTTATCGAAATCTAGACTACTGCCGGTCGTACCCATCATGCCGCTAGTCGAGGAGTTGCCAAAATTAGTGCTACCCCTAGTCAGAATCGAACTATTGACATCCTCGGAAATATCAAAATCTGGCAAATTGCCCAAATCATCAAAAGCATCAAATTCGTCTAAGAAACCGCTATGTTCTTGAGAATTACCCGTTTTTGACGACCAGTCGCTGCTTGGCATTCCCCCCGCTCCAAAAGAAGTCGCTTGCTCCGCAGAGTCTTCTATAGAGAAAGAATCATTAAAAGCATCATCATCAAAAGCGTCTAACTCAAAACTATCCCTAGAGCCGTATCCCACACTCGGAGAGTCGCCGTAACCATTACTTTGCGAAGTTCGATCGGTCGATTTCAAGCCTCTGCGGTTCGACCTTTGACTTTGAGAGCTGGGGACAGCGCCCCCCATCAACAGTGTCTCATCTTCAGCCAAGTCATAATTTGACGAGTATTCCGAATTGGCTGACGGCCGTCCTCCAAACTCGCTTGGGAGAGCCTGGGCGAAGGGGTCTGCATCTTCTTCTGGATCGTAGTTGTGATTTTGACCGATCGGGGGTGATGAAGAATAGTCATCGTCCAGGTCAAATTCATCTGGTAACGAGCGTGGTGAAAAACTTTCATCAAAATTGTCAGATGGGCCCGTGGGATAGTCTGGTTTGTTCAAGTCGATCGAATTCCCCACTTCTGCGCTAGCAAAACGCTGACCGTTGAGAATCTGAGTCGGAGCTTCTGAAAACGTATCTGCATGGTAAGGAGTTGATTTGCCAGACACTTTTTGGTCTTGAAAGTGCTCACCGAATCCTTCTTCATCTAAAGCAAAAGGGTCTCCGAAGTCTGAATTAGCAAATTCGTCTAGCGGCCCCGTCGCCTCAGCATAAGCAGCTATCCCACCAGAATCGCCAGTAAAGGGGTTGTTCAGCATCGTTAAATCTTCGCCATCGCTGACATGATCCTCCGGTGCTTCCCACCCCAAGTCACTCATTCCCAAGTCTGCCAGGTCTTCATTTTCCATACCATCTGGGGATTGACTATCCCAAGACAGTTCAGCAGCATCTCCTTGGAAAAGTTCAAAATCTGGGTTTTCCAAACTTTCGTCTAAAGAGTTTTCCGGGTAGAATTCCAATTCAGTTTCAGCATCAAAATTCTCTGATTGCAATTGGGCCGGTAAAAATTGGTCTGTGTAATTAATGCCATTATTAGCGTGTTCGACCAAGCTGGAGTCGTCGCTCAAGCCGAGCACCACCGTGTACTGTTCCCGTGCTACCTCATACTGTTCTAGCCCGTAGCAATAGATGTGACCGCACAGCAGACGAGCGCTAGGGTCTTCGGGAAAATTTTCTACTAATTGATAGACTAGAGCCGCGGCTTCTGGGTAGTCGCCTTCCATGTATGCCGCCTCTGCCCGTTGGTAGTCCTGCTGAAAGTTGGTACTTGTTGCCATTTGCCGCCCCATGTTTGATTTTAGATTTTAGATTTTAGATTTTTATCTGGAATTTTAGATACGTGGCTTAGTGACTGTTTGTGATTAGACCCAATCGAAAATCGCCAATCTAAAATCGATTTCACGCTGCCCATCGTGCCGATCGCAGAATTTTTACTTGATCTAGCAGTCGTAGCACTTGTTGAACTGGTTCGCCTAACATCCATTCTCCTCTCAAGAATGGCATCATGCCATCTGGTGCATTGTTCTGCGAGTGTAGTTGCTCCACATCCAGCCAGTCCATCCCCACAATGCGATCGACTGCTAATCCCAAAATCGTATCTTGATCTTCTACAGCAATGATCGGAATTTCCGGTCGATCGGTATTCATAGGTGTTTGGTCTCCCAGAAATTGACCCAGGTCTGCCACCCAAATCACACGTCCCCTCATATTTAGCGTACCTAAAAGCAAAGAAGAAACATTAGGGATTGGTGTCATGCGGTCTGGGGACGGGGATAGTACCTCTCTAATCCCTGTCGCTGGCAATGCGAACTCGTTCCCCGAAGGCACATAGAACCGCAGGTGCAGCTCGCCTTCGGGAGTTTCTAGTTCTTGGAATTCTGGAGCATGATCGATGCCTAGTCCTGGTAATATGAAATCTGAGCTGCCACTAATCATCTTTCTAACACCTGCTTTTCTAGCAAATTATTGACGGTTCCCGCCAAGCTTATCCGATCGAAACTTGACATAGCCAAGCTTGACATAGCCAAGGCGTAAATAGCTTGAAATGCTCACCGACCTCTTATGTGCGGTGATTCTTGACGCTTCATCGGGTCTTGCTACCG
>NZ_JAKJHX010000035.1:30602-42388 GCF_021648855.1 Tychonema litorale BBK16 | reverse complement strand
TTAATTAAGAAGTTGCTGAAAGATGCTGGTCATGTTGTGGTAGCTTACACAGTTATTAAGGATGATGCGGCGAAAATTATATTGCAAGTGCAGGCTTTTTGTCAGCGCGAAGATGTGGATGCAATTGTTTTGAGTGGGGGGACGGGTATTTCTCCGCGAGATACGACTTATGATGTGATGGAGAGTTTGCTGGACAGGATTTTACCGGGATTTGGGGAGATTTTTCGGTTTTTGAGTTATCAAGAAATTGGTTCTAGGGCGATCGCGTCTCGTGCTGTTGCTGGCGTTTATAAGGGCAAGTTAGTGTTTTCTCTTCCGGGTTCTAGCAATGCGGTGAAACTAGCTGTGGAGAAGCTAATTTTACCAGAGCTAGTTCATTTGGTGAGGCAGTTGCGTGGTGGGTGAGGGGTTAAGGTGTCGATCGGTAAATCTAGTCCCACACTAAACATCTTAACTCAGCCGCTACCATAAATTTTCCATTCTTCCAGATAAAGCCTTGTTGCTAGATTGGAGCTATCTTTGTCTTTGCAATCATTTAAGGCTTGACATCTGTAATCTTATAGGTTACACTAATAGAATTGAAGATTATCACTAGACTATAAAACACAATCGAAAAATTCAACTTCAAGCGTAAGGAAAATTGCATGAAAGACATAAAAGACATTATTCAAGGGAGGAAAGTAAGACCAGTACATCCGGGCGAGGTCATTTCAGATGTGCTTGAAGATCTTGAAATGACTCAAACCAGGTTCGCTGAGATACTAGGTGTATCCCGCCGTAGTGTCAACGAAATTGTTCTAGGTCAAAGACCAATTACAGTAGATATGGCAATTCGGATTGGGAAAGCGTTAGGGAACGGCCCTCAACTTTGGCTCAATCTTCAGCAAAAAGTTGATATTTGGGATGCAGTGCAAAAACACAGTGAAGAGTACGAAAAAGTATCTGTGGTAGCATAGGGCGATATGTTAATCTCAGAGCATCCGGCGGTTGAAACCGCAACTATACAAACGAAGTCCGTCTGCGCGGACTTAGAGATCGAGGAAGTATTAAACCAGGATTTGGTATCATGTAAAAAGGAACGATAACTTTTGCAAAATGATTGTTAGGGTGCAGATTGACGAAAACAGCAACTTCTTCAGAAGGGAATATCATCCCACTCTGCTTGAACTTCGTCTTGTTCGTCAACTTCTAATTTTTCTTTTTCAATGGCTTCTATAAACTTAATCGCGCTTGAAACATTGTTAAATATTAGAACACTCTCATGATAATTCAAAATAGGATTGTCATGAGCCAGACTTCGGTTGTTTCTAACATCATTAAAAGAGTCCAGAATTTTAGTCGAATATTTTAGAATCCTTGCGGTCATTTGTGACTCAATAAAGCCGTTCTGTTTCAGATAGTTTACATACAATATAGTTAGATTCTTTAAGCCAAAAGGCTCTTAATCGATTAGCTTTAGAGCTGCCAGCGTACTTATACTTATCGTCATCTATGTCAATCTGTGTATTTTCAATTATGAATTCCTGGAAAGTTCTGTTGGAAAAATCAAGAACATAACCACTCTCCATCTCAAACAGTTTTTCTATTTTTACTTTTTCAATACTCGATAAGTCAGACATTTGTAGTAATGTGTTAATTTATATATCGATTGTAACCACTCAAGACAAATTAGATATGCGATAGCTTTACTACTTTTTGATAAACTTCGGAGACTGATAGATAGTTTTACTGGAAGTTCCTCACCTATAGGATAAAGCAGGCTAACTATTAATTGTACCTTAGTTACGGTCTAATACACTTTTGAAGTGTGATCGACCGCAAACATCTTTCCAACCCTCCCCTCAAACCTGACTATTTATCGCCTCAGCAACAACAGTCCGGTGCCGAGGAGTATTGCAAGTTATTGTCGGCTTTGCAAAACCAGAATCCACCAAAGCTCGATCGATATCCAACCCAAAATACTGATCCAAATAAGGCTCCGTACTCTTGAGCAAAGTCAAAATATAAGGAGGCATTTTGGCATATATTTCAGATTGTGGATTCATATCCATAATTGCCAAATGTCCACCAGGGCGCAGTAAACGTCTCGCTTCTCGGAATATTTCCATCGTTGCTTTCTGCGGCAATTCGTGACAAACTAGAAAGATAGAAACTAAATCGAAAGCATTCCCAGGTAAACCAGTAGATTCAGCAGCAGCATGAACCCAAATCGGAGATTTTTGGTTTGATAATTCAGCTTGTTTCTGCTGAGAACGATATTGAGCAACTGCTAAAAAATAAGGCGACAAATCAACACCGACAATCTTAGCTTGCGGGTAAATATCCTGAAGCGCAAAGGTACTCATCCCCACGCTGCATCCCAAATCCACAATATCTTGCGGTGCTTTATCAATTTGAGTTTTGACGATTTCGTGATAACTTTCCCGGAGTTTAGCATCGCCTTCTGCACCCGCTTCTGGCCAAATTCCGGCGTGAACTGCACGGGCGGCTACTTCAACTTCTGTGGCGGCTTCCCAACTCATATTACCCTTTTCGTAGGCATGAAATGAAGTTAGATAATATTTGGGGTAAACCAGATCGGGATTTTGCACGCTGAGCAATTCTGCATCCCAATTCCGCGCTAAAAGTGCTTGGGCATCTTGTCGCCAATGCACTCCTATTTTTTCGGCTCTTTTAATCATCATTTCCCGCGCTTGATGCTTGGCTAAATCAGCCAAAGGCTTGATCGAGAGTACGCCATTTACTAAGCGCGATGCTAATCCTGGAGTTTTGTTAACTGCAACAGTCATATTTTATTTTGTTCTAATTGGCGATAGATATCCTACCACGGCACTGCGATCGCGAATCGATGAATTTTCTTCCCTTTTCTATTTAATCTTCGACTTGCCGAACCGCCATGCGTTGCAGTGGCAGACTAAGTATGCTAGAAACTGTCAATAAGTAAGACAGAACTGTGGTTAGCTTCATACTGGCCAATAACCAGTGGTCTTCTGGCAGAGGCATCTTTAGCCCTAAGACAGAGATGGAGTATACTATCGAGTAAATAAAACTCATCTTAATCAGAGTTTCTTCGCTTAAAGTGCGATCGTCTGTTGGTTGCGATTTGCGATCGCCCAACAGGACTAGACCAACGACAGAAGCTACAAAAGAAACCATGACCACATAGTCGTGCCAGTTAAGTTCAATCATTTTTCAACTTCCTTGCTATCCTAATTTTTAGAACTAAACATCAGTCTAAAGGATCTGTTTTCTTCTATCTAGCAATAGTTACAAATTGACACAGCTATATTTACAAATCTCAATGAACAATAATCGCGATCGTCATCAACAGGCTCGTTTAGTAAGCCGAAAAGGACAATTTAGCTTAAATGTTGTCAGGCTAGGCTTACCTCGCCTACATTTCGCGGATCTTTACCACTCGCTGCTAACTCTTTCATGGCCAAGATTTTTCGTTTTAATCTGGCTATCGTATACACTGACGAACTCTTTATTTGCCCTAGCTTATTTAGCCGGAGGAGATTGCATCGTAAATGCTCGGCCAGGTTCCTTCAAAGATGCCTTTTATTTTAGTGTGCAAACAATGGCAACGATCGGCTACGGATCTATGTATCCACGCACTGATTATGCTAACATTATCGTCTGTATCCAAGCCCTTTTTGGTTTGTGGGGAGTGGCAATGATTACAGGACTTGCCTTTGCTAGATTTTCCAAGCCTACAGCTAGAGTTATATTCAGTCGAGTAGCAGTTATCACTTCTTTCAACGGCGTTCCAACTCTCATGTACCGCACGGCAAATCAGCGCTCAAATCAAATTTTAGAAGCGCAGCAGCGAGTCACCCTAATCCGTGATGAAATAACATCTGATGGCTATTATATGAGGCGTTTTTACGATTTGAAATTAATGCGAAGTCAATCTCCAATTTTTGCATTAACATGGACAGTTATGCACGTAGTTGATGAAAATAGTCCTTTGTACAAACTTACTCCAAAAGACTTGAAAGAGCAGCAAGCAGAAATTGTGGTTACACTAACTGGACTTGACGAAACGGTTTCGCAAACTATTCACGCCCGCCATTCTTTTGTAGCCTCAGAAATTTTGTGGAATATGCGGTTTGTCGATATTATTTCTAGAACACCGGAAGGGAAACGGGTCGTTGATTATACTCGCTTTCATGAGGTGAAGGCTGTTGAAGAGAATTTGCAAGTATAATAGTGTTAGAATACCTGTAAAATGACAAAAGTTAAAAAAATATCGCACAAAGTATTAAAATAAATAAAAAACTAATACTATGCGATTAATTCATACTGCTGACTGGCATTTAGGACGACGTTTTCGAGGAATTGACCGCACTCCTGAAATTGCGATCGCCCTCCAAGAGCTTTTGAAGCAAGCAAAGGCATTAAATGTCGATGCTGTACTGATTGCCGGCGACATTTTCGATGTACCAAACCCGACTGCTTACGCTGAACGCATTGCGTATCAATTCTTCTGCGAATTGCAAGCGGCCGAAATTCCAGCAATTGCGATCGCCGGGAATCACGACTCCGCATCCCGCATCGACAGCATCGCGCAACTGCTTTCCCTCGCTGGTGTTAGGGCTTTAGGCAAAGTTAGGCGATCGGCAGACGGTGGTACAATTAATCTTAACACAAAAAGTGGCAAACTTTGCGTCGGAGCAATGCCTTTTGCTTCCGAACAAAAACTGTTAGATGCCAATTCTCTGTGGCAATCTGACGCGCGCGAACGTCGAAAAGATTACCGAGAAATGGTGACCGAGGTACTGCAAGATTTAACTAGCGATTTTCGAGACAACACGGTCAATGTCCTGATGGGACATATGAGTATTGACGGTGCTAAATTAGCCAAATCAGAAGTTGCTTATTACACGCGAGAAAAATACCTACTTTCCTCACAGACTCTACCACCAGAAGCTCAATATATCGCCCTCGGACACATCCACATCCACCAGCGAATTGCCAATAATTCTCCCGCTTACTATTCGGGTTCTTTAATTCAATTAGATTTCGGAGAAGCAGAACAAGAAAAAGGATTTTATTTGATTGAAGTTGAGCCGGGAAGTCCCGCGCGGGTAGAATTTAAACCTGTGACTTGCCACAAACCCTTAAAAGTGCTTAAATGTGATAATCACAATTTAGATGAAACTTTAGAAGCTCATCGTTATCATCCCGGTTTTTTGAAGGTAATTGTTGAAATGGACAGTCCGCAAATCGGACTTGCTGATAGAGTGCGCCAAATCTGTTCTCAAGCCCTATTAATCGAACCGCGTTACCCAGAAGCATCCATAGAATCAACAGAAATAAATCACATAGATCCCAACAATTTTGATCCAGCAGCAGAATTCTGCAATTACTATCAAAACCGATTGGGAACAACACCGAAACCCGCAGTATTGGAGGAATTTCAGAACTTGTATACAAAGTTTAAGGAAACAGCTAACAATTAAATACGTAAAAATTCAAAATCTCAAATCCAAAATCTAGAATCTAAAATCGTTTATGCGTCCTATTGAACTTTTTATCGAAGGATTTACCAGTTTCCGCCACGAACAGCATTTGGATTTCTCCGAACTCGATTTATTTGCAATTACTGGTGCTACTGGTGCTGGGAAATCTTCGCTATTAGATGCGATGACTTATGCACTTTTTGGTACAACAAATCGCAGCGGAAAACAAATAATTGATTTAGTAAGTCAAGGTAGCGAAAACCTAAAAGTACAGTTGCGTTTTACAGTGGGATCTGAGCAGTATCGGGTGACACGGAGGTGGCGTTATCGCCCAAGGACACCTGAAAATAAAGTAATTTTGGAAAATTGGCAAAATGGCGATTGGGAGACTTTGGGGACGAGTATTGTTGCTGTTCAAAATACGATTGAACAGATTTTAGGCATGGATTTTGATACTTTCACACGAGCAATTATCTTACCTCAAGGTAAGTTTGATGAATTTATCAAAGGTGATACCTCAAAACGGCGGGAAATTTTACGACAGTTAGCTGGATTTGAGATTTTTGAACTGATGCGGAAGGAGTCAAGTGAATTGGCGAAGTTGCTCAAGCAGGAACGGGAAATGGTGGAGCGTCAGTTAGCACAGTTGAGTGCACCGGCGGCGGATGAAGTGACAAAAAGGCGATCGCAACTTTTGAGTCTAGAGCAAAATCTACCCCTGTTTGAGCAAGCTATGATGACAGCTCAGAAGGCGCTGGACGAAGAAGAACAGTTGTTGTTGCAAATAACTCGCTGGGAAGATTTACAACAACAATTGGCTCAATTAAATGCTAATTTACCAGGGATACAAATTTTAATTGAGCGCTTAAGAATGTCGCAGAATGCCAATCATTTACAGGCAGATTGGGCTTTAGTTCAACAAGCGCGCGCACAATATAAAACCGCTGAAATTGATGCTAAGTTAGCGCAAGAGCAACTAATCAAAGCTGACCTGGAATTAGCAGCGCAGCAGCAGCAACTTGATTCAGCAAAAGCCACAGAAAAGGAAGTAGCAGTCCAAATTAAAGCTCGTGAACACGCTTTAGCTACTGCTAGGATATATGAAGAACAGCGCTGTGAATTAGAAAAAGAAGTGGCGATAGTCCAAAAGAATGTACAGGAAAAGTTCCGTTATTTAAAAGCAGCAGAGAAAGAACTTGAAACTGCCAATAATAAAATGCAGGGTGCTGGTTTCCGCGCTACTCAAGCAGTAGCACTGATGGAACAGTATTCTGCTGGGGGAAAACCGTTGGAGCAGTTGCAGCAAGCAGCACCTTTGTTGATGGAATTTCAGCTAATACAAAAGCAGGCAAAAAATCAGCAGCAACAGTTAAATAAGCTTGTTACAGATAGGGAGAAATTTAAACATAATTATACTCAAATTTCACGGAAATTAGAAGTAGCGGAAGTCAGGCTAAAAGAGTGCAGTGATGAGTTAGAAGTAGCCCAAGCAGCTAATGTGGAAGCGGCGCGGTTAGATAGTGTTGTGGCTGTCAGAATTTCCCTCAATTCTGGGGATATGTGTCCGGTATGTGGGGGGGTACATCCTGAGAGCGATCGCCTCCCATCTTTGCCAACATCAAATATTGTGGATATCGCTCCTTTGCGTGAGAACATATCTACGGCAAATCAGGTTTTTCAAGTAATTCAATTATCGGTAGTCGAAGCAAAAAGCGCTCTTTCTACGCTTCATGAAAAGGAGTCAGAAATTTCTCAGACGTTAAAAGAAACGCTGAATAGAGTTGCCGAGTTGCAACAGCAAATTACAGTAATTTTGGATAAATATGATTGGGAAGCTTCTCAATTATACCAGGAATTAGTAATTCTTAAAGAGAGCGACCGCCTATATCGAGAAACTCAGCAAAACTTCCAACAAGTAGCACTTGAATACGATAAATCGCAACAATTATTTACTTTTGCGTCAGCCACAAAAGCAGCTAAACAGGAAGAGTATCAAAATGCGATCGCTGAATTAGAGCGGCGACAGCAGCAGTTGCGAACTTGTGCAAATGCACTTTACCGAATTACTGAAGATAAACCTTATGAAAATTTAGCACAATCTCTAAAACAAGACAAGCAAAATTTAGAAAATTTGCTAAAATCCGCAGAAAACAATTATAAAAAGGCTCATACTAATATAATTCAAGCCACTGAAATAAATAAACAAACCAAAAATATTCTCGAACAAGCGATAGCGAAAAAACAGCAGATAAACCAAGATTGGCAATCAAAATTAACAGTGGCTAGTTTCACAGAAGAGACTTTTTTGGCAGCCGTTGTTCCAGCCAAAAAACAATTAACATGGGAAAGTATGATTGGGGAGTACCGTGAATCAAAAATTCAGTTAGAAACTAGGGAGAAAGACTTGAGTGAGGTGATTTTACGCAAAACAACGGATGAAAATATTGTAGCAAAAGTGCGATTAGCAAAACATACTGCCCAAGAAAATTTCAAACAAGCCAACAACAACCGCGCGGAATTATTAGTTTGGATTCAAGTAGCCGAACAACATCTCGAACAAGCCGAAAGACTTTTGGAGCAAATTACTAATTTCACAGAACAGGAACAAATTTATCATACCTTAGCTCAGAATCTTAAATCTAACGAATTTCAGTCTTACATTTTAGAACATTTAGAAGTGGAGTTAGTTGGTAGCGCCACATTGATTTTGCAAGAATTAACCGAAAATCGTTATGCTTTAAAAATCCAAGATGGCGAATACTGGGTAGCGGATAATTGGAATGGTGGCGAAGCGAGACGAGTGCGAACACTTTCTGGTGGCGAAACTTTTGCTACTTCTTTATCAATGGCTTTAGCTTTGTCAGAAAAGCTATCGCAAGGTGCACAATTGGGCAGTTTGTTTCTAGATGAAGGATTCGGGACTCTCGATGCTGAAACTCTTGAAAGCGTGACTCAAATATTAGAATCTTTGCGGCAACAAGACAGGCTAATTGGAGTAATTACTCACGTGCGAGGATTGGGAGAAAGATTGCCGGCACAAGTTAAAGTATACAAATCACCGCAAGGTTCTAGAATAGAAATTGAGAAAGTTTAAATCTCTCCAATGAGTGTGGATTTGTTTGCTGAACTATTTTGCACTGGTGCGTCGCTCAAAAATTGTGGATATTATTAAAGATTGTTGATGGCGACGCACCCTACAGATACTAAAATTGTGTTTCTTCTTCTGTAAAGATGGGAGGCCACAATTCGGAAACTGCCAATTCCCAACCGGGAAAAAGTTCTGGTATTGTTAAAGTATCGCCATTTTGTAAGATTTGTGGTTCCTCAGTAGAGCGATAAATCTTCACTGTTTCGGCATCAGGATCGATCGCAATTCCGACAATCGCTCCGAGCTCAACAAACTTCAAAACCTTGGCTTCGATAGGCTTAAGGCGATCGCTCTGAGACTTAATTTCTACCACTAAGTCGGGGACAAGTTGTCCGAAATAACGGGGACTTTGGCGCAATCGCGCGGCGCGCACAAAGGAAACATCGGGTGCTTTGACGTTAGTATCTGGCATAATAAAACCACCTGCGGAGTCAAAAACTCGTCCGAGACGGCGGGGATAAACCCAGTTACCTAGTAAGCGAATCAGGATAGATCCGATTTCGCTGGATACAATGTCTGATGGGCCCATAATTGAAAGTCTTCCGTCTTCTAGTTCAATTTGGTAATCTAAACCAGCTTCGGAAAAAGCGGTTTGAACTTGCTCAACATCTTTGACAGTCATCGTTGACATAGGAACTTTCTCCTGTTATGAGCTAATATTTAATTTTACCATGATTTTGCGGTAGCATAAATTATCAGATAACGCCCCAAAAAACAAATATTATATGAAAATTCATCCCACTCGAATGCGATCCGTACAATCGCCAATTATTCCCGTTGTCGGTGAACTGATCCGCCAAAATCCGGGAACAATATCATTAGGACAAGGTGTGGTTTCTTACGATCCGCCACCACAATCTTTTGCAAAGATTCCCGAATTTCTGGCAAATCCCGATAATCACAAATACAAAGCAGTCGAAGGAATTCAACTATTACAAGATGCCATAGCAGCGAAACTCAAGGTAGACAACGGCATCGAAATTAATAACACAAATTGCATTGTGGTGACTGCTGGTAGCAATATGGGATTTGTTAATGCCATTCTTGCTATCACTTCGGCAGAAGATGAAGTAATTATTCAATCGCCTTATTACTTCAATCATGAAATGGCAATTATCATGGCAGATTGTTGTCCTGTGATAGTAGAAACCGACGAAATTTATCAACTGAATATTGATGAGATTGAAAAAGCAATCACAGAAAAAACGAGAGCGATTGTCACGATTTCACCCAATAACCCAACTGGTGTAGTTTACGATTCCGAAGCACTCCGAAAAGTGAATGAACTTTGTCGCCAATACAATATTTATCACATCAGTGATGAAGCCTACGAGTATTTTACTTATGATGGTGTTAAACACTGTTCACCAGCAGCTTTTCCCGACAGCCATGAACATACTATTTCTCTATTTACGCTTTCCAAAGCCTACGGTTTTGCCAGTTGGCGGATTGGGTATATGGTAATCCCAGAACACTTGTTAGATTCAGTGAGAAAGATTCAAGATACAATTTTGATTTGTCCGCCTGTAATTTCGCAATATGTAGCTTTGGGAGCCTTGCAAGTTGGGCGAGAATATTGTGATAATCATGTAAGGGCGATCGCATCTGTGCGTCAATTTGTCTTAAATGAACTAAACACCCTACAAAACTTGTGTACAATTTCCCCAGCTTGCGGGGCATTTTATTTTTTCTTGAAAGTTGATACACAACTCGATACAATGGAATTAGTAGAAAAATTAATTCGCGAGTATCAAGTGGCTGTGCTTCCAGGTACAACCTTCGGCATGGATCGTGGGTGCTATTTGCGAGTCGCCTACGGTGCTCTGGAACCGGAAACTGTGGCCGCAGGAATTAGCAGATTAGTTAAAGGTTTGAAGACAATTATAGGAGATTAAAGAATGGTTAGTGCTAACTTAAAGACAAATATAAACACTCAGGAATCAACTCGCTCAAAAATGGCAAACTTGCGAGATTCAATGCTGAATTATGACTTAGATTGCTATCTCATTCCCGCAGTGGACGAACACTTAAATTTATATGGTTCGGAAGCTAAACAGCGCAGGGCTTGGATTAGTGGTTTTACTGGTTCCGCTGGCGATTTGTTGGTTGGCAAAAATTCGGCTTGGTTGTTTGTGGATTCTCGCTACTACGAACAAGCCGAATTGCAAATTGATTCTGCACTGATCCAAATATCTAAACTGGGTTTGGAAGAAAATCTCACTTTAATTGAAACCTTAGAAAAATTGGCTGTAGAATCTGCAAAAAATCAAACTAAATTGCGTTTTGGTTTTGATCCATTTACCCTTTCTGTTGAGCAATATCAGAGTTGGGTGAAGAAGTTTGCGACTGCGGGAATGGAATTGATACCGATAGCAGAGAATTTAGCAGACAAAGTGCGATCGCAAAATCTAGCAAAAACATCGGACACTTTACCTGCGATTGATGAATCTCCCATATTTAGTCTACCTGTGTCCCTGACAGGAGAAAGTGCAGCCGAAAAGTTAGTGAGAGTCAGGAAAGCGATGGAAAAAGCTAACATCGACGTGCTTCCGATTACCAACCTCAATCAAATAGCATGGTTGTTCAATCTCCGAGGTTCGGATATTCCCAATATTCCAATTTTTATCTCCTATGCAATTGTCACTTCCGATGTAGCCTTTCTGTTTACTAATCCGCAAAGAGTATCACCAGAAATTCAGCAAGATTTACAAAGATATGCCACTCTGCTTCCCTACGAAAATTATCCAAAAATCTTGCTAAATTGTATATCTCAGCCCAGACTAACTCGCGTTTTGTTGGATGCTAAACATACTACGGCAGGGACTCATCAGTTAATCATAAATCGTCAAGTAGAGGATGAAGATAATATCGAAATAGTCTTTAAGGCAAATCCTATTGAGGGGATGAAAGCTCGAAAGAACTCAGTTGAAATTGAGCAGATGAAATCCGCCAATTTTAAGGCTAGTAAAGCTAAAACTTTTACGTTAAAGTGGTTGACAGAACAGTTAGACAATGGTAGAATATTGACAGAGTTTGATGTCAAAGAAACCGTTGAAAACTTTTATCAGCAAGAAACAGATTTTCAGAGTTTAAGTTTCAAAACGATTGCAGGTGCGGGGGTAAATAGCTCGATCGTCCATTATGGCACTCCAAGTCCTGACATCACGTTAAAA